>NZ_JBHTTU010000182.1:4556-6314 GCF_042794375.1 Kitasatospora sp. NPDC056531 | reverse complement strand
CGTACGAGTACCTGGCCACCCTCCCGACCGACCCGGACACGCTGCTCCAGAAGCTCTACGACGAGACCGTCGGCAAGCGTCCGAAGGAGGAACGGGCGTTCAAGGCCATCAACGAACTGCTGAAGGAGCAGATCGCGCCGCCGGCCGTCACCGCCGCGCTCTACCAGGCGGCGTCGAAGATCCCGGGCGTCACCCTGGAGGACGACGTGGTGGACATCACCGGGCGGCACGGCATCGCGGTGGCGCGGGTCGCCGACGGCGCCCGGATGGAATGGATCTTCGACAGGGACAGCTACGCGTTCCTCGGCCACCGCGCCGTGGTCGTTGACCAGGGCAGCGACTTCGGCGCTCCCGGCACGGTCTTCGGCCAGGCCGCCGTGGTGAAGCGAGCGATCGTCGACAAGGCGGGCGACCAGCCGACCGCGCAGCAGACCCAGGCGCAGGCGCCTCAGGCCTGAGCCGCCGCCTGCCGAGGGGCGCCGGCGAGCAGGGATCCGTCGGCCCGTTGCCCGGTTCACGGGGCAGGCAACGGGCCGGCGGCATGCCGAGGCCGGTGCGGCCGAGGGCGGTCCGGCAGTGGTGAAGGGCGGCGGCGCGCCTGGCGTGTGCGGGATCCGCGGCGGGGGAGGGCGAGCAGCAGCCGGCGCCGGTGGAGTCGCCGATCGAGTGACTGCGGATCAATGCGAAGCAGCACGCGGCGCGGCGCCCGCCCCTTCCGAGCAGAAACGCAACTGACAACGTCCGTTGACTTCGAGACCATCAGGCAGTGACTACAGAATTGCATCGGCTGTCCCTCCGCGTCGTCGTGCCACCGCTCGGGAGCCCGGGGGCCACAGTGGAATGCCGACCGATCGTCGACGGACGGGACGTCCTGGCCGAGGTGTTCGACGAGGGCCCAGCAGAGGATCCTCGCCATCTGTTGGGCCCGAAGACGCCGCTGCACGCGACCGACGCTCCTCGCGAGGTGCGGCTTGCTGAGGCTGGATGCACTGAGGGATGCTGCGGCGCTGTCTACGTCACCGTCAGGCGCGATGGGCAGCACGTGGTCTGGAGCGGCTGGCGCAACCCGGATGTCGAGGAGGTTTGTCTCCCGGAGTTCCGGTTCGACGTCGATCAGTACGAAGGAGAGATCGACCGGGCCGTGGCGGATCACACCTGGGAGTGGCCGGCCCGAACAGTCGCCAGGCTGCTGGAGGAGCGGCTCCGGGAGCACACCGGCTGGCTGACGACCTGGGAATGCGAGCTGGGAGCTGTCTCCGCCTGGCCCTGGGAACCTGACCAGATCACCGTCTTCCTGTTCCACCCCGGCCGCTCCGCGATCAGGGAAGACCGCCCTTGGCTTCAGTTCAGGCTGACCATTCCGATCTCCGGAGACCACCCCGCCGACCAAGTCGAAGCCCTTGAGGCGCGCCTCACGGCCGAAGATCCCCGCGAGGTCGCCGAGGTCTGCGGAGGTTCGAAGGAGTTCGCCGATCAGCTCGGCTATCCCTGGCCCGGACCTCGACGACGGGCTCGAACCGCGGGCGAGGCCGGGAACACGGCACGTCAGGAATAAGTGCGCCGGCCCGGACACACCCCATCCGGGGGTGGATCGGTCGGTCCGCGTGTGTCGAATCGTCGTCCGCACGACGAACGGTGTTTTGATCTCACGACGCGGCACGTCGGGAGGCGAACACGTGGCTACTGAAGCGAGGCCGGGACCGACCGGAACAGACGCAGGGACATCACGACGCCGCGTCCTGACCACGGCCATGCTGG
>NZ_JBHTTU010000182.1:0-4546 GCF_042794375.1 Kitasatospora sp. NPDC056531 | reverse complement strand
GCCGGGACGGGCCGTCGGTGCCGGGCAGGACGCCTTACACGAAGGGGCGTACGGCGGCACGGACCACGCCCACGGAGGCGAGGCGGGCGCTGACGGCAGGGAGGCCGGCGCGCCGGTGCGTCCGGCTGAGAGCACCGCAGGGGACTGGACTCACGTCGCGGCGGAGCTGGGCCGCAAGGGCAGCATGCTGGGCAGGCTGATCTACCGGACGGCTTTCCCGCGCACCGACCTGCATGTCGTCTCCCACGGCGTCACCGTGTCGCCGGAACTCGCGGTCGGCTCGCACGTGTCCTTCATCCGCTATGCCGACAAGACCACCCTGACCATGGGAGAACTGGCCGTCACCGAGGCGGAACTGTCCCCGGTGATCGGCGCGCTGCAGTCACACGGCATCGAGCAGGTGGCCATTCACAACCACCTGCCCGCCCACACTCCCCGTCTCGTGTGGATCCATACGCACGGACACGGTCCGAACGCCCCGGCCCTGGCCCGCGGCCTGCACGCCGCGTTCGCCCACACGGGCACGCCGCCCGCCAAGTCCTCGACGACGCAGCCGAAGAAGCTGGAGCTGGACACGGCGGGCATCGACGCCGCCCTGGGCACCACAGGCACCGTCTACGGCAGTGTCTACAAGTCCGCCTTCCTGCGCCGCGAGACGATCACCGACGGCAGCTATGTCCTGCCGCCCGGTTCCGGGGCGACCACGGCCTTCAGCTTCCAGCCGGTGGGGGGAGGCCGCGCCGCGCTCAGCGGGGATGTCGCCGTGCTGGCCGGGGAGGCGCAGCATGTGCTGGGCGTACTCCAGCGCGACGGGATCGGGATCGTCGAACTGCACAATCACGGCTTGGTCGACTCGCCCCGCATGTTCTTCATCCACGTCTGGGCCGTCGGCGACGCCGTGAAGATTGCGCGGGCCCTGCACCGCGCGGTGGCCGCCACCAACGCCGCGCCCGCCAATGGGGCAGGAGGGGGCGAGTAAGCGGGCCTGACGGCAGCGGCCCATGGGCCGTGGTCCACGAGAACCGCTTCGCCACCCCCATCACCCACCTCGCCGTGCTGCGCGCCCACCTGCTCACCCGCCGCCGTATCACCGGCCTGCTCACGCTGCGCGAGCGCACCGGAGTGCACCTGGCCCTGGTCCGCCACCGACCCCGCCCCACCCCCACCCTGGAAACGCACTCCGGGCGACCCGCCACCGCATCGCCGAGGGCGCCATCCGCCGATCGCCCCCCAAGGGTGCCAACGCCGGAAGGCCGCCACCCGCAGGTGACGGCCTCCAGTGCCTTCTCGGGGCTCCGGCAGCGAAGTGCCGACCACGGACACCGGACTCGGCCGGGCCCGTTCTACTGCTGCCCTACGGGCCCGCTGGCCGCCGACGGGACCCGGTGGTGAGCTCCGATCCTCCCCAAGGGGCGATCAGCCCCGCGAGTCACTACGCGAAGAAGTCCCGTACCACCCGCTCGGCCGCCTCGTCCGCGGCCGCGTCAGGCGACAGCTCATCGAGCGTGTCCAGATCGGTGTCCTCGCTGAGTTCGGTCTCCCAGGCCGCAGCTAGTTGCTCCTGCCGCTCGCGTGGCTGCGCCTGCACCTTTTCGCGGCTGGCGGGGCTGAGGGCGGCGAGGAAACGGTGGAGTTCGTCGTCAGCGGGCATGAGGGCCTTCCCGGGAGCGGGGTCAGTGTTCACGTGACACATGTTCACCGGTAGGTGTCCCAGGGGATGAGCGCAATGCGCGCAGCGGAGGCGGGAGTCACCCGAGCGCAGGCCTGGCCGGTTCCAGCGGACAAAGCAACAGCATTCGCCGGTGCGTGTGTCGTCATGAAGCCTTCCACCACGAGGTCCGGGCACGGCATCGACGTGATCGGGCCGTCGGAGGCGTCGCGCTCCGGGGCGTCCGAGGGCTTCGACAGCCGGCTCTGCCCGTACGGCCGGAATTGGGGCCCTGTACGAAGCACCCGAATCGTGACCTTCCCGGCCGTGGAGCCCGGAACCCGCCGTTCACGGCCCGCGTCCCCGCCGGTAGTCGCCGTGCCGTAAGGTGCGGCGCCGCGAAGCCGAGCAGGCAGTGAGCAGGACGGGAAGAGCGCAAGGCGATGGACGACAGACAGACCGAGGACGGCAGACCCGGCGGGGGCGGCACCGCACCCGCCCCCACGGGACCGGCGCCCGAGGCGGACGAGGGCCTCTGGGAGCTCCCGGAGTACCTCTACGAGCGGGAGCTCGGCGCCGGGGCGAGCGGCCGGGTCGTGCTCGCCCGCCACCGGGACACCGGTACCCCGGTGGCGATCAAGCACCTCCACGCCTGCGCCGCCTCCACCGCGCTGCGCGCCGAGGCCGAGGTCCTCGCCGGCATCGACTCCCCGTACGTCACCCGGCTCTACGAGTACGTGGAGGGCGAGCGGGGCTCGGCCATCGTGATGGAGCTGGTCGACGGGATCGCGCTGCGCGACCTGCTGCGCTCGGAGGGTGCCACCACCGCCGAGGCCGCCCTGGTGGTGCTGAAGGGCTCGCTGCTGGGCCTGGCCGCCGCGCACGAGGCCGGCGTGGTGCACCGCGACTACAAGCCCGCCAACGTGCTGGTTGACACGGCCGGCACGTCCAAGCTGGTCGACTTCGGCATCGCCGTGCCCAGCGGCGCGGACCGCGACGTCTCCGGCACCCCCGCCTACATGCCGCCCGAGCAGTGGGCGGGCCGGGCCGCGTCCCCGGCGGGCGACGTCTACGCGGCGACCGTCACGTTCTTCGAGTGCCTCACCGGCACCCGCCCCTACGAGGGCGCCACGATCGCCGAACTCGCCGTCCAGCACACCGAGGCGCCGATCCCCGCCGAGCTGGCCCCGGCCCCGGTCCGGCCGCTGATCCTGTCGGGCCTGGCCAAGGAGCCGGACGCCCGGCCCGACAGCGCGGCCGCGCTCGTCGAGGAGCTGGAGAAGGTGGCGGCCGCCGCCTACGGGCCGCACTGGGAGGAGAAGGGCCGCCGCGACCTGACGGCGCTGGTCGGCCTGCTCGCGCTGCTGCTGCCCGGCGCCGGGGGAGCGGCCGGCGGTGGCACCTCGCTGGCCCACACCCTCCTGGGCCCGGTCGAGGCGGACGCCTACACCGACGCCGGGGCCGACGCGGGGTCCGGCTTCGGCGCCGACGCCGCCCCGGCGGTCGCACGCCTGCCCCTGACTGCCCGTCTCGGGACCCGCGGCAAGGTGCTCACCGGCGTCGCGGCCGGCGTCATCGCCCTGGCCACCCTGACCACCGTGGCGATGGCGCGGGCCACCGGCGGCGGCGCCCACACGGTGCTCGGCAGTGCCTCGCCCGAGGCGACCACCAGCCTCGCCGCCCACGACCCGGTGGACGGCCCGTCCGCGGCCCCGAGCACGGCCGGCGCCACCCCGACCCCGTCCGCCCCGGCGACGCCGACGGCCACCGCTTCCACCACCGCGTCCACCACCCCGAGCGGCGCCCCCACCGCCACGCCGACCGGCAAGACGCCCGCCGCCCCGGGGACGTCCGCCACCCCCGCAACCGGCCCGCAACCGGCACCGGCCGGCCCTGCCGCACCGGCATCCGCCCCGCCCGCCGGCCCCGCCCCCACCCAGGCCGGGCCGACCTCCTCGGCGCCCACGCCCTCGCCCTCGCCGAGCCAGAGCGTCGCCCCCGCGACCATCACGATCAGCTCGGTGAACCTGGACTCCCTTGCCTGCGGCGGACGTTGGGCCCTGACCGCCACCGTCACGGTGGTCGCCCAGGGCAACGCGACCGGGACGCTGACGCTCAGCTGGTACCACAGCTCGGGCGGACGCGCCGTCACCGTCGCCACCGACACGGTGCCGGTCCAGAACGGCCGCGCCACCATCACCCGCACCCACGACTTCGGCTCCGCCGACAACTTCACGACCTGGGGCGTACGCGTCGGCACCTCGCCGGCCGCGACCGTGCCGGGCAAGACGTCCGCCGAGATGTACGCCTTCACCTGCAACCCGCCCCGCTGACCCGGCCCCTGCCGGTCCGCCACCCGGCGGCGCGAACCACCCCGCCCCACCCCTCGCCCTGGAGAAAGCCATGTCCACGCCCCACCCCGACGCCGCCCCCACCCCGGGCGCAGACCAGACCGTCCGGCTCGGTCCGGGTACGGGCGAGGGGGAGGAAACCCGCCACCCGGCACCCGGCACGGCGGGGGAGGCCGGCACGGTCCGGCTCTCCCGCGCGGACGTGGAGACGACGGTGCGCCTTGACGGCGCCCCCGACCCGCGTGCGGACGGGACGGTCCGCCTGGCCCGTTCACCCCTCGGTGCAGCGGACCCCGAGGCGACGGTGCGTCTCGACAAGGCTCCCGACCCGCGCGCGGACCGCACGGTCCGGCTTTCCCCCGCGGGCCTCGGCGCGCCGGACCCGGAAGCCACGGCGCGTCTCGACGCCGCCGAGGTCGAGAGCGCGACGTTCCTCGACCCCCGGGTGTGGGGTGCACCGCGGTCGGGGGAGGGCGTCACGCTGCCCGAGCCGCTCCCCGCACCCGCCCCGAACGCCGGCGCCCCCGAGGCCTCCGCCTCCGTCCCC
>NZ_JBHTTU010000181.1:0-6416 GCF_042794375.1 Kitasatospora sp. NPDC056531 | reverse complement strand
CGTCAGAACCGGCCCCGGCCGTCAGATCCCGTCCTACCGTCGCCCGCGCTCGGCCGGGCGGCGGCCCGGCGTCTGCCCGTCCACCGGCAGTCCCAGGTGGGCGAGCACCTCGTGTACGGCCAGGCGCCCGGCCTTGCGGTAGGAGTGCTCGCTGGTGTCCACGGCGTGCACGACGGTGTGGTGCACCACCAACGCCAACGCCACGGGGACGCCGGGCAGTTGCTCGGTCAGCTCCACGCGCACTCCCTCGGCCAGCGCGGCGTGGTAGCGGGCGAGGTCCTCCGGCGTCGGGTCGCCGAGCACGGTCGCGCCGGCGGCGACCTCCAGGTGCACGCCATCCTCCCACGGCTCGAAGTCCACCGTGGAGTCCGCGACATCGCTCGGGCAGCCCGCCTGGAACACGTACCGGGCCCGCACGCCGCGCACCGGGCGGGGCGGGAAGGCCGTCATCGGCTCGGGGCCGTCCATCGCCGCTCCGATCGGTCGGTCAGTCGGTCAGTCGGTCAGGAGTAGGTGATCTCGACGGAGGTGACGACCACGTCCTCGACCGGGCGGTCGTCCTCGGTGGGCGCGGCGGCGATCGCGTCGACGACGGCCTTGGAGGCGGCGTCGGCGACCTGGCCGAAGATGGTGTGGCGGCGGTTGAGGTGGGTGGGGGTGCCCACCGTGATGAAGAACTGCGAACCGTTGGTGCCCGGGCCGGAGTTGGCCATCGCCAGCAGGTAGGGCTTGGTGAAGAACAGCTCCGGGTGGAACTCGTCCGCGAAGGCGTAGCCCGGGCCGCCGGTGCCGGTGCCGGTCGGGTCGCCGCCTTGGATCATGAAGCCCGCGATCACCCGGTGGAACAGCGTGCCGTCGTAGTACGGGCCGCTGCCCGGCTCGCCGGTGCGCGGGTCGGTGTACTCCCGGGTGCCCTCGGCGAGTTCGACGAAGTTGCGGACCGTCTTCGGCGCGTGGAACGGGAACAGTTCCAGCCGGATCGGGCCGGCCGTGGTGTGCAGGGTGGCGAACCGGGCAGTGGCCACGGGTGACTCCTCGGGTCGTTCAGTCGATCATCAGGGCTTTCGGGTGCGCATCCTGACACAGTGGGGGGTTCGCGGCCGAACTGGGTGGGCCGGAAGAGGAAAGGGGTGACCGTGGTGCTCGGTACGGTGCTGGTCGCGCTGCTGGTGCTGGTCGTCGCCGGGTGCGGCTGCGTGGTGTGGGCCGAGCGCGGCGGGCCGCGCTGGGCGCGCGCGGTCGCGGCCGTCACGCTCGGCGCGGGAGAGGTGCTGCGGCGCCTCGAACGCAGTCAGCGCCGCCGGCGCAGGCGGCGCAGGAGCGTGAACGGCGGGGGCGGCGGGGACGGGGACTGAGCCGCCCGGCGGCCGAGACACGCGCATCCCCGGCCGTCGCCGTGACGGCGGCGACGGCCGGGGAGGTACGGGGTGTCAGCTCTCGGCGGAGCGGCGACGGGAGATCGCGACCAGCGCGGCCCCGGCGGCGAGGGCCGCGGCGGCGCCGCCGGCCTCCCAGCCGAGCCCGTCGGTGCCGGTGGCGGCGAGCGTGCCGGTGCGGGTGGCGGTGGCCTCGACGCCCACGCCCGTGCCCGTACCCGTGGCGGCGGTGCCGGAGCCGGTGGTGCCAGTGGTGGTGGTCCCGGTCAGGGCGGCCGGCTGGACGGTCTGCGGCTGCTGGGCGCCCTGGTCCTGCTGCCCGGCGGGCTTGTCGGCCACCTTGTCGGCGGGCTTGTCGGCGGGCTTGTTCGCGGCGGCCTCGTCCAGGGCGCGGGCCTTGGCCCAGCCCTCGTTGAGGAAGGCCAGGATGTCCGCGTCGCTGCCGTCCATCGCCTTGCTGGCCCCCTCGCGCACGGCGCGGCCGCCGGAGGAGATGAGCTGGGCGACCTTCACCCGGTTGTCGATGGCGCGCTGCCGGGGCAGCTCGGTCTCCAGGAAGTGCCGCATCTCGGCGGCGGTGCCCTTGAGGGCCTTCTCGGCCGCCTCGCGCACGCCGGGCCCGGTCTCCTTGTCGGCCAGGATCCGCTGGATCTCGGCGCGGTCGCGCTGCTCCTGGCCGTCGGCACCCTCGGTGGGGGCGGCGTCCGGCGCGGAACCCGAGGCGGTGTCAGGGCCGGAGACGCCGGCCGGCTGGGGGGCGTCGGCGGCCGAGGCCGTCGAGGGGAACAGCACGGCGGGGGCCAGGACGGCGGCCGCGACGACGGCGGACACCCGGGGCAGCTTCATGTAGCGGAACCTGTCTTCTTCATGTGAAGGGATCATGAACGCCCCACAGCATAGATCCTCTTTTACTTTTGCCATACCAGGTATTTGTCCGGGCCGCCGGACCCCGCCCGAAGGCGTGTCCCGCCTGGTCAAGTACGCCGTTAGGGTGGGCGGATGAGCTTCCATCTGGTCGTCGGACACGGGCCCGCCGGGGCCGCCACCGCCCGCCTGCTGGCCGAACAGGGTCACCGGGTCCGGGTCGCCACCCGCACCGGGCGCCCCGCCGGGCAGGCCGTCGAGGGCGTCGAACACCTCGCCCTCGACGCGAGCGACCCCGCCGGGCTGACCCGGGCCGCCCGCGGCGCCGTCGCGCTCTACGGCTGCGCCGCGCCGCCGCTGCCGCAGTGGACCGAGCGCTGGCCCGCCCTCAACTCCGCACTGTGCGCGGCGGCCGAGGACAGCGGCGCGGTGCTGGTCATGCTCGGCAACCTGTACGGCTACGGCCCGGTCGAGCGTCCGATGACCGAGGACCTGCCGCTGGCCGCGACCGGCCCCAAGGGGCGGGTGCGGGCGGCGGCCTGGGAGCAGGCGCGGGCGCTGCACGAGGCCGGGCGGATCCGGGCCGTGGAGGTGCGGGCCTCGGACTTCTTCGGACCGGGCGTCACCGACGGCGGCCACCTGGCCGCCCGGGCGATGCCGGCCCTGCTGAAGGGCCGTCCGGTCGCGGCGCTCGGCGACCCGGACACCCCGCACAGCTGGACCTACCTGCCCGACGTGGCCCGGGCGCTGGTCGAGGTCGCGGGCGAGGAACGCGCCTGGGGCCGGGCCTGGCACGTGCCCAACACCCCCGCCCTGTCGGTGCGTGCGATGGTCGAGCGCCTGGCCGCCGAGGCCGGCACCGGCCCGGTCGCGGTGCGCCGCCTGTCCCCCGTCCTGCTCGGCGTGGCCGGGCTGTTCTCCCCGCTGCTGCGCGAACTGCGCGAGGTCCGTTACCAGTTCGACCGCCCGTTCACGGTGGACGCCTCCGCCTACGAGGCGGAGTTCACCGTCCGGGCCACGCCGCTGGCGGAGCAGCTCGCGGCGACGGTCGGCTGGTGGCGCGAGCGGCTGGAGGGTCCTGCGGCACGGTAGGTGACGGGCCGACGGACGGGGCGGTAGCGGCGCGTGGCAGGATGACCACCGCACGTGCGCGAAGCGCCTCACGTGCCGCTCTCTTCTGCCTGCTGAGGATCGGGGGGATCCTTGTGTCCACGACCAGAACTCCAGTCGCCGTCGGCGCTGCGGTGGCCGTCTGCGCCGCCGTCGTCCTGACCGGGTGCGCGTCCAACAACCTGCACCTGCCCGGCCCGTTGTCGGCGGGCAGCGCCTCGCCGCCGCCGGTGCCGACCATCAGCGCCACTGCGAGCAACTCGCCGTCCACCGGCACCACACCGACGCTCGACGACAGCGCCGCGCCCGTCTTCACCACTCCGACCCCCACCCCGAGCGGTCCGCAGCCGCTGAGCGGCGCGGCCATGAAGGCGCTGCTGCCCACCCCGGCGACCCTGCCCCACGGTTGGACGATGAAGGCGGACACCGAGGTCGACAGCGGCGACGCCTTCCGGGACGAGACGGACAAGCCGACCCTCTCGGACCACCCCTGCACCTGGCTCGGCAACGCGAGCGGGACCACGCTCGGCCTCGACTACCAGGCCGCGCAGGCCCTGGCCGACGCGTCCGACGGCGACAACGAGTCCCAGATCGTCCTGAACTCCTACTTCCCCGGCACCGCCACCAAGATGCTCGCCGGGATCCGCGCCTACGCCGACAAGTGCAAGTCGTACACCGGCCGCGACTGGGGGGATCAGCAGGTACCGGTCACGGTGACCGTCACCCCGGTGCCGAACCTCGGCGACGAGGCCCTCGACCTGAAGAACGTGCCGAAGGGCCCGTACGCGGTCCAGGAGGTGCTCGCCGTGCGGGTCCGCGACACGGTGCTCTTCCTGGACGGCAACACCATCGTGGAGCGGATGCCGCACTTCATGGACCTCGCGGTGCCGATGACCAAGCACCTCCAGCAGGTCGTCCCCTAGCCCGCGGCGCACCTCGGGGCTCAGTGCCCCTTGAGGCTCTGCTCGCCCCGGTAGCCGACCGGCACGCCCTCGGCGATGATCACGTCGGCGACCATGTGGCGGGTGCGCAGCTCCAGGATGTCCCGGTAGGCGGGCGAGTCGTACCAGGCGCGGGCCCGCTCGTAGTCGGGGAACTCGATCAGGATGAGGCCGAGCGGCCCCCAACTGCCCTCCAGCGTCTCGAACGTGCCGCCGTGGACGATGAAGCGACCGCCGAAGGCGTCGAGGGTGGCGTCGATGCGCTGCAGGTACTCGACGATGTCGGGGCAGAAGTCGGCGGAGTGGACCTGGGCCAGGGCGTAGGCGGTCATGGCTGCTCCCAAGGTGTCGGGGGGTGTGGCTGACGTCTACGACGCTACGGGGCGGCGGGAGTCGGGCGAATCCGTCACGGATCAGTAGGGGGTGCGTAGGTGCGTACCCTGATGGTTCGTGTAGCATCCGCGCAGCTCAAACGCGTGATCTGAGCTCTTGGGCGCAGACCCCCTGTTTCAGCTGGTTAGTACTCCAGTCATACTTCGCGATCTGATTCGATGGCCTTCGGGGGCTACTGGCCTCAGCCGGATCGCGGAGGTTGGCGGATCGACGAGCGCACGGTCATGGTGAACGAGCTCGCGCAGGGCCTGCGCCCGATCGGGCAGGGTGTCGAGTGGTTCGAAGCCCTGCCCGCTCAGGACCAGTTCGAGGTCCTTCGGGATCTGGGCGGACACTGCATCCAGGCGCGGGCGACGGTGGAGGACGGTCCCGAGAGCGTACGGATCGCCGGTATCCGGCCGACACACACCCCGGCCGTGCTGATCACGCGTGGGCAGTTGGCCGGGCAACTGACGAAGATCATCAATCTGCCGCAGGACGAGCGCGTGAAAGCGTTTCGGCTGTTGGTCGCGCTGCTGGGGGTGGCTGACAAGCGCCGTCGGGAGCGGTTCTGCACTGACGGATGCACCCACGCGTGGCACCAGCTGGTTGCAGAGGCCGATACGAAAGCGGCCACCGCGTGATCATCAGAGGTTGTGTGGACTTCTGAAGATGGTGCGATGGCCGCGGGTCATAGCGTAGACCCTGCCCGCTGGCGGGCGATGTTCGACCAGGCCATGGCCCGCATCGCGGGCCGGTTCCGCCGCGTGGAACCGAGGGCGACGGCACGGGCGTTCGTCCTCGGACTACTGTCCGGCGTCGAACGCAAGAACTGCTGGCAGCTGGCCGAGGAGGCCGGCCATGCCCGACCCGGCGCGATGCAGCGGCTGCTTCGAAGCGCACGCTGGGACGCCGACGGGGTGCGCGACGAGGTCCGTTCCTACGTGCTGGACCACCTCGGTGGTGACGGCGTGCTGATCGTGGACGAGACGGGGTTCCTGAAGAAGGGCCTGCGTTCGGCGGGCGTGCAGCGGCAGTACACCGGCACTGCCGGTCGGATCGAGAATGCCCAGGTCGGCGTGTTCCTTGCCTACGCATCGCCGCGGGGACGGGCGCTGATCGACCGTCGGCTTTACCTTCCCGAGCACACCTGGTGCCGGGATCCCGATCGCCGGTCGGGCTCTGGGGTCCCCGAGCAGGTGGAGTTCGCCACCAAGCCCCGCCTGGCCCTGCAGATGATCGAAGCGGCCCTGGACGCCGGGTGCTCCTCCTCCTGGGTGACCGGCGACGAGGTCTACGGCCAGGACCCACAACTTCGTTCCGCCCTGGAGGCACGCGGGATCGGCTACGTCCTGGCGGTCGCCTGCACCACCAAGGTGCGGATCAACGAGAACCGCACGGTTGTCCAGGCCGACACCGTGGCCGCCTCACTGCCCCGGGACACCTGGCACCGGCAGAGCGCCGGCGCCGGAGCGAAGGGCCCGCGCTACTACGACTGGGCGTGGGTGCAGACCGGAGCCGACAAGAACCGGTGCCTGCTGATCCGCCGCAACACCGCGACCGGCGAACTCGCCTTCTACCTGTGCTGGTCACCGGACGAGGTGGCCCTGTCCGCGCTGGTGCGCGTCGCCGGTATCAGGTGGTGCATTGAAGAGTGCTTCGTGCGACACGAGGCTGCTTGAGCTGAGTGAACTCACCGATGAGGAGGTTCCGTTGAGGAAGGTGTAGTTCCAGGCCAGTGTCCATGGCCTGT
>NZ_JBHTTU010000180.1:0-6476 GCF_042794375.1 Kitasatospora sp. NPDC056531 | reverse complement strand
TACTTACGTGGTGCTGGCACTGCTCGTGGTTCTCCTTACGCCTGGATCGTAACAAACCCAGACATCAGGGACTCCACGAAAGCCAGAGCAGCTCATACGGGCGGGGCATGCGGCTCAGGCCCGCGCGCACGCGGGCGGGCGACCTACGCGCCATTGGCCTTTCGACGGATCGTCATAACGAGCAGCCTGCCGAAAGCTGCGCTGCCCGGCAACGGGATTTGTCGGCCAGTCCACGGCGGGCGTCCGCGTTCCCGGTCCCAGATCCAGGCCTGCCAGACGGCCACCACGGCCTCCACGCACGCTGGCCACAGTCGGCACAGGCCAGGGTGTCCGCATCAGCTCGCGGTGGGCCTGGCGGGCCTTCTTCTCCCGGGCGGCCTGGCGCTGGTCGTAGGCGGCCCGGTGGTCCGGGTTGTCCAACGCCTCGATCAGGGAATGCCGACCGGGGCGGCCGAAGCGCCACCACACCGGGCCGAGCAGGCCGTGCTCGGCCAAGAGTTCCAGCGTGGTCGCGACGACCGGCACCGAGTCGTCGTACTCGCGCCAGCCGTCCCCGTCGTTGTCGTGCTGCCGGACGGTGCCGCGCTCTAGGATCAACTTCGTGTGCCGAACACCGGTACGACACGTGAACACAGCAGGGGGGACCACGATGAAGCCGACGAAGACGCGCACGCTCACCGCAGCGGCCGGGGTGCTGGGGGTGACGCTGGCGTTCGCCGGGACGGCATCGGCGCAGCCCGCCGACCCGGCACCGGCCTCGGACGAGCCCTTCGGTCAGCCGGGGACGGGCCAGATCCTGCCGCCGGCCCCGGACGAGGACACCATGTTCTCGATCCCCGACTGGATCGGGAACGGCAGCGCGGTGACGGCCTCGGTGATCGAGACGCTGCCGATCGCCGTCACCGTCGGCTGTCAGGGCGGCGGGTCGGTGCAGGTGCACGTCGGCGGTCTGGCTCCGGCCGACTTCACGGTGCAGTGCCCGGTGGACTCCGTCGGCGTCGGCTCGGTGGACATCCCCGCCCGTCCCGGCCGGGACTTCCAGTTCACCGTGCACACCTCGGACCCGTCGATCCACTGGGGCATCAACGCCCTCCAGATCCGCTCTGCCCACTGACCCGGATCCCGGGCCCCGGGCTCAGCCCCGGACGCTCCGGGGGCCGGTGACGGCCGCACCCAACGCGCCCACCCGGGTGCGCAGTTCGCGGTCGGCGGTGACCACCACGCAGGCCCGCGCCGGATCCTCGGCGCGGGCCTCGCGGACGTGTCTTCGGCAGCCGCGAGTTGTTCGGCGAGACGGGCGATCTGCTCACGTAGTTCCTCGGCTGTCTCGAGGACGAGCTGCTGCCGGGACTCGATCTTGTCCAGGAGTTCCCTCATCGACGCTCCCGCTGGTCACAGGTGCCGGACGCCAGGGTGGCGGGTCGCACCATGTCGGGATGGCGGCCCGGGTGAGCCGGCGGAGCATCACGTCGGTCATGGACCAGTGGATCACCGCCACCGAGCTGGCCGGCTTTGCCTCGTAGTCCCGCGCGAGCCTGCGGTGGAGCATGAGAGTGCCCAGCGTCTGCTCGACCACCCACCGTTTGGGCTCCGGTGTGAACCCTCGTGCGCCGGGCTCACGTTGGACAATTTCCACGTCGATGCCGAGGTGGGCGCAGTGCTCGACGACCGCGTCTCTTCGAAGGCAAAGGAAAAGCCGCGGACCGACGGGCCGGATGATCGTGGAATCAGCGTTCGAGTTCCACGTGATCAGTCCGGCCGCGTCGGCCCGCGGCTGGGATGGGGACCGGCAGGAACGGCACTCACTGGTCCCGGTGGTTCGGGATGAAGATGGCCATGGCTGCGGCGACCAGCGCCCATGCGCCGAGAACGATGCAGGCACCTCCCACCGTCCACGGCCAGTGCTCCGTGACGGACGGCTCGTGGCCGATGCGCTCCCAGGCCTGCGGGATCGTCATGTGCCGGATGCTGACAGTGAGGTGCTTGTCGCTGTTCAGCATGGAGGGCAGAACGAAGAGCAGAGCGATCGTGGCCACGATGGTGAGCACGCTGTGCCGGATGGCCGCAGCCAACCCCATGCCCACGAGGGCGGAGACCGGAGCGATCACCGCAGAGGCCACGAGCAGGCGCATGACCCCCCAGTACCCGAAGCCGACGGCGACGTGCTGACCGGACAGGATCCCCTGGGCGGCACCGAACGAGGCCAACGCCACACCCACACCAAGGGCGATCGTGACCACGGCGACCACCGCCACCTTCGCGGCCATCACCGAACTACGGGCGGGGACGACCGTGAAGGTCGTCCGGATCATCCCGGAGGTGTACTCACTGAGGACGGTCACGGCACCGATGGCGCCGGCGCCGATGATCAGCAGCGTGGCAGCGCCGGTGGAGAACGACTCGACCGGCGCCCCGAACATCCGGAAGTACGCCCGCTGCGCCTCGTCGGACTGCTGGTAGTTCTGGAGGTCGCCCAGGGCGCCGGTGATGGTGGTGGTGAGGACCAGCGCGACGGTGGCGACCAGGGCCCAAGGGGTCGACCGCAGCGACCACAGCTTGATCCACTCGGCGGCGAACAGATCACTGAAGCGGGGCTTGGGCTCCAGGGACGCCACGTTGGACACCGCGGTCATCCTGGTCGTCTTCGGCGCGGTCACTTGGTCTCTCCTGCGAGGTACTCGACGCTGTCGGCGGTCAGCTCCATGAACGCCTCCTCCAGCGATCCGGTGTGACTTGTCAACTCGTTCAGCAGAATGCGGTGTCCGAAGGCGATCTCGGCGACCCGGTCCGACTCCAGCCCGACCACCGTGAGCCTCCCGTCCGCCTCCCGCTGCACCGAGGCGCCCTCGGCGGTCAGTAGTGGCGACAGCGCCGCCGGGTCCGAGGTGCGGACCAGCACGCTCCGGCCGGCCCCGCGGGCCGCGAAGTCCACCACGCTCTCCGCGGCGATCAACTCACCGCGGCCGAGGACGACGAGCTGATCGGCGGTGTGCTCCATCTCGGACATCAGGTGGCTGGAGACGAAGACCGTGCGCCCCTCGGCCGCCAGCCCCCGGAACAGGCCGCGCACCCAGTACACGCCCTCCGGGTCCAGTCCGTTGAGCGGCTCGTCGAAGAGCAGTACGGGCGGGTCGCCGAGCAGCGCGGTGGCGATGCCCAGGCGCTGGCGCATGCCGAGGGAGAAACCGCCGATCCGGCGGTCCGCCGCATCGGCGATGCCGACCTCGCGCAGCACCTCGTCCACCCGGCTGCGCGGGATCGCGTTGCTGCGGGCCAGTGCCCGCAGGTGGGACCGGGCGGTACGCCCGCCATGCACGTCGCCGGCGTCCAGCAGCGCGCCGACGTGCCGAAGACCACGGGGCAGCGAGCGGAACGGCCGACCGTCGACGGTGACGGTCCCGCTGGTGGGGGCGTGCAGACCGAGGATCATCCGCAGGGTGGTGCTCTTGCCGGCTCCGTTGGGGCCGAGGAACCCGGTCACCTGCCCCGGATTGACGGTGAAGCTCAGGTTGTTGACCGCCAGCTTCTTGCCGTAACGCTTCGTCAGCTCGTGGACTTCGATCATGCGGCCCATCGTGCCGCCCGAGCGGTGTTCAGCACATCGAACCCGTGGTGACAGTCGTCCGGCCGCCCTGTCAGCCAGGGTTGTACGCCCACGGTCCGATGCCCGGTCAGAACCGCCTGGCTACCATCGCCGTATGTACGCCACGTCGACCGGGGCGGCGGTTCGCCGTGCCCCAGCCCTGGGCGTCCTGCTACGGGGTGAGGCGGTGCGGAGGGCCGCGGTAGGTTCTCCGCGTGACAGCTACTGATGCTCGACGGTTCCCCGCCGCCCTGGCCGCCGCGCCGGCAGTGCCGTTCGACTACGACGGCGGCGAGGGTATCGACTTCGAGCCCTTCGACGCCTTCCTCTCCGCTGAGGACACCACCGACTGGATTCGCTTGTGGACCGGCAACGACGAGGCCACCAGCGACGACTTCCTCCCCGACTTCGACGACATCATCTTCGAACTCTGCCGCTGAACCAAGCAGGTCATTTCCGGTCCTTCGCCGGGAACACCTTCGCGTGCAGCACTCGCGCCTCCCACCACGGATCGTCCGGGGCGAAGACCAACGCGGCCACCAGCTCCCGCTTGGTCGGGGCGGGCAGCACCAACGGGCCCAGCTCCCCCACCTCCCGGTCGGCCGCGCACTGCGGGCACTCCAACCGGTCCAGGCCGGCCTTCTCCCGCAACTCCAATGTCGCTGAACCGGGTGAGAGCCGGCTCCAGCCCCTCCACCTCGCCCAGGCGCGCGATCAGGTTGCGGATCTTCGCCTCCTCCGCCGCCCGTTGCGACTCCACTTCCTTCGACGTGGCCCGGGCTCGCAGCCCTTCGTCACCCGGCGCGCCGGAGCACCCCGCCACCGCCCCCGCCAGCACGACCGTGAGCACCAGCCCACCCACCCGGCTCCACCGGAGCACGTTGCCTCCCCGTACCCGTCCGTCACTTTCCGCCCCAACTCTCCTGGCATGAACGGCAGAACGCATGAGTACGCGTACTCAACCCGCCCGGACCAGGCCCGCACCGGCACCCCGATCTCCGCCGCCTGCCACACGGCGTCCGGGCGCACCTTCCGCCGGCCGCCCGGGAGCGTGAACTCCACCTCGGTCGCCCAGTCGGTCACCGTGCCGACTCCGCCCGGGGCACCCGGCGCGGTGCCGCCCAGGACGAAGGCCAGCACGGTCTCGTTCACCGCCATCGCGTGCGGGGCACCGGAGCGGCCGGCGCCCCGAGCCGGAGCGGGGCAGGCCGAGGACGTGCCCGGCCGCCGCCGGCGCGCACCGCAGCAGAGTCAGGGCCCCGAACCTGCGGTCTACTCGGCACGCAGGGACTCCCGCATCGCTCTTGCGGTGGCAGTCGGGTCGTAGTGCTCGGGGACGCCTTCGACCAGGATGATGTCGCCCTCGATGTGCCGCGAGCGCAGCGGTGCGATCTCCTGGTATGCGGGTGAGTCCCACCAGGCCTGTGCCTCGGCGATGCCGGGGAAGCTGATCACCACGACGTGTCCGGGCCAGCTGCCTTCCTTCACCTCGTGCTGCGTGGCGTGCACGAGGAAGCGGCCGCTGTACGGCTCGAAGGTGGCGGGGATGCGCTCGATGTACTGGGCGATCTCCGGGTGTGCGGCGGCTTCTTGCAGGTGGGCTATGGCGTAGGCGGGCATGGCTTCCTTCCGGTCGGTTGGGCTCTGTAGGCCGACGATCGTGGCATGTGGGTGCGCCAGGGTCGATGGCCTGGCGGGTAAGCGGCCCCGACCCGCAGCGCGGACCTGACATCTCGGTTGGCACATGCCGCAGATCGCCTGCGCCGCGGCGAGCCGGTTGAGGTGGTACGCGGGCGCGAGGTGCGCGCCATCCTTGGCGATGACGGCGTTGCCGGGGAGAGAGGCGAACGGGCCGACGGTGTCGTCCGTGCTGACCGTGCGGTGATCGCCGGGGGTGGCGAGCATCATCCTGCCGAGTTCGTCCAAGGAGAGGACTCGGGTCCGGCGATATCGCGGGTGCCCGTCAAAGGGGCCGCTACATCGGACGCGGCGATCGGCTGCATCGAGGTGGCGGGCAGTCGGACCGTGTCATCGTCGATCGTCCAGGACAGCGGAGAGCAGGACGATGTGGCCGATGCCGCCCTCCTGGAGGCAGCCAGGAGGTTGCCCATCCATGTCGACGGCTGGCGGCTTTCGGTCAGGCACCGAAGATGGCGACGGGGTTGCCGGTGAGCCAGGTGTTCTCGATGCGTATCCGGCGGATGAGCCAGCGGCTGCCGTCGCGCACCAGGTCGACGGTGTAGGGGTTCTTGAGCAGGGCGTGCGTGCCCGGGTCAGCGGTGAGCAGGTGCTGGGCCTCGACCAGCGCGGTGAGCCGGGCGGTGTTCCCGTCGATGGTGATGCGCGGGTTGGTGACCTGGTGTGTGGTGTCCACCCGGCCGGTGAACATGGCCAGGATGGTGCTGACGATGGTGTCCCGGCCGGTCATCACAGGCGGCTTGGCGCCCCAACGGGCAGCGGCCGGCCGGAAGTCCAGCTCCGCATCGGCGGTGAACGCCGAGGCGAACAGCTCGCGGTCCTTCAGATCCTGCCCGAGGGCGAACCGGTGGAGAGCGTCGGCGATCTCGGCGCGGTCGCGCAGTTCGGCGACGACCGCCGCGGTGTCGCCGGGCTGCGCGGTCAGGGCGTGGTGGGCGGTGGTGTCCATGCTGTCCTCCGGTGTCGGGGTGACGTCGTGTTCGACGTCACCCACTCTGCCGCCGTGATCGATGGCGAACAACGCGCGTCTGCGCAATGATCGTGAACTCGGCATTAACGATGGGATACGCGCGCATCCCGGTCGGGGAGTCCGTGGCAATCCGCTAGTGCCGCATCAGGCAACGTTCGCCCTGTCGACGATGGCGCGTAGGCGCCGGTCGTCGGCATGGCGGTTTCGCCAGATGATGTAGCGGCG
>NZ_JBHTTU010000179.1:0-6654 GCF_042794375.1 Kitasatospora sp. NPDC056531 | reverse complement strand
CAGGGCGGTGCCCTGGACCTGGCCGCGGCGGGCGGCCAGGTCCCCCAGCACCGCGCCGAGGGCGTCCTCGGGCACGGTGACGCTCACCTCGGCGAGCGGCTCCAGCAGCTGCAGCCGTGCCGAGCGCAGCGCCTCGCGCAGGCCCAGGCGGGCGGCGGTGCGGAAGGCGAGCTCCGAGGAGTCCTTCGGGTGGTTGATGCCGTCGGTGAGGGTGACCGCGACGCCGACCACCGGGTGGCCGCCCAGCGGCCCCTCGGCGAGCGCGTCGCGGCAGCCGGCCTCGACGGCCTGCGCGTACTCGCGCGGCACCCGCCCGCCGGTGACGGCGGAGGTGAACGCGAAGCCGTCGCCGACGGGTTGGACGTCGAGGACGATGTGGGCGAACTGGCCCGCGCCGCCGTCCTGTTTGGCGTGCCGGTACACGAAGCCGCTCACCCCTTCCACCAGGGCCTCGCGCAGCGCGACCTGGGGGCGGCCCACCACCGCCTCCACGCCGGCCTCGCGGCGCACCTTCTCCACCGCCACCTCCAGGTGCAGCTCCCCCAGCCCCGACAGGGTGCGCTGGCCGGTCTCCGGGTCGGTGGCCAGGCGCAGCGAGGGGTCCTCCTCGGCGAGGCGGGCGAGGGCGGCGGTGAGTTTGTCGGTGTCGGCGGTGCGGCGGGCCTCGACGGCGACGGTGACGACCGGTTCGGCGCTCACGGGTGCCTCCAGCAGGATGGGGTGGTCGGGGTCGCACAGGGTGGCGCCGACGCGGGCGGTCTTGGGGCCGATGACGGCGACGATGTCGCCGGCCAGGGCGTGGTCGGTCTCGGTGTGGCGGTCGGCCATCACGCGCAGGATGCGGGCGATGCGCTCGGTGCGGCCGGTGGCGGCGTCGAGCACGGTGTCGCCCTTGTGCAGGGTGCCGGTGTACAGGCGCAGGTAGGTGAGGCGGCCGGTGGGGGCCGCGGTGACCTTGAACGCCAGGGCGGTCAGGGGCTGTTGGGGGTCGGCGGCGCGCTGGTGCTGCTGCTCGTCGGCGGCCCGTAGGGGCGGGGCGTCGAGGGGGGAGGGCAGGTAGGCGACGGCGGCGTCCAGCAGCGGTTCGATGCCGCGGTTGCGGTAGGCGGAGCCGCACAGCACCACCACCGCCTCGCCGGTGCGGGTGAGGTGGCGCAGGGCGGCGGTGAGGGTGGTGGCGGTGAGGGCGCCGTGGGTGCAGAACTCCTCCAGGGCTTCGGGGTGCAGTTCGGCCACGGCCTCCTCCAGGGCGCGGCGGCGGGCGGTGGCGTGGGCGGTGAGGTGGTCGGGCACCGGGCCTTCGGTCAGAGTGCCGTCGTCGTCCCAGGTGAGGGCGCGCAGGTGCACGAGGTCGATGACGCCGGTGAAGGACTCCTCGGTGCCGACGGGTAGTTGGACGGCGAGCGGGCGGGGGTGGAGGCGTTCGCGGATGGAGGCGAGCGCGGTGTCCAGGTCGGCTCCGGCGCGGTCGAGTTTGTTGACGAAGGCGATCCGGGGCACGCCGTGGCGTTCGGCCTGGCGCCACACCGATTCGCTCTGCGGCTCGACGCCGGCGACCGCGTCGAACACCGCGACGGCGCCGTCCAGGACGCGCAGCGAGCGTTCGACCTCGTCGGCGAAGTCGACGTGGCCGGGGGTGTCGATGAGGTTGATCCGGTGTCCGGCCCAGGCGCAGCTGACGGCGGCGGCGAAGATGGTGATGCCGCGGTCGCGTTCCTGGGGGTCGAAGTCGGTGACGGTGGTGCCGTTGTGGACTTCGCCGCGCTTGTGGGTGGTGCCGGTGAGGTAGAGGATCCGCTCGGTGACGGTGGTCTTGCCGGCGTCGACGTGGGCGAGGATGCCGAGGTTGCGGACGGCGGCGATGGCGGCGGCCGCGGTGGTGGTGCGGGTGGTGGTGATGTCGGTGCGCATGGCCCGGTTGCCTTTCGGGGGCGTCTTCTACGGGTGGGCGCGCGATTGACACAGTGCTGCCGCGATTTATGACGTCTCGTCAGATTGCTGGCGAGGAAGGGCCCGCACGAAGGGTGCGGACGGGTTCAGACGGTGGCGGCACTGTTCCGGTGCCGGCCGCGCAGCGGGCACCGGGAGGGCGGGGACACCAGGATCACCTCGTACCGCGACGCGGGAGAGGGGGCGGCGGCGCTGTGCTTCGGCATGGCCGCCCTCCCCCTCTCGCCTTGCTGTCGTCGTCACGGGCGTCCGCACCTCGGGGCGCGGCCGCGTGGCGAGTGTAGGGAGGACGGGTCCGGCTTCGCGAAGGGTTTTACGGCGACGGCTTTTGCGGCGCCCGGAAGCGCAGTACCGGCTGCGACCAGCCGTCCCGGTCGCGCAGCCCGGCGTCGAGGGCGGCGCCGATGGCGCGTTCCTCGTAGCCGAAGTGGGACTCCATGATGGCGGCCAGTCCGTCGAGTTCGCGCCCGATCGCCTCCAGGTCGGCGCCGGGTGTCGCGGTGGCCTGTTCGGCGAGTTCGCGCACCCGAGCGAGGATGTGGGCGATGAAGCCGTGGTCCTCGACGAGTTTGGCCACCGTTGGTGCGAGGTCGGGCCGTTGGCGTACCAGGGCGGCAAACAGGCCATCGTCCTCGCCCTGGTGATGGTTCATCAGAGCGGTGCAGAAGGCCAGGCAGTGGGTGAGCAGGGTGTCGTCGGCGCGTGTGCGCCGGCCGAGTGCGGCGCGGACGTCGGTGAGGCGGCGGCGCAGTTCCCGGTGGGCTTGGGAGAGTTGGAGACTGAGGGCGGCGGTTCGGCCGTTGAGGGGGGAGGCCACGGGCGGGCGGTCCCTTCGGTTGCGCACCTCCATGCCTGGCGCGGTCCGCCACCGGCACGCGATGCTGCCCGCCATCCGATCACGGCACCCGCCGGCGCGGCAAGCCCGCCGGCCCGGCCGTGGCGGGCGGCGCGGGCGGGCGCGGGTGTCGCGGGCGCCCGAGCAGGATCCCGGCCGCCACCAGCGCCAGCCCCGCCCCCTGGCGCATCCCGAAGGCGTCGCCGTCCAGCGCGGTGCCCAGCAGCACCCCGGCCAGCGGGTTGAGCAGTCCGAGCAGGCCGACGGTCGCGGCCGGCAGGTGGCGCAGTCCCGCGAACCAGCAGGCGAAGGCGAGGGCGGTGGCCACCAGGGTGACGTAGCCGAAGGCGAGCAGGGTGGGGCCGTCCAGCGGGGGCGGCGCTCCCTCGACGGCGGCGGCCAGCGGCAGCAGCATCAGGCCGCCGGCGGTCAGCTGCCAGGAGGTGGCGGCCAGCGGGTCGGCGCCCTCGCGCCAGCGGGCGGAGAGCACGTAGCCGACGGAGGAGACCAGCATCGCGCCCGCCGAGGCCGCCAGGCCCGTCCAGCTGACGGCGCCGAGGGGTTCGAGCAGGGTGAGTGCCACGCCCGCGAGGCCCGCCGCCGCCCCGGCCAGGTGGGCGCGGTGCGGGCGCTGGCCGTCGAGCGCCCAGGCGGTGAGCAGCATGGCGAGCGGGGAGGCGGCCATGACGGTGGCGGCGGCGCTGGTGGGCAGGAGTTGGGAGGCGAGGTAGAGCAGGACGAAGAAGGCGGCGGTGTTGAGCAGTGCGAGCAGGGCGCTGCGCCGCCACCAGGGGCCGTGGGGGCGGCGGCGGGCGAGGGCGAGCAGCAGCAGGCCGGCGGGCAGGGCGCGCAGGGTGGCGCCCCACAGTGGGCGGTCGGCGGGCAGGTAGGCGTGGGTGACGTAGTAGTTGGCGCCCCAGGCGAGCGGGGCGAGGGCGGTCAGCAGTACCCACCGCACATTGGCTTCCATGGAAGACAATATATCTTCCCGGGAAGCTACCAGCGTAGGATGGGTCCATGAAGCACTCCGAGGACGAGGACCGCGCCGACCGCGTGGCGCTGATCCAGGCCGAGTGGCGGCGCGAGCGCCCCGACCTCGACGTCTCCCCGCTGGCCGTGATCGGACGCCTGCACCGCCTCGCCGCCCGCCTGAGCGCCGAGCTCACCCTCGTCTACCAGCGCTACGGCCTGGGCGAGGGCGAGTTCGACGTGCTCGCCGCGCTGCGCCGCGCCGGCGCCCCCTACGAGCGCGCGCCCGGCGAGCTCGCCGCCCACACCATGGTCACCACCGGCGCGATGACCAAGCGGATCGACCGCCTGGAGCGCGCCGGACTGGTCACCCGCCGCACCGCCGAGGACGACCGGCGCGCCCGCGTGGTCGCCCTCACCGACGCGGGGCTGCGTCTGATCGACGAGGCGTTCACCGCCCACATGCGCAACGAGCACCGCCTGCTCGCCCACCTCGGCCCCGAGGAGGCCGCCGCCCTGCAGGCGCTGCTCACCGCCTGGCAGCACCGCCTGGACGGCACCGGGCCCGGGCGCCCCGCCCCGTGACGCCCGGCGGCGCGGTGGACCGGGGTCCCACCGCAGCGGGCGGGGTGGAGCGGCACGACGTCGACGTGCGCTTGCGCGCGATCCTCGACTACCGGCGGCGCGTCGGCACAATCTGACCCATGACCAGCAACCCGCCGCCGCCCGAACCCGACCACCTGGGCCAGCCCACCCCCCTGCCGCCCGGCTGGGAGAACCCGCAGGTCAGGGCGGACCGGCGCCTGGTGGAGCTGTTGCAGGAGCTGCGCGTGCTGCAGACCGGCGTGCAGATCGTCTTCGCCTTCCTGCTCGGCGTCGCCTTCACCCCGCGCTTCACCGAACTCAGCGACGCCCAGCAGGACATCTACATCGCCACCCTGCTGCTGACCGTGCTCGCCGCCGCCGTCCTGGCCACGCCCGTCGCCCTGCACCGGGGCCTGTACCGCCACCCCGGCAAGGCGCGCATCGTCGACGTGTCCGCCCGCATCGCCCAGGTCGGCCTGCTGCTGCTGGCCACCGCCCTGACCGGGGCCGTGCTGCTGGTCCTGGACGTCGTCCTCGGCACGCCGGTGGCCGTCACGATCGCCTGCACCGTCGGGCTGGTCTTCGCCGCCCTGTGGTTCGTCCTGCCCTGGGCGGTGCGCCGCGCCACCCGCGAGCGGCCCTGACACCGCCGCCCGCCTCGCCGCCGCCCGCACACCCGTACGCTCCTGTGGGGCCGGCGGCGCCCCGAACCGTCTACCGTGCCCGTATGCACACGTGGGACGTTCTGCTCATCGGCGGCGCCTCCGGCCTCGGCAAGAGCCGCGCCGCCGCCCGCCTGGCCGCGCAACGCGGCGCGTTCACAGTCGAGTTCGACGACGTGGTCGCCGCACTGCAGGCCGCCACCACCGCCGAGACCCACCCCGGCCTGCACCACTTCCGCGCCCCTCGGGACGGCCCGGACGCCTCCCCGGACGCCTCCCCGGACGCGGACCGGGTCCTGGAGCTGCAGATCGCCACCGCCCGCGCCCTGGACGACGCCCTGCTGGGCGTGGTGCGCAACCGCCTGACCGTGGACGTGCCGGCCGTCGTCGAGGGCGACTACCTCACACCGGCCGCCGCCGCCCGCTGCGCGGCCGAGGCCGATCGGCAGGGGCGGCGGGTACGGGCGGTCTTCCTGCACGAGGCCGACCCCGAGCGGATCAGCGCCAACTACGCCCACCGCGAGCCCGACCGCGGCCCCCAGAGCGCGCGCGCCGCGGTCAGCGCCCGCTACTCCGTCTGGCTCGCCGGCCAGGCCCGCGCCCGCGGCCTGCCGGTGGTGGACTGCCGCCCGTACGACACGCTGGCCGGGCGGATGGCGGCCGCCCTGGGGTGAGCAGCCGCCGTGGTGTCAGGAGCCCGCCGGGGCGTCCCCGATGTCGGAGATCAGCTCGGTGCCCGGGTCGCTCCGCACCGCGAGCCGGGTGCGCCCGGCCCCGGGGCCGGTTCCCCAGGCGAGGGTGACCGTGGTGAACAGGCGCCCCGCGCCGGAGTCGTGGTGGCGCACCTCCCAGCGGGTGGGCACGTCCTGGGCGCGCAGCACGCCGTCGGCGTGGTCGACCTCCTCCCAGGGGGCCAGGCGGCCAGGCGCCGGCGCAGGTCCTCGGTGAGGTAGTGGGCGCGCAGCTGCTCGCCCAGGTCGTCGGTGCCGTCGCAGACGGCGTCGATGTAGGCGCCGTAGAAGTCGGCCGCCCGGCCGGCCGCGGAGCCCGGGCTGCCGCCGCGGACCGCGGAGCTCGTTTCGGCACTGGCCATGCTCATCCCTTCGTCGAATCCGGGGCGCGCTGTTCACTCCGGCGCTCGTTCGACCCGGACGGGACAGCGAGCTGCCCCGTCGGAGGTTTCACCCGATGACTCAACTACCGGATTTCCCAGGCACGTTGTGCTCGACGGTGAACGCCCCGTCGACGAGGAGCGGGACCAGCTCGCTCGCCGCCGGCTCGACGGCGATCGCCACGTCGTCCGCGAAGCCGCCCTCGGCCAGCTCCCGCCCCGAGACGCTCCCTTCGACCGCCCGGGCCACATCCGCGCACGAGGCGTGCGCCGCGGCCGCCGTCGCCGCCTCCGGCGACAGTGGCCCGCAGTCCCGCTCCCGCAGGGCCGCGATCCCCACGCCCGCACCGAGCAGGTCCTCCAGCGCCGGCCGCAGGGAGCCGTCCGGCCACCGCTCCCCCGCCGCGACCACGCCCACCGGCCGCTCCCGCGTCCCGTAGCCGCGCGCGGCCAGCCACCGCCCCACCGCGCCGCCGTTGCGCAGGCAGCCCGCCACCACCCGCGCCCCGGCGCCGTGCGCCGCCGCCGCGATCGCCGACCCG
>NZ_JBHTTU010000178.1:1906-6881 GCF_042794375.1 Kitasatospora sp. NPDC056531 | reverse complement strand
CTCCCGTTTGTGGGGTGTGTTGTAGGTCTGGGGTTTGCCGGGGGGGGGGAGGGTTTTGTGGGTCACCGTAGATGGGGGGGAGAAAAACGGACTGGTTTTCCTGTCGCCGGCCGGCCGGCTCGCCGCGACCTGGGCGACGTGGTCCAGCAGCTCCACCGCGCTGGCCGGCACCACCTGAGCCTTCGCGCTGGACGGCGCCGGCGCCGCGATCGGCGCCTGCGCGGGCTTCACGGGAGGGGTGCCGCCCCCGCTGCTCAGCACGGCCGCCAGCGCCAGGCCGCCGGCCAGGGCCGGCACGGCCACCCAGCCGAGCCGACGCCGCTTCGGACGGACGGTTGCGGTGGTGTTCTCCCGGCTGATCTCGCTCATCAGATGTCCCCTCAACAGCTGGTGGCGGTCGGGGGGGAGCACCGGCTCCCCATGGTGTGGCATTCGGTTCATCGGCTGTTCCCCTCTATCGACCGGACCGCTCCGACGCGGTCATTGCGTACCTGTCCGCCGCCGCTGAAGGGTTCCGTACGTTTTTCCGCCGCGAGTTCCGCGTCCACCAGGATGCGCAGCCGGGCGCGGGCGCGGGACAGCCGGGAGCGCACCGTGCCGACCGGCACGCCCAGCGCCTCGGCGGCCGCGGCGTAGTCCAGCCCGGCCCAGACACACAGGCCGAAGACCTCGCGGTCGCCGCGGCGCAGCTGTGCCAGCGCCCGTCGCGCGGCGGCCAGTCGGCTGCCGTCCTCCAGCCGTTCGACCAGCTCGTCGGCGAAGTCCGGTACCGTGTCGCGTTCTGGCAGCCGCTCCATCGCGGCGCGGTGCCGGCGGGCCGCCCGGGCGGTGTTGCGCAACACGTTGGTGGCGATGCCGAACAGCCAGGGCCGGACGCTCTCGCCGTCCTCGTGCAGCTTGCCGCGCAGCCGCCAGGCCTCCAGGAAGGTCAGCGAGACGACGTCCTCCGCCGCCGCCCAGTCCCCCAGTCGCCGTACCGCGTATCCGTATACCGCCTGTGCGTGCTCATCGAAGATCTCCCCGTACGCGCTTTGGTCGCCGGCGCGAAGGCGCGCCCGCAGTGACAGTTCCACACCCCTCCCTGTCCGCCCGCCCAGGCCGGTTCCCGGTGATCCGCGTCACGTGTCTCCGCGCGACCGGGGATGGCTCTTGCCAGGGCCCGCTGGACGGTCCGAGGGCTCTGCCCGGGAGCCGCGCACCGAGGCGCCGCCGCAGACGGCGCACGCACTGCGGTGGCCGCTGATCCGCGACGAGCAGCATGCCACCAGGCCCGACACCTCTACGACATCCCCGTGCCCTTCACCACCGGCTGGCTGATCTCCGCCGTCCACCGAGGCGAAGGCGCAGCGAACTCCCCGCCCCCGGTCGAGCCGCCTGGGTTGGCCGCGCCGCGCCGGTACGCGGTCCGTCCCGGCCGGGACGGCCACGGCGGTTCGCCGGCGTCGCCCCGGTCGTCGTCGTTGTCGGGCAGGGCGGGGAGAACCCGGCCGGCGGGCACCACGCGAGAGGGCGAGGAGGCGCTCGCCGGTCGGCTACGGCTCGGCGGGAGCGCTGTCGCCCCCGGTCCGGGCCGCAGCGCCGAATCGCCACGACTCGATGTCGCGGTAGTGGATCGGCCCGGGGCCACGGCCGATGTTGCTGCCGACCAGGTGGAGACGCTCGGCCTGCCACGGTCGGCCCACGAACCCGGTGAGCCCGGCCGCGGCCTGCGGCACGCTGGTGAAATCGTCGCGACGGGACCGTGCCAGAGTCAGATGGGGCCGCAGCGGGCGGTCGCTGAACTCGATCCCGCAGGACCTGACCAGCTCCCGGACGTCGGCGGCGAGCAGATGCAGCCCCTCCAGGTCCCCGTCGATCCCGCTCCACAGCAGTCGCCCGTCGAAGTGGCCTCCACCACGCAGGCCCAGGCGCAGGGCGGGGTGCGACGCCGCCCGGCCGGCCAGCACCGACCGCAGCAACGGCACTGCCGTGGAGGGCAGTTCACCGAGGAAAGCCAGGGTGATGTGCCAGTCCTCGATCCGGTTCCACCGCAGCCGCGGGTACATGGCGTAGGCGGGCTGCAGGGCCCGGGCCAGCTCGGCCTTGGCGTCGTCGGGCGGAGCCAGCGCCACGAAGACACGCAGGGTCGAGGGCTCGGGGTGATCGTCCACGAGGGATTTCTAGCACCTCACCGATGCCTCCCGGCCGCCAGCCCCGGCACCGGCACCGGAGCCGGGAGAGCGCGACAGCGAACGGCGGGGCGGGGCCCGGTTGGGGTCCGGCGGTCCCCGGGGCGGGGCCTGTCCCGGAACAGTGGCCGACAGGCAGGTGTCCAGCGGTCCCGCCGGCGCCCAGCGTGCCGGCGGTGAGGGCCGCACCGCTCGTCCGGTGCCCGCCCCTCACGCGGACCACCACGGCCACCCCACCAGAACCAGCACCACGGCGCAGCCGACCGGCCAAAACCGCCGCCCCAGCCGCCCACGGCCTTGTTCGAAGTGTGGTGGGACTGCCAGCGTTGTCGCCGCACAATCATCAACCAGCCCGGGAAGGACCCGGGTTGGGACGGCACAGGGGAGTTCGACATGACGTTACTCCGCTCACGCGTCGCGGCGGTCGCCGTCGCGGCGACGATCGGCCTCGGCTCACTCGCCACGGGCGCCGCACAGGCGGTGGCCGCGCCCGCCCCGGCCGCGCGGACCGTGGCCGCAATGGCTGCGACTGACAACGGCGCCACCATCATCCAGGGCAACTCGGTGCTGCCGAAGGGTAGTTCGTGGGTCTCTCCGGACGGCCAGACCGGTGTGGCCATGCAGGGAGACGGTCATGTCGTCCTCTACCACAACGGCGTCGCGACCTGGGCCGCGAACTGGACCATCAATCGCGGCGACCACTTCGTGATGCAGGGCGACGGCAACCTGGTGGCCTACGACGCCTCCAACGCGCCGGTCTGGTGGAGCGGCACCAACGGACACCCTGGCGCCTACCTCGCGGTCCAGGACGACGGCAACCTGGTGGTCTACCAGGGCACCACGCCGCTCTGGTACCCGGCCCTGAACGCCGGCTACCCCCAGCCTTCCACTCCTCCGGTCCACTTCCCCCCGAACTGCCCGACGCCGGGCCTGCCGCTCGCCCAGCCCGGCTGGACCTACAGCCCGTCCTGCTTCGGCTACCCGTTCACCAGCTGGCCCTACTAAGCGCCCGGTGACCCCGCTCCAGCCGTGACGGCGGGCCCTGCCCTGACAGGGCCCGCCGTCCTCACTCGTCCATCCACCAGACGAAGGCCTCGGTGCTCGGCTGCCGTTCGGAGAAGCGGTCCGGGGCCGCCGACCGGTCCGCACGACGTTGGCACCGACTTCGTCATTCCTGTCAGAAGTGCACGTCACTGACAACGCAGCCACCTGCGCCGCTGCGCGGCTCCGGGCCAAGGATGAGCCAACCCCCAGCTGAAGCAGGGGGTCTGCGCTCAAGAGTTCAGATCACGAGCGGATCTTGAGGCCGTCCAGGGTGAGGTCGAGCAGGCGCTCTGCTTGCCGTCGGTGTTCAGCACCCGCCGAGGTGAGGGCGATGCCTTCCAGGGCGGCACCGATGTCGGTGGGCCGGATATCAGTACGGATCACCCCGGCGGCCACGCACGCGTCCATGAGTGAGGTGATGGCGGCCCGGATCATCTCCCGGCTGCGACCGTAGGGATCGCCTCCCGTCGCGGCGATGGCGCGCAGGGCGTCGATCATGCCGTATTTGGCGGTGACGTAGTCCAGGAAGAGGCGTGTCCATGCGCGCAGGGCCTCTTCGGGCGACTTCTGCGCGAGCAGAACGGGCGCGGCGTCGCACAGGTGGGCCACCTCGTTGCGGTAGACCGCCTCGATCAGGGCCTCCCGGGTGGGGAAGTTGCGGTACAGGGTCGCACTGCCCACGCCCGCCTCCTTGGCGATGCGCTCCAGGTGCGCGTCCAGCCCCTCTGCCGCGAACACGCGCACAGCAGTCGTGAGGATCTTCTCCCTGTTGCGCCGTGCGTCAGCCCGCAACGGTCGAAGCGCTCCGTCGGTCATCAGTGCTCGCCATCCCTCTCAGAGGCTTCTCGACTTGCTAAACGGAGGCACCCCCACTTAGCGTGAACCAAGCGGGGACGCCTCCGTTTTCACTGTAGGTCAGCGCACCGACCTGCGCACACCTCCGAAGGGAAGATGATCATGTCGGGTATCCGGGGCAAGGTCATCGCGATCACAGGTGCCAGCAGCGGCATCGGTGAGGCGACTGCGACCTATCTCGCCGAAAGGGGCGCCCGGCTCGTACTCGGGGCCCGGCGCGAGGACCGGCTGAACGCCGTCGTGGACGGCATCACGGCAAAGGGCGGCACCGCCACCGGCGTCATCGTCGACGTCACGCGCCGCGAAGACCTCCGACGCCTGACGGACACGGCCGTCGACCGGTACGGCCGACTCGACGTCCTCGTCTCCAACGCGGGCACGATGGCCGTCTCACCCTTCGACGACCTGCGCCAGGACGACTGGGACGCCATGGTCTCCACCCACATCACCGGCCTGCTCAACGGCATCGGGGCGGCCCTGCCCGTCTTCCGCCGCCAGCGCTTCGGCCAGTTCGTCAACGTCGGCTCCACCGCGGCCTACGTCGTCAAGACCCCACAGGCGGTCTACGCGGCCACCAAGACGGCGGTGAAGGTGCTCACCGAGGGCCTGCGCCAGGAATCGGGGCCCGACCTGCGCGTCACCCTCGTCTCACCCGGCTTCACCAACACCGAAGGCGTCGGCAAGGGAGCCAGCCCCGAGGCCGCGGCCGCGATGACCCGGCAGCGCGACGAGATCGCCATGCCGCCCTCCGCCGTCGCGTCCGCCATCGGCTACGCGATCGAACAGCCCGACGGCGTCGACGTCAGCGAGATCGTCGTCCGCCCCACCGTGCAAGCCTGACCACGGCGCGCCAAGCCGCCCGGGTCGAGTACGGCCCGGACGGCGGGTCGTGCGGCAGCGTCCTCGCC
>NZ_JBHTTU010000178.1:0-1896 GCF_042794375.1 Kitasatospora sp. NPDC056531 | reverse complement strand
CGCCGGGTACGGATATCCGGGTGCCGGCGCGGCGATGAGTTTTCCGGCCCCGACAGGTCTACATCTCGACCGGGACGACCAATCATCGGGAGTGCAGACATGGGCCTCATCCACATCGAGCTGTTCGCGACCCTCGACCTCGTCGGGCAGTCGCCCGGCGGACCCGACGAGGACCCGGTGGGGTTCCCGTTCGGCGGCTGGCAGGCGCCCCTGCTGAACGAGGTCACCGGGGCGCAGATCGGTGCCGCGTACGAGGGTACGGACGCCCTCCTGCTCGGCCGGCGGACGTATGACATCTTCGCCTCCTACTGGCCGCACCAGAAGGACGGCGAGATCGCCGAGCTCTTCAACCGCGTCCCGAAGTACGTGGCCTCCCGCGGCACGCCCGACCTCCCGTGGGCCGGATCCACGCAGCTCGCCCCGGACCTGCCCGGCGCGGTGCGCGAGATCCGCGACCGGCACGAGCACGTGAAGGTCGTCGGGAGCCTGAACCTGGTGCAGACCCTCCTGCGGGAGAAGCTCTTCGACCGTCTCGACCTATGGGTGCACCCGATCGTGCTCGGCGTCGGGAAGAAGGTGTTCGACGACGGCGCGGTGCCCACGAACGTCACGCTCCTCGAGCCGCCGGTGGCCGGCCCCACGGGCACCGTGTACCTGCGCTACGGGCTCGCCGACGGCACGCCCAGGACGGGCGACATGAGCGCCCCCGACCGCGGTCTCGGGCACGACGACTTCCGGTGATCCGATGACCACTGTCAACACCGATGGGATCGCCTTGGGCATCGAGTCGTTCGGTGGCGACGACGCGCCGCTGGTCCTGCTCGCGGGCGGGACGACGATGCTCTCCTGGCCCGACGCGCTCTGCGAGCGCCTCGCCGCCGGCGGGCGCCGTGTGGTGCGCTACGACCTGCGCGACAGCGGGGAGTCGACGACGACGGATCCGCAGGCACCCGCCTACACCCTGCGCGGCCTCGCCGCCGACGCCGCGGCCCTTGCCGACGCGCTCGGCGGGGCGCCTGCGCACCTCGCGGGGATCGGCGTCGGCGGGATGGTCGCCCAGGTGGCCGTGCTCGACCATCCGGGCGCGTTCTCCGCGCTCACCCTGGTCGGCACCCGCGCGGTCGCCCCCGGCCCACCCGACGACGACCTCCCCGACCACGACCAGGCGACGATGAGCCGCCTGTTCGCGCGTCCGATGCCCGATTGGACCGACCGCGAGGCGGTTGCGGAGTTCGCCGCCACCGGCGCGGAGATCCTCGGCGACGACCCCGCCGCCGCGCGCGCCGTCGCCGCGCGCATCTGGGACCGCACCCCCGGCACCGCACCCCCGGTCCAGATGGCCAACCAGATGGGCACGGTGTTCTCCAGGCTGGACTGCACACCCCGCTGGCGCGAGCGCCTGCCCGGGATCGAGGTCCCCACGCTCGTCGTCCACGGCCGCCGCAACCGGTTCTTCCCCGTCGGCAACGGCGAGGCGATCGCGCGCGAGATCCCCGGGGCACGGCTGCTCGTCCTCGAGGAGGCCGCCACCGCGATCCCCGACGCGGCGGTCGGCGAGGTCACCGAGGCGATGCTCACGCTCGGATAGCGGAAGGCGGGTGGCAAGGCCCCGACAGTGGCCGACCGGCGGAAGGCCGGTCAGCACCAGCCATTGCGGACCCGGTGCCCCGGGGCTACGGCCGCCGGGCCCCGGGGGGCCGGTGAAGTCGGCCTCCCGGGGCGGTTCTCAGCCCGCGTGCGTGCAGAGGTAGAGCTGCTGGCCGATGACGGCGGCGTCATCGGCCCCCCGGCCGCCGGCGGCCGGCGCTGCGGCCGGCGCCGTGCCGAGCACGTCGGTGGTCGGCACCTGGGTGCAGGCGCTCCGCACCCAGGACTGGATCTGCGCCGTCGTCGTCG
>NZ_JBHTTU010000177.1:0-7184 GCF_042794375.1 Kitasatospora sp. NPDC056531 | reverse complement strand
GCATTCGTGCCGCTCACCCCGAACGAGGAGACACCCGCCCGACGCGGACCCCCGGTCTCCGGCCAGTCCCGCGCCTCGGTCAGCAGCTCCACCGCGCCGGCCGACCAGTCCACATGCGAGGTCGGCTCGTCCACGTGCAGCGTCCGCGGCAGCACACCGTGCCGCATCGCCATCACCATCTTGATCACACCGGCGACACCCGCAGCGGCCTGCGTGTGACCGATGTTCGACTTGACCGAGCCGAGCAACAGCGGACGGTCCGCGTCACGGTCCTGGCCGTAGGTCGCCAGCACGGCCTGCGCCTCGATCGGGTCACCGAGTTTCGTGCCGGTCCCGTGCGCCTCCACCACGTCGACCTCGGCCGCGGCGATCCGCGCGTCGGCGAGCGCCTGGCGGATCACCCGCTGCTGCGAGGGACCGTTCGGCGCCGTCAGGCCGTTCGAGGCGCCGTCCTGGTTCACCGCGATGCCCCGCACCACGGCGAGCACCGGGTGCCCGTTGCGCCGGGCGTCGGAGAGCCGCTCGACCAGCAGGACGCCCGCGCCCTCGGCGCAGGACATGCCGTCGGCCGCGTCGGCGAACGCCTTGGAGCGCCCGTCCGGGGCCACCGCGCGCTGGCGGGAGAAGCCGGTGATGCCGGCCGGAGTGGCCATCACGGTGACGCCGGCGGCCAGCGCCAGCGCGGACTCGCCGCGGCGTACGGACTGGACGGCGAGGTCCAGCGCGACCAGCGAGGAGGAGCAGGCCGTGTCCACGGTCAGGGACGGGCCCTCCAGCCCGAGGACGTAGGAGATCCGCCCCGAGGCCACGCTCATCGAGCCGCCGGTGATCAGGTGTCCCTCCAGGCCCTCGCCGGCGTTGCCCTGGCGGGTGTAGCCCTGGTCGTTGCCGCCCACGTAGACGCCGGTGCGGCTACCGCGCAGCGAGCGCGGGTCGATCCCGGCCCGCTCGATCGCCTCCCACGAGGTCTCCAGCAGCAGGCGCTGCTGGGGGTCCATCGCCACGGCCTCGCGCGGCGAGATCCCGAAGAACCCGGCGTCGAACTGCCCTGCGTCGTGCAGGAACCCGCCCTCGCGGACGTAGGTCTTCCCCTCCTTCTCCGGGTCCGGGTCGTAGACGCCCTCGGTGTCCCAACCGCGGTTGGTGGGGAACCCGGAGACCACGTCCCGCTCCTGGAGCACCAGCTCCCACAGGTCGTCCGCGGAGGCGACGCCCCCGGGGTAGCGGCAGCCCACGCCCACGATGGCGACCGGGTCGTCGTCGGCGGCCTGCCGGGCGAACAGTGCGTCGGCCTGGCCGGCCGAGCACGAGGGGGTGTCAAGGATCCGGCTCCGGAGGAAGCCCGCCATCACCTGCGCGCTGGGGAAGTCGAAGACCAGCGTGGTCGGCAGGTTCAGGCCGGTCGCCGTCTTCAGACGGTTGCGCAGCTCGACCGAGGTCAGCGAGTCGAAGCCGAGTTCGCGGAAGGCCCGGTCGGGCTCGATGGCCTGCGCGGAGGCGTGGCCCAGCACCTCGGCGGCGCGTGTCCGCACCAGGTCCGTCAGCTGCAGGAGCTGGTCCGTCTCGGGCAGCGCCAGCAGCCGGGTGCGCAGCGCGGACAGCGCATCGGAGCCGGCCTGCGCCTCGTCGGCCGGGCGGGCCTCCAGGAGCTTGCGGACCGCGGGCAGGTCCGCCAGCAGGCGGCTGGGGCGCACCGAGGTGAAGGTGGCGATGAACCGCTCCCAGTCGACGTCGGCGACCATCAGGAAGGTCTCGTCGTGGTCCAGGACGTGCTGCAGGCCCGCCAGTGCCTGGTCCGACCGGAAGGTCGGCAGCCCCCGGCGGATCAGGTTGGCGTTGGTGTCGAACACCTCGCCGTTCTCCAGCACGTGGACGGCGTCCCACATGCCCCACGCCACCGAGGTGGCGGTGAGCCCGCGCGCCCGGCGCTGCTCGGCCAGGGCGTCCAGGTAAGCGTTGGCGGCGGAGTAGGCGCCGTGGTCACCGCTGCCCCACACGCCGGCGACGGAGGAGAACAGGACGAAGGCGTCCAGCTGCTCCTCGGCGAAGACGGCGTCCAGGTTGGCCGCGCCGGCGACCTTGGCGCCGACCACGCCGGCGAAGTCGGCCAGGCTGGTGTCGCCCAGCGAGGCGAGGCCGATCAGCGCGGCCGCGTGCACCACGGCGCGCACCGGCGAGCCCTCGGCCGCGACCTGCTGGACCAGCTCCGCCAGCGCCTCGCGATCCGTCACGTCGCAGGTCGCCAGGGTCACCCGCACGCCCGACCCGGCGAGCTCGTCGCGCAGTTCGACCGCGGCGGCGGAGTCCGCGCCGCGTCGGCCCGGCAGGACCAGGTGCTCGGCGCCGTTGCGGGCGAGCCAGCGCGCCACGTCGGGCCCGATCGCGCCGGTGCCACCGGTGAGCAGCACGGTGCCACGGGGCCGCCACGGGGCCGGGGCGGCCCCGTCCGCGACGGGAGCGGCCTTGGCCAGGCGGCGGCCGAAGACGCCCGCGGAGCGGATCGCGACCTGGTCCTCGCCCGAGTCTCCGGCCAGCACGCCGCAGAGCCGGTCCAACGCCCGGTCGTCCAGCGACCCGGGCAGGTCGACCAGACCGCCCCAGCGCCGGGAGTGCTCCAGCGCGGCCACCCGGCCAAGGCCCCAGATCTGCGCCTGCATCGGGTCGACCGGCTCCGCACGCCGCGCTGCCAGCCCCTGGCGCGTCAGGCACCACAGCGGCGCCTCGACCCCGGCGTCGCCCAGGGCCTGGACCAGCGCCAGGGTCACGGCCAGACCGACCGTCATGCCCGGCGCCTCCGGCAGCTCCTCGCCCGCCAGCGCCGCCAGCGACAGCACGCCGGCGAGCGGCCGCTCGGCGGTCAGCTCGCTCAACCGGGCGCCCAGGGCGCCGCGTTCGGTGTCGGCGAGGCCGGTCTCCAGCAGCACCGTCTCGGCCCCGCGGCCGCGCAGGCCGTCCAGGAGGGTCCCGATCCACGGGTCGTCACCCTGCCCGGTGGGCACCGCCACCAGCCAGCTGCCGGACAGCGCCGCCGTACCGGGCGACACCGGCTTCCAGGTCACCCGGTAGCGCCACCCGTCCACCGCAGCCTCGTCGCGACGCCGACGGTGCCAGCGCGACAGCACCGGCAGCACCGCCTCCAGCGACAACTGCTCGCTCTCGCCGTCCATCGAGAGCGTGTCGGCTAGCGAGGCCAGGTCCTCCTGCTCCACCGCGGCCCAGAACCGTGCGTCCAGCTCACCGGCCGACCCGGGCAGCGCCTCGGCGGCGCCCGTCGAGGCGGTGAACTCGGGCCAGTAGCGCTGCCGTTGGAAGGGATAGGTGGGCAGCTCGACCCGCTGGAGGTCCCGGCCCGCGAACACGGCCGACCAGTCGACCGTCAGGCCGTGGACGTACGCCGCCGCCAAGGAGGTGGCGAAGCGGGTCAGCGCGTCCTCGTCCCGGCGCAGCGATTCGGCGACGGCGACCTCCACCGCCGCGGTCTGTCCGGCGATGTCCTCGACGTTCGCGGTGAGCAGCGGGTGCGGGCTCGCCTCGACGAACGCCGCGTGGCCGTGGCCGAGCAGCTCGCGCACGGTCCGCTCGAACTCCACCGGCTCGCGCAGGTTGCGGAACCAGTAGGCGCTGTCGAGCTGCTCGGTGTCCAGCCGGCCGCCGGTCACCGTGGAGTAGAAGGGGATCTCCGAGGCCTGCGGCCGGACCGATGCCAGCTCGGCGAGCAGCTTCTCGCGCAGCTTCTCCACCATCGGCGAGTGCGAGGCGAAGCCCACACCGGGGATCGGCCAGCGCATCACCCCGCGCTTGGAGAGGTCGGCGCCGAACTCGTCCAGGGCTTCCAGATCGCCCGAGACGGTGGTCGCGGCCTGGGAGTTGACGGCCGCCACCGAGATCCGGTCGCTCCACGGAGCCAGCCACTCGCGGACCTGCTCGGCCGGTGCCAGCACCGACACCATGCCGCCCTTCTCGACCTCCGCCGCCAGGGCCTGGCTGCGGACGGCGATGATCCGGGCCCCGTCCGCGAGGGTCAGCGCGCCCGCGACGCAGGCTGCGGCCACCTCGCCCTGGGAGTGGCCCACCACCGCGACGGGTTCCACGCCGAGCGAGCGCCAGACCTCCGCGAGCGACACCATCATCGCCCACAGGGCGGGCTGCGCCACGTCCACGCGGTCGAGCGACGGGGAGCCCGGCTCGCCGCGCAGCACGTCCAGCAGCGACCAGTCGAGGTACGGGTCCATGACCTGCGCGCACTCGCTCGCCCGGCGGCGGAACGCCGGGGAGGCCTCCCAGAGCCGCGCGCCCATCCCGATCCACTGCGACCCCTGGCCGGGGAAGACGAAGACCGGACCGCGGCCGGCGCGGGCCGCACCCCGCACCAGGCCGGTGCGGTCCTCGCCCGCCGCGAGCGCAGCCAGTCCGGCCAGCAGCTCCTCGCGGTCGGCGGCGACCAGCGCCGCGCGGTGTTCCATGGCGTTGCGGGTTCCGAGCAGCGAGGTGGCCACATCCACGGCGGCCAGGTCGGGCTGGGCCCGCAGGTGTTCCAACAGGCGGGCCGCCTGCTCGCGCAGTGCCTCGGCCGAGCGTGCGGACACCACCGAGGGCACCAGCTCGCCCAGCGCCAGGGCGCTCTCCGTCCGCTCCGCGTCCTGGTCGCCGGCGCCCGCCGGCCGGGCGGCAGCCGGCGGCTCCTCCGCCGGCGCGGCTTCCAGCACCACGTGGGCGTTGGTCCCGCTCATGCTGAACGAGGAGACCGCGGAACGCCGGGCCGCGCCGGTCTCGGGCCACGACACAGTCTCGGTCAGCAGCTCCACCGCGCCGGCCGACCAGTCCACGTGCGGGGTGGGCTCGTCGACGTGCAGGGTGCGCGGCAGGACGCCGTGGTGCATCGCCAGCACCATCTTGATCACGCCGACCACGCCGGCTGCCGCCTGGGTGTGGCCGAGGTTCGACTTGACCGAGCCGAGCAGCAGCGGCCGGTCCGCGTCACGGTCCTGACCGTAGGTCGCGATCAGCGCCTGCGCCTCGATCGGGTCACCCAGCGTGGTGCCCGTCCCGTGCGCCTCCACCGCGTCGACCTCGGCGGCCGTCAGCCGGGCGTTGGCCAGGGCGGCCCGGATCACCCGCTGCTGGGACGGACCGTTCGGCGCCGTCAGACCGTTGGAGGCGCCGTCCTGGTTGACGGCGCTGCCGCGGACGACGGCGAGCACCGGGTGCCCGTTGCGCCGCGCGTCGGAGAGCCGCTCGACCAGCAGCATGCCCACGCCCTCGCCCCAGGCGGTGCCGTCGGCCGCGGCCGCGAAGGGCTTGCAGCGACCGTTGCGGGCCAGGTTGCCCTGCCGGCTGAACTCGAGGAACGGCCCAGCCGTCGACATCACCGTCACGCCGCCGGCCAGCGCCAGGTTGCACTCCCCCTGGCGCAGCGCCTGCACCGCCAGGTGCAGGGAGACCAGCGAGGACGAGCAGGCCGTGTCGACCGTCACCGCCGGCCCCTCCAGACCGAACGAGTACGCCAGCCGTCCGGAGGCGACGCTGGGGGCGTTGCCGGTACCGATCAACCCCTCCAGCTTGTCGGTCTGCCCGGCGGCAGCGGTCAGCAGGGTCATGTAGTCCTGGCCGCTGGAGCCGACGAAGACCCCGGTGGTGCTGCCGCGCAGCGCCTCCGGATCGATCCCGGCCCGCTCGAACGCCTCCCAGGACGCCTCCAGCAGCAGCCGCTGCTGCGGGTCCATGGCCAGGGCCTCACGCGGCGAGATGCCGAAGAACCCCGCGTCGAACTCCTCCGCCGTCTCCAGGAAGGCGCCCTGCGCGACGTACGACTTGCCCTTCACCCCGGGGTCCGGGTCGTACAGCGCGTCCATGTCCCAGCCGCGGGCGGCCGGGAAGTCGGAGAACGCGTCACGGCCGGAGACCAGCAGGTCCCACAACCCCTCCGGGTCCTGCGCGCCGCCGGGGAAGCGGCAGCTCATGCCGACGATCGCGATGGGCTCCCGCGATGCCTCGGCGAGCCGGCGGTTCTCCTGGCGCAGGCGCTCGGTCTCCTTCACGGACAGCCGGAGCGCTTCGACGAACTTTTCCTGCGAGGCATCCATCGAGATGTCCAAAATCCAATCGTGGCGAAGCGGAGATGTTGTCGAAGGCCGTACTGGGCCCGGGACTTGTCGCTGTTGTCGAAGGCCGTGCTAGGCCGGAGGGTTGTCGCTGCTGTCGAAGACCATGCGGAGCAGGCTCTCCGCGTCCATGGCGTCGATCGCCTCGACGGCGACGCTCTCGTCGGCGGCGTCCGGCTCGTCAGCGATGCCGGCGAGCCGCAGCAGGACGTCCATGACGCCGGCCTCCCGCAACCGGGAGAGCGGGATTGTCGCGAACGCCTCTCGGATCCGCTCCTCACCCTGGTCGACGTCGGGCCTCAACCCGGCCGCGGTCTCCAGTTCCGTACTGAGGTACCGGGCGAGAGCGGCGACGGTCGGGTAGTCGAAGATCACCGTGGCCTGGAGCCGCAGCCCGGTCGCGGCGTTGAGCCGGTTGCGCAGTTCGACCGCGGTCAGCGAGTCGAAGCCGAGGTCGTTGAACGCGCGGCTCCCTTCGATGTCCGCGGAGGAGGCGTGTCCGAGGACGGCTGCGACCTGGGTCTGCACCAGGTCCAGCAGCACGCCGACGCGCTGCGACTCCGGCATCGCCGCGAGCCGCCGTGCCAGCGCGGTGCCGGCGTCGGCACCGGCCGCGGCCGCGGCACGGACGGGCACGCGCACCAGGTTGCACAGCAGCGCGGGCACGTTCGCCGTACCGGTCTGGGTACGCAGCCCGGCCAGGTCCAGGCGAGCCGGCAGCAGGACCGCCTCGCCCATCGTCTGGGCGGTGTCGAGGAGTTCGAGCGCCTCCGTGGAGGAGAGCCCTTCGACGCCGTTGCGGTTGATGCGGTGGAGGTTGCCGTCGCCGAGCGCGCCGGTCATGCCCGACTCCTCGGCCCACAGGCCCCAGGCGAGGGAGACCGCGGGCAGGCCGAGCGCCTTGCGGTGCTGGGCCAGCGCGTCCAGGAAAGTGTTGGCCGTCGCGTAGTTGCCCTGGCCCGGCGCGCCGAAGGTGCCCGCCACCGACGAGAACAGCACGAAGGTCGACAGGTCCAGGTTCTGGGTGAGCTCGTGCAGGTGCCAGGCGGCATCGAGCTTCGGGCGCAGGACGGTGTCGAAGCG
>NZ_JBHTTU010000176.1:0-7186 GCF_042794375.1 Kitasatospora sp. NPDC056531 | reverse complement strand
GACACCGTCAAGCGGCTGCAGGCCGAGGGCAAGGTCGTGGCGATGGTCGGCGACGGCGTCAACGACGCGGCCGCGCTCGCCCAGGCCGACCTGGGCCTGGCCATGGGCACCGGCACCGACGCCGCCATCGAGGCCGGCGACCTCACCCTGGTCCGCGGCGACCTGCGCTCGGCGGCCGACGCGATCCGGCTCTCCCGCCGCACCCTCGGCACCATCAGGGGCAACCTGTTCTGGGCCTTCGGCTACAACGTGGCGGCGATCCCGCTGGCCGCCGCCGGACTGCTCAACCCGATGATCGCCGGGGCCGCGATGGCCTTCTCCTCGGTCTTCGTGGTCACCAACAGCCTCCGGCTGCGCCGCTTCCAGCCCGCCTGACGACACCGGGCCCGAACAGCGCGAAGGCCCCGGACCGACGACCGGTCCGGGGCCTTCGCGGTGCCTCAACGCCCCAGCAGCTCGCCGCCGTTGCAGTGCAGGATCTCACCGGTGATGAACCCGGCCTCCGGCGAGGCCAGGAAGTGCACCGCCGCCGCGACCTCGCCGGTCTCGCCGATCCGACCGAGCAGCGTGCGCGCCGCCCGGCGGGCCACCTCGGCCTCGTCCAGCCGCGGTCCGAAGAACTCGGTGCCGCTGACCGTCCCCGGCGCGACGATGTTGGCGGTGATCCCCGAGGTCCCCAACTGGGCGGCCAGGAAGTGGTTCCAGGCGTGCAGCGAGGCCTTCGCGGCACCGTACGAGCCGGCCCCGCGCAGGGCGGCGATGGAGCTGATGGTGACCACCCGGCCGGAGCCGTGGGTGAGCCGGTCCCGGATCGACTCGGTGAGCAGCACCACGGTCAGCACGTTGCGCTCGAAGTCGCCGCGCCAGCGGGCCAGCAGGGCGTGCGGCCCGCCGCCGACCACGGTCTCCCGGCTGCCGGCGTTGTTCACCAGCACGTCGATCCGCTCGGGCAGTCCGTCGAGCGCCGCCTCGACCGCGTCCGGGTCGGCGAGGTCGCACACCAGCGGGGTCACGTTCGGTCCGAGGTCGGCCGCGGCCTTCTCGAGGACCTCCCGGCGCCGACCGACGATCACCACGCGTTCGCCCGCCTCGGCGAACCGCCGCGCGACTTCGTACCCGATTCCCGTGCCACCGCCGGTGACGACGACGTTCCTGGCCATCTGCGTACTCCCTCCCCAGTTCCGCCGCCGCGCTGCAAGGGTGCGCGACGGTCCGTACCGGAATGCCACGATTCCTATCACGCTCGGTTGCCGTGACTGCGGGGAGGGTGACGTCGGGCGCGAGGGAAGGTGTGATAAGGGCGCGGAACGGCGCGCCTACGGAGCGTGGCGAGAGGCAGCTCACACCTCTCGGGCGTAACTTCTCGCACCCTGATACGTCTTAGGTTGGTAGTGCGGCAGTTTTTCCGATGGGCCGGGGCGCGACTAACGGCAACGCGTCCCTCATCCAGCGGCTGTCGCCGACGGGGCTCCGGCGGGCCCCGGGAACGGTCGTCGGTCTCGACGGCCTTCGCGCACGGCGCCGGGGTCGCGGCGGGCCAGGGACGCTTTGAGCGGCCGTCCCCCGGCTGCGGCCGGCCCCGGAGTCGTGCGCTGTACGGTTCCGTCCCCGCGCGGGCCCTTCCGGGTCCGGGGCGCGGGGACGGCGAAGGGGCCCGGCCGCTCAGCAGCGGCCGGGCCCCTCTCCGTTCACTCGCGGTGCGTCAGCGCTGGTCGAGCTCGACGTAGTCGCGGATCGCGGTGCCGGTGTAGATCTGACGCGGACGGCCGATGCGGCTGGTCGGGTCGTTGATCATCTCGTGCCAGTGGGCGATCCAGCCGGGCAGCCGGCCGAGGGCGAACAGCACGGTGAACATGCTGGTCGGGAAGCCCATGGCGCGGTAGATCAGGCCGGTGTAGAAGTCCACGTTCGGGTACAGCTTGCGCGAGATGAAGAAGTCGTCCTTGAGGGCGTGCTCCTCCAGCTTGAGCGCGATGTCCAGCAGCTCGTCGCTCTTGCCGAGCTGGCCGAGGACCTCGTGCGCGAGCAGCTTGACCTGCGCGGCGCGCGGGTCGAAGGCCTTGTAGACGCGGTGGCCGAAGCCCATCAGCTTGACGCCGGCTTCCTTGTTCTTCACCTTCGTGATGAACGCGTCGACGTCGCCGCCGTCCTTCTGGATGCTCTCCAGCATCTCCAGCACGGCCTGGTTGGCGCCGCCGTGCAGCGGGCCCCACAGGGCCGAGATGCCGGCCGAGATCGAGGCGAACAGGTTGGCGTGGCTGGAGCCGACCAGGCGCACGGTGGAGGTCGAGCAGTTCTGCTCGTGGTCCGCGTGCAGGATGAGCAGCTTGTCCAGGGCGTTGACGACGACCGGGTTGAGCTCGTAGTCCTCGGCGGGGACCGCGAAGGTCATCCGCAGGAGGTTCTCGACGTAGCTCAGGTCGTTGCGCGGGTAGACGAAGGGCTGGCCCATCGCCTTCTTGTACGCGTACGCGGCGATCGTCGGCAGCTTCGCCAGCAGGCGGACGGTCGACAGGTGACGCTGGGCCGCGTCGAAGGGGTTGTGGCTCTCCGGGTAGAACGTGGAGAGCGCACCGACCACCGAGGACAGCATGGCCATCGGGTGGGCGTCCCGCGGGAAGCCCTGGAAGAAGCGCTTGACGTCCTCGTGCAGCAGCGTGTGCTGGGTGATCTCGCGGTTGAACTCCGCCAGCTGGTCCGCGTTGGGCAGCTCGCCGTTGATCAGGAGGTACGCGGTCTCGATGAAGCCGCCCTGCGCTGCGAGCTGCTCGATCGGGTAGCCGCGGTACCGAAGGATGCCGTTGTCGCCGTCCACGAAGGTGATCGCGGACTTGTACGCAGCGGTGTTACCGAAGCCGTTGTCCAGGGTGACCAGGCCGGTCTGCGGGAGCAGCTTCGAGATGTCGAAGCCGGCGTTGCCCGCAGTGCTCTCGACGACGGGGTACTCGTACTCGCCGTCCTGGTACCGCAGTACTACCGAGTTGTCGCTCACGTCTTCCTCACCGACGAAATGAATCCTCTTCCAAGGTGCCCTGACTGTCTCTACCATCCCCCATCCGGAGGACAGTCGCGCACCCGGGGTGGCCCGGAAGGGCCCGCCCCTACAAAACCTGCCGCCGTAGCCGGTACGAACCGGACAAGATCGGCACCACCCTAGGCTCTGCCGTAAATCTCTTCACGTCAAGAGAACCTTAGAGGCAACCATCCTGCTGGATAATCATCCAGAAGCAAGCCGATGATCGAGGGCGGCATGCCGCCGACCTGCGCTGACGGCCCGCACGGCCTGCGCGATCGCCTTCCGTGACCCGACCAGCACGACGAGTTTTCTGGCCCTGGTCACCGCGGTGTAAAGCAGATTTCGCTGGAGCATCGTCCAAGCGGACATGGTGACCGGAATCACCACCACCGGATACTCGCTGCCCTGCGAACGGTGGATCGTCACCGCGTACGCGTGGGCCAGCTCGTCCAGTTCGTCGAAGTCGTACACCACCTCCTCGTCCTCGTCGGTGACCACCGTCAACCGCTGGTCGTCCGCGCTGAGGGCGGTCACCACTCCCACTGTGCCGTTGAAGACGCCGTTCCGCCCCTTGTCGTAGTTGTTGCGGATCTGGGTGACCTTGTCCCCCACCCGGAACGTCCGCCCGCCGAAACGCCGTTCCGCCAGCCCCTCCCGGGCCGGCGTCACCGCCGCCTGCAGCAGCGTGTTCAGGTTCCCCGCCCCCGCCGGGCCCCGGTGCATCGGCGCCAGCACCTGGACGTCCCGGCGCGGGTCGAAGCCGAACTTCTGCGGGATCCGGCGCGCCACCACGTCCACCGTCAGCCCGGCCGCCCGCTCCGCGTCGTCCTCCACGAACAGGAAGAAGTCCGCCAGACCCTCCGTCAGGGGCGGCTTCCCCTCGTTGATCCGGTGCGCGTTCGTCACCACTCCCGACTCCTGGGCCTGCCGGAAGATCCGGGTCAGCCGCACCGACGGGATCGGCCCGTCCTCGGCCAGCAGGTCCCGCAGCACCTCCCCGGCACCCACCGAGGGCAGCTGGTCCACGTCCCCCACGAACAGCAGGTGAGCGCCCGGCGGGACCGCCTTGACCAGCTTGTTCGCCAGGATCAGGTCCAGCATCGAGGCCTCGTCCACCACCACCAGGTCCGCGTCCAGCGGCCGGTCCCGGTCGTACGCGGCGTCCCCGCCCGGCTTCAGCTCCAGCAGCCGGTGCACCGTCGAGGCCTCCACCCCGGTCAGCTCCGACAGCCGCTTCGCCGCCCGGCCGGTCGGCGCCGCCAGCACCACCTTCGCCCGCTTCGCCAGCGCCAGCGTCACGATCGACTTCACCGTGAACGACTTCCCGCAGCCCGGACCACCCGTCAGCACCGCGACCTTCCGCGTCAGTGCCAGCCGCACCGACTGCTCCTGCTCCGGCGCCAGCTCGGCCCCCGTCCGCTTCGCCAGCCACTCCAGCGCCACCGGCCAGTCCACCCCGGCGAACCACGGCATCCGGTCGGAGTCGGAACGCAGCAACCGCAGCAGCTGGTTCGCCAGCGAGATCTCCGCCCGGTGGAACGGCACCAGGTAGACCGCGGTGATCGGCTCGCCCGCCTCGCCCGGCACCGTCTCGCGCACCACGCCCTCGGCGGCGACCAGCTCGGCCAGGCAGTCGATCACCAGCCCCACGTCCACCTGCAGCAGCTTCACGCCGTCCGCGATCAGCCGCTCCTCGGGCAGGTAGCAGTGCCCCTGGTCGCTGCTCTGCGACAGCGCGTACTGCAGCCCCGCCTTCACCCGCTCCGGGCTGTCGTGGGGGATGCCCACCGCCTGGGCGATCCGGTCCGCCGTCAGGAAGCCGATGCCCCAGACGTCCGCCGCCAGCTTGTACGGCTCGTTCTTCACCACGCCGATCGAGGCGTCGCCGTACTGCTTGTAGATCCGCACCGCCAGTGAGGTCGACACCCCGACCCCCTGCAGGAAGACCATCACCTCCTTGATGGCCTTCTGCTCCTCCCAGGCCGCGGCGATCTTCCTGGTCCGCTTCGGTCCCAGTCCGGGCACCTCGATCAGCCGGCCCGGCTCGTTCTCGATCACCTCCAGGGTGTCCACCCCGAAGCGCTCCACGATCCGCTCGGCGAACCGCGGCCCGATCCCCTTGATCAGCCCCGAGCCCAGGTAGCGCTGGATGCCCTGCACGGTGGCCGGCAGCACCGTGGTGTAGTTCTCCACCATGAACTGCCGCCCGTACTGCGGGTGCGAGCCCCACCGGCCGTGCAGCCGCAGCGACTCCCCGACCTGCGCCCCCAGCAGCGCGCCCACCACCGTCAGCAGGTCGTTCGCGCCCCGGCCGGTGTCCACCCGGGCCACGGTGTAGCCGGTCTCCTCGTTGGCGTAGGTGATCCGCTCCAGCACGCCCTCGACCTGCGCCAGCTGGCGCGGCACCTGCTGCGATTGCTGCCCCGACTGCGGCTGCTTGCCCACCGGAGCCCCCTCTTCGACCAGTACGGGTGGACCCTTCCGTTACGCACCGTACCGCCCCTCGCCGACAGGCCCCGAACCGCGCGGAAAGCGGCGGGAGGGCCGGCGAGGAAGCCCGGGAGTCCGACGGAAGCCCGCCGTGCACCGTCCCCTCCGAGGTGCCAGGCTGGAAGGTCCAGGGGATCTCGACCGCGCCCGCGACCGTACGGGCCCCGTCCCAGGAGCAGTGCCGCCATGCTCAACACCGCCTTCCGCCCCGGTTCCCCGAACTGGCTCGACCTGAGCAGCCCCGACACCCGGGCCTCCGTCGACTTCTACACCGCCCTGTTCGGCTGGTCCTTCGACTCGGCCGGCCCCGAGGCCGGCGGCTACGGCTTCTTCCAGCTCGACGGCCGCACGGTCGCCGCCCTCGGCCCGCTCCCCGAGGAGGGCTCCCTGCCCGGCTGGACCCTGTACTTCACCACCCTCGACGCCGACCGCACCACCGAACTCGTGGCACAGTCCGGCGGCCGGGTCCGGTTCGCCCCCTTCGACGTCTTCACGGCGGGCCGGATGGCCGGCTACACCGACCCCACCGGTGCCGACTTCGCGGTCTGGCAACCCCACGACACCCGCGGCCTGGACCTCGTCAACGAGGAGGGCAGCCTCTGCTGGGCCGAGTGCTACAGCATCGACGCCGAGCGGGCCAAGGCCTTCTACCGCGTGGTCTTCGGCTGGCAGGAGCAGGACGTCCCGCTCGGCGAGGTGATCTACACCGTCCTCACCCCGGCGGGCGGCGGCACCGACGACGCCCACGGCGGCATCATGCAGCTCGGCCCCGAACACACCGCGCGCGGCACCAGCTCGCACTGGCTCCCCTACTTCGAGGTCCCCAACGTGGACGCGAGCCTCGCCATCGCCGACACCCTCGGCGCGAAGGTACGGATCCCCGCGACGGACGTCCACGGCGTCGGCCGCCTCGCCCAGCTGCTCGACCCGCACGGCGCCGTCTTCGCCGTCATCACGAGTGCCGAGCCCGGGGCCTGACTCCGCATTACCGCGCATTACCCCTCAGAAGGGCTGTGAAGGGGTGCTACGGGCGTAGACAGAGGTGGGTCCGCCTCCCGGACGGCTCTAGTCTCTGATCATGACTGAAACGGCTGTTCTGACGATCCGACGGGCCGGCGAAGGCGACCTGCCGGCAATCGTGGCCATGCTCGCCGACGACCCACTGGGCGCCACGCGGGAGAGCCCCGACGACCTCACCCCGTACCGCACCGCCTTCGCCCGCATCGACGGCGACCCGCACCAGCACCTGGTGGTGGCCGAACGCGCCGGCCGCGTGGTCGGAACCCTGCAGCTCACGGTCGTCCCGGGACTCTCCAGGGCGGGCACCACCCGCACGATCATCGAGGCCGTCCGCATCCACGCCGACGAACGCGGCAGCGGGCTCGGCACCGAACTGATCCAGTGGGCCGTCGAACGCTCCCGCGCGCTGGACGCCGACCTCGTCCAGCTGACCTCGGACGCGACGCGGACGGACGCGCACCGCTTCTACGAACGGCTCGGCTTCGTGGCCTCGCACATCGGATTCAAGCTCAAGCTCTGAATCAAGCCCCGAATCAAGCCCAGCCCCAAACCCTGAAAACGCGAGAAGGCCCCACCCGGAAACCGGGTGGGGCCTTCTCTGAATGATTGTTCGGCGGCGTCCTACTCTCCCACAGGGTCCCCCCTGCAGTACCATCGGCG
>NZ_JBHTTU010000175.1:0-7236 GCF_042794375.1 Kitasatospora sp. NPDC056531 | reverse complement strand
GTCCCGCCAGTGCCGCCTTCCACTCCTCGACCTGTCCCACCCCAAGATCAATCACTCGCCAAGTCAACCATGATCAAGTGCGGTTGCAGTACTAGCAATCCGGCAGTTGACGGACCTCGCCCGTGCCCAACGCGATTGCGGCCCGGGGCCGCATCGGTTCGTCGCCGCGCCGGGAGAGCAAGACCACCTCCTCGACCACCGCCGACAGTGCGCCGAGCCGGGCGGCGCACTCGGCGGCCAGCTGCCGCGGGTCCTGTGTGCGGCCGAGGGACAGATGCGGGATGAAGCGGCCGCCGCGCCCGCGGCAGAGCGGGAACCGTTGCTCCAGCGCCCGGTGGAGACAGGCCCACGGCGCCGGGCCCGCCGCGGCCGGGTCGAGCCACACGGTGGCGTAATGCCGGTGCCGGAAGTACCGCACGCCGGCCAGACGCGCGGCGAACGCCGCGCTCTCCGCCGCCCCGGCGGCGAGCAGCGGCACCGCCCGCGCGAACTCCTCCTCCGGCACGAAGCCGAACAGCAGGTTCACATGCGGCGGCCACCGCCGTACCTGCGGATCATGCTCCCAGCGGATGTCCTGGATCGCCGGCCAGAGCTCCTGCGGCGGCAGCCACGCCACCGCCGTCCGGGCCGTCGGCGCCACCTCGAGCGCGCCGACCGGCTCGGCCCCGCCGTACACCGGGTTTTCGTCCACACTGCCATGGTGGAGAACGAGCGAGCGGAGCACATCATGGGCAGCACCGAACCGTCATTCGCCTATGTCACCTACATCGCGAGCACTGCGGAGAAGGTGTGGCACGCCCTGACCGACGCGGACTGTGGGTGCCGATAAATCATCCGGCCTGGTCGCAGCCTTGTCACCTGGCCACGGGTCGCGTCTGTCGGCCTCGTGGTTGTCTTCCCCGCGGGGCAGCACGGACGGCATGATGATCTGTTGTGCTGCTGCGCCTGGCCTACCTCGCCATGACCAACACCTTCGCGCTGCTGCGGCTGCTGCCGATGGGCAGCCGGGAAAAGGACATCGAGGTCCTGGCGCTGCGGCACCAACTGCTGGTTTTGCAGCGCAGGCCGCGAAGCCGGTGTTCACCGACACGGACCGCGCGGTCCTCGCGGGGCTGCTCCACCACCTCCCCACCGACCGGCTGCGGCGTCTTGTGTTGCTGGTCCGCCTGGACACGGTCCTGCGGTGGCACCGCGACCTGCTCAAGCGGCGCTATGCCCGCAACCTGCACATCGAAGCGTCGCGGGCGCCCGCCGACCGTCCGGTCGATCCGCGTCCTGGTCCTGCGCCTGGCCCGTGAGAACAGCTCGTGGGGCTACCGGCGCATCCACGGTGAACTCGCAGCCCTCGGCATCAAGGTCGCCGCCTCCACCGTCTGGGAGATCCTCCGCGCGCACGGCGTCCCGCCCGCGCCCGAGCGGCAGAGCACGATCTGGGCCGCTTTCCTGCGCAGCCAGGCCGAGGCCCTGCTCGCCTGCGATCTCTTCGAGACCCGCACGCTGACCGGGGCGCGCCTGTACGTCTTCGCCGCCATCGAGCACTCGACGAGGCGCATCCGGGTCCTGGGCGTCACCGCGTATCCGACCGCGATGGGGGTACCTCCCGGCCGAAGGCTGGGGGAGGATCGTGCAGCTCGGACGCAACCTGCTCATAGAGATCGAGGACGCGGGCAGCACGGCCGGGTTCCTGATCCGTGACCGCGACTCGGAGTCCACCGCCGCCTTCGACGCCCTGATGGCCGATGCCGGCCCGAAGGCGGTCACCACCGGCATCCGGATGCCGCGGATGAACTCCCTGACGGAGCGCTGGATACAGACCTGCCGCAGGGAGCTCCTGGACCGCACCTTGATCTGGAACCAGCGCCACCTCCTCCACACGCTCCGTGAGTTCGAGGCCCGCTACAACGGGCGCCGGCCACACCGAGCGCTGATGCAGGCCACGCCCCTGCGCCTGCCACCTGAACCGATCAACCCGCCAGGGCACGTCACACAGCTGGAGGTCCTTCGACGAGACCGACTCGGCGACACACTCCACGAGTACCAACATGCCGAATGACCAGCGCGGATGATTATTCGGCACCTGCAACGTTGCCCAGAACCGCGTCCACGCTGGAACAACCCCCGCGAGCGCGGGGCCGACCCCCCGGGCGTAGGGCACCAGGTACTTCTTCTTCGAGCAACCCCCGCGAGCGTGGGGCCGACGGCGCGAAAGCCTCACCGTAGCGCTGCGCCTGGGAGCAACTCCAGCGAACGCAGGGCCGACGAGTACAGCCGACCGTGGGCCCTCGGGAACCGCGGTGCTGACCGCGCCACCGGCCCTGGGCGTTCGGGGGATCGTGTCGCTCATCGGCTGTCCTCTCGTAGCGCTGCGGGGCCAACCATCGTGGTGATTCCGTGCCCGCTGACGCGGGGATTCAGCCGTTGTAGGTGCGGGCTCGAACCTCGCGCGGAGGCTCCCCGGGGCAGCCGTCGTGCTCGACCAGCTCCTGCCGCTCGTCAACCGTCCGGATCAGCCGACCGCGGACATGCGCGTAGCAGCACGGGCAGTGCCCCATGGCGGTGCCCGCCTGGACCGGCTTACCGCCGACGGCGCTCATACGGCGGCCGCCCCGGCTGGGAACGCGCGGTACCCGGCGAGGTTCACCTGGCCGAGGATCCAGGCGATGGCGCTCTCCCGGATCGAGAACTGGAGGGCGTCCGGGCCGGTGCGGACCAGATCATCAGTCTCGGCATCCTGGATCGCCCACAGACGCCGGCCCAGGTAATCGGCCGGCAGCTGGACGACCGTGTACCGGGCACCGACCCGCTGAGCTCGGGTCAGGCCGTCGCCGTACCACACGCGGACGATCGCCTGGCCACCGCCGGGCAGGCCCAGGGGCCAGTCGATGACGCCGTTCCCGCCCATCATGCGTTCCAGGTCCGCCGTACTGTCGGAGGCGAGCAGCCATTCCATGGCCTGCAGCTCGTACTTGCTGATCGGCAGCTGGCGGACCGCCTGCCACAGCACGTCCAGGGCCTCCAGCGCCGGTTTGGTGACGCGCTCCAGGTGGCCGTCCACCGCGACCGTCAGATCATCCTGGATCACCGGTGTGCCTCCAGGCACTCGGGGTGAGCGACAACGGGTCGGCCGTAGTCCACGCTCCCAGGAGGAGCGTCGGTGTAGACGTGGCCGACGTAGGCCAGGCGCGTCCCGCTGCAGTCCGTGCCGACGACGCAGACCTGGCCATGCAGATGGTCGCTATTCACCCGAAACTTTCGGATGGGCCCGTCGAACGGGCGGAACTCCACCATGATTGTGTCCGCGGTCATGGCGTGCTCGGTCACTGTTCCTCCGTCGAGGTGGTCGGGCATCCGGAAGCGCAAGCCACAACGGCCCAGCCGAGCGGGGCGGAGCCCTCGCCAGTGGGCGTGTAGACGTGGCCAGCGGTTCAGTGCGCCGCCCTCGCGGCCACAGCGGATGCAGGCCAGGGCCTCGAGCTGCGCGCGGGTTGGCGGCTGATGCGTGGTCACGGGCACAGCATCGGCTGCTACCTGGGGCGCCACTAGGGCCATGGTGAGTACCCACCGTGGAGCCACGGTGGCCGATACCCTCATGCCATCACCAACCCCGGGAGGCCCCGATGCCCACACCGGAACCGCTCCCCGCACATCTGCTCGTCGACCCCGCGTTCGAGTCGGCGTGCGCCGGACGGCAGATCGGCGCCGTGTTCCAGGCCGTCAAGCGGGCTGGCGTCGGTGCGGCCCAGATCGCTCGCCGCACCGGGCTGTCGACCAGCCGCGTCACGGAGATCATGACCGGGGGCCGGACGGTCTCCAGCATGGACGTGATCGAGCGGATCGCCGACGGCCTGCGTATCCCCGGGCGCATGCTTGGCCTCGCCGACCGGCCGTGGGAGTCGGCGGCTGAGCCCACCGCCTTCCGGCCGGCAGCCGTACCCGAGACCTGGGAAGTGCTGGACATGCTCAGCCGCTCCACCGCCAGCGACGCAGCCCTCAGCCACCTGGAGGCAGCCGTCGCCGACGCGGCGTTCCGCTACCCGTCGACCCCGCCCGCTGAATCCGTACCTACCCTGCAGCGGCAGTTGGTCGGCGTACACGAGATGCTCGCCCGCCCGCAGTCCCTCGCTGCCCGGCGCCGCGGAGTGCGGATACTGGCCGCTGTCTCCGGCCTGCTCGGCCTCGCACACCACGACCTCGGCGACCGCAGCAAGTCAGAGGCCCATTTCCACCTCGGCGCCGTCGCCGCCGGCGAAGGAGAGGCGGACGACCTGACCGCATGGCTCCTCACCATGCAGAGCATCGTCGAATACACCGCGGGGCGCCGTGACACCGCCACCACTCTCCTCCGGCAGGCCGCCGCCCACGCTGCGACCGCAGCTCCTCGGCGCCGCGCCGGGGTTACAGCCAACCTCGCCCGTGCGTTGGCGGCTGCCGGTGACCGGCACGGAGCCCTGGCCTCCCTCGACCAGGCCGCCCGCCACCTCGACCTCGCAGACGAGCCGATCGGCGGCCTCGACTTCTTCACCACCCCGCGCCTCGACGGCCTCGCCGGTGAGGCGTACGCCCACCTCGGCGAGCACGAAGCGGCCAGCAACCTGCTGGAGACCGCCATCGGCCGCAGGGCCGCCGCCGACGTCAAGGGCCGAGCGGTCCTCACCCTCGACCTCGCGGAGGTACGGCTCGCCCAGGGCAACCTCGCTGCCGCCTGCGCGCTCGCACACGACGCCCTCGACGTTGCGGACGGAAGCGTGGTCCAGCCGATCGTCCTCCGCGCGCGGGCATTCCAGCGCTCCCTCGCTCCGTGGTCGGCCGAGAGGCCAGTGCGGGAGCTTGCCACGCGCGTGAGAGAGTCGAGGGCGCAATTGGTCCACGCGTGAGGAGGCTGGACATGGAGTGGCAGACGTTCGGACGTCGGCAGGTCTACGGCAGCCCCTGGGTCGAGGTGTGGCTGGACAAGGTCGAGGTGCCGGGAGTCGGCCGAATCGACCACCACGTCGTCCGCTACCCCAAGCGCTCGACCACCGCCGTCGTCACCGACGACCGTGACCGTTTCCTCCTTCTCTACCGGCACCGGTTCATCACCGGCCGCTGGGGCTGGGAGGTGCCAGCGGGCTGGGCCGAGCCGGGCGAGGACCCATCGGCGGCGATTGCCCGGGAGGTTGAGGAGGAGACCGGCTACCGGCCCGGTCGCGTCGAGCTGCTGACCGAGTACGACGCTATGGCTGGCATCTCGGACGCACACTTCCGCTCGTACCACGTCACCGGCTGCACGCGGGTCGGCGAGCCGGAGGACGTCTCCGAGGCGACCCGGGTCGAGTGGCTGACGGAGGCCGAGGTGGTCAAGCTGCTGACGAGCGGCGAGGTCGCGGACGGCCCGTCGCATGCCGCACTCTCCTACTACCTCGGCCCCTACCGGCTGAGCCGCTCCGTCTGACCTGACCCTATGAGGGCCGGGCCCCCTTCCGTGCTCAGCCCGGCGATGCCTATCGTCCGGGTAGATGCGAGCTCGGGAAGGAGGCCCGGCAATGTCTGTCTACGTCGGGATCGACGTGCATCGCAAGCGCTCACAGATCGCCTTGGTCGATCAGGACGGCGAGGTGCAGGTCAACCGTAATGTGCCCAACGGGGTGGAGACGGTGCTCGGGGTGATCGGGGACCTGCCGATCGGCACTCCGGTTGCGTTCGAGGCCGCCTACGGCTGGGGCTGGCTGGTGGAGCTCCTGGAGGACTACGGCTACGAGCCCCACCTCGTGCACCCCCTCCAGTGCAAGGCGATCGCCTCCGCGAGGCTGAAGAACGACAAGGTCGACGCCGCCACCCTCGGCCGGCTCCTGCGCGCGGACCTCCTGCCGGAGGCGTGGATCGCCCCGCTGGAGGTACGCCAACAGGGCGCCCTGCTGCGGCACCGCTTCCAGCTGGTGCGTCTGCGCACCCTGCTCAGAAATCGCGTCCACGCCGTCCTCGCCGACCTCGGTCACACCCGACCGGCCGGCGGGTGCTTCACCGGCCCCGGCCGGGCCTGGCTCGCCGAACTGCCGCTGCCGGACGCCTCCCGCCACGTGGTAGACGACCTCCTCGCGGTCATGGACGCTCTACGGCCACCGATCGACGCGCTCGATCGGGACCTCGCCGCCTGCGCCCGCGGCGACCTGCGCATCACAGCGCTCAGGGAACTGCCCGGCGTCGGCGTCCTCACCGCGCTGGCCGTCGTCGCCGAGGTCGGCGACATCACGCGCTTCCCCTCCGCCCGCAAGCTCGCCTCCTGGGCCGGACTCACCCCCACCGTGCGCAACTCCGACCGCACCGTCCGCCACGGCCACATCTCCAAGGAGGGCTCGCCCTGGCTGCGCTGGATCATGTGCGAGGCCGCCCAGACGGCCAAACGTCATCCGGCCTTCGCCCCCGCCTACCAGGAGATGGCGCGCCGCCGGGGCAAGAAGATCGCGACCACCGCGGTCGCCCGGAAACTCCTCGCCCGCGCCTACCACGTCCTGCGCGAGGTCAACGACCAGCAGACGACACCACGCCGCGCAACCGCCGCGCCCCAGGGGCGGCCACACGCTCCGGGTGAGCTCGCATCTCTGCATGAGACGGCACCGCCGCGCTCGATGACCTGACTGAGCAGCCCGGTTCCCCGCACCACGGTCATGGCGCCGGCCTTGGTCGGACGCCGGATGGGCGCTCGTTCTGCCGGTCCCGGCCGAGTTCGTCTCGGTCGACGACTTCCCGGACGACTTCAGCACCGAGCCGATCGGCTCCTGCGACGAGGTCCAGGCGACGCTGCGTGGTCGCGTCCCGGGGATCGAGTTCGCTGAACCGACCTGGGGCCGGATCACCGGCCCCACCTGGTCAATGGAGTTGAACCTGGGCTCCGAAACCTCAGTGGACTCGATCATGCTCTATGTCCGCGGCACCGGCGACGACGTCCTGCAGGCCATCGTCAACATCGATGACGCAGTGAGCTGCCGCGTGATCGACATCTCCGAGGGCGACTTCCTGGCAACGGGCAACCCGAACAGCTGGCGGGCCTTCCAGACCTACCGCGACCACGTAGTTGGCGGAAGCTGATCGGGGAGTGACAGTCTGCTCGCCCCCGATCGGGGCCTGGACCGGCTCGCAGGGCAGCCTGTCCCATATCACTCATCGCTACTGAAATTGAATGAGTGGTGTCGGGGGCTGGCCGGGGTCAGCCATCCATGATCAGTCCGGCTTGGGTGAGGCATCCGTCGATCAGATCCG
>NZ_JBHTTU010000174.1:4413-7314 GCF_042794375.1 Kitasatospora sp. NPDC056531 | reverse complement strand
TCGAGCGCCGGGGCCGGGGCCTGAGCAGAACTGGGTGCTGACGGTGACTCCGGAGAAGTCGGTCACGGCATACAGGCTGACGTAGCGGTAGCCGGCCGTGCTGTTGCTGACGGTCAGGCTCTGGGCGGTGCCGGGGTTGGTCGACGAGGCCGTGAAGGCGCTCGGCGAGGCCCAGGTGTCCGGATCGAAGTAGAGCGCGGCGGTGCCGGCGCCACCGGAGCTGGTGACCTTCAGGGTGGTGGTGCCGGCCGGCAGCCAGAGGTAGAAGTGGGCCGTGTTGCCGGCCGTGGCCGACACGCCGGATCGCGAGCAGTTCTGGCCGAGCGCGTCGGTGCGCGGGTCGGTGCAGGTCGGCAGGGCCGTGCCGGCGGTCACGGTGACCGAGGCCGGGGTACTGGCGGTCCGGCCGGTGTTGTCGGTCACGGTCAGGGCGACGGTGTAGGTCCCGGCCGCCGCGTAGGTGTGGGCCGGGTTCTGCTGGTCGGAGGTGCTGCCGTCGCCGAAGGTCCAGTGCCAGGCGGTGATGCTGCCGCCGCCGGTCTGCACGGACTTGTCGGTCAGGCTGACCGTGGCGCCGTTGACGGAGGAGCCGAACAGGGCCGTCGGGCCCTGGGCGTAGCAGGCGCCGGCCGCGCAGGCGGTGAGCCAGCTGTCGAAGTCGGCGTCGTAGGCGGTGCCGAGGCCGTTGTAGACCCGGTAGGCGCCCTGGAAGTCACCGGTGCGGAAGTGGCCGAGCATGGTCGAGATCACGTCCGGGTGCTTCTCGAACATGTAGCGGACGGCCAGGTAGCCCCACGGGTAGGTGCGGACCGTGTCCGAGTTGTCGTAGGTGTTCTGGAAGACGGTGCTGAGCTTGTAGGTGTGCTTGGCGGCCTCGGCCATCGCCTGGGTGTCGGTGGTGCCGCGGTAGGCGTACGACTCGTACTCGGCGACGCCCTCGACCCACCAGATGTCCGGCACGGTCAGCTCGTCGCCGAAGGTGCCCTTCATGTCGTAGATGCCGTCGAGGTAGTGGGTGTACTCGTGGTTGAGGTTCCACACGTTGGCCGGGAAGCCGTCGTTCCACGCCTTGCGGTACATCACCGACACCGGCTGGTTGTTCGGGTCGGTCGGATCCATCAGGGTCTCGCCGCCGTTGTTGGTGGAGTTGCCGAAGATCGCCCAGGAGTAGGTGAGGTAGTCCGCCTGGGTGGCGAAGACGGCCAGGTCGATGGTCTTGCCGTACGGGTTGGCCGGCCCGCTGTCCTTGACCAGGTTGTGGAAGAAGGTGTCCTCACCCCGCAGGCTGGTGCAGACCGTGTTCAGTTCGTCCCCGGTCAGGTTCTCGGTCTCGATGGTGCGGTTGTCGCAGACCTGTTGGTTCGGCAGCACGGCCGCGGTCAGCTTGGCCGGCAGGTTGCAGGTGCCGTAGACCGAGCAGTTCGCGGCGTCGTACAGGTTGGCGTCGTAGGCGGCGTGCACGTAGAGCGGGCCGGTCGCGCCGGTGATCGGGGTGGCGGCGAGCAGCGCCGCCACCTGCCGGCCGGCCGCGGCTCCGGCGGCGCCCCCGTCGCCTGCGGCGCGCCCCAGGTCGTTGCCGGTGTTCACCACCAGGAAGCCGGCCGGGCCGGACGCCATGTCCTTGTGGTCGGTCGCGAAGCTGCCCATGGTGCTGAGGATGCTCGGGTCGGCCGCCACGGCGTTGACGAAGGCCGGGTTCCAGTTGCCGCGCCACAGCGGGGCGAACAGCACCGCGTTGACGGCCTTGTCCATCCCGGCGACGGAGTCGTAGGCGCTGGTGTAGCCGGTCAGCACCTGCTTGTAGACGTTCAGGTAGGAGGCCTGCAGGTTGGTGCTGTCGGTCAGTACCAGCGCGTCGTAGAGCACCGGCGCGTTGGCCGCGGTGACGTCCTGCCAGTGCGCGCTGGCGAAGAAGGCGTCGAGGGCCGCCTGGTTGGCCGCGGTCAGGGCCGCGTCGTAACTGCCGACCGAGCCGGCGTTGTTGGACTGCACGTACCAGCCGGCCCGGAGGAAGAGCTCCAGCTGCCAGATGCCGGTCGAGTCGTCCCCGGTGTAGCCGGATGCCAGCGCCCGGTAGGCGTCGGCGACGGTGAGCATCTGCGATTCCTTGAACGCCTTGCCCGCGTCGCTGCCGGTGAGGTTGAAGAGCGTGTTGACGCAGTCGGGGGTCGATCCCTCGATGAAGGAGACCAGCGCGCTGCCGGTGCGGCTGCCGAAGTCCGCCGGGGTGCAGCTCGCCGTGGCCGTGGTCGCCGAGCGGGTGGCGCCGGGCCTCACCGTCGGGGCCTGGGTCTTCGGCGTGAGCTGGACGGCGGTGCCGGGCGGCAGGGGGCGTTGCGCCTGTGCCAGTTGGTCCGGGGTCAGCGGGGCCGCGGCCGGGCCGAAGGCGTCGGAGGAGGTGCCGGCGTCGGAGGAGGTGCCGGCGTCGGAGAGGGTGGCACCGAGCGGCTTGGGGACGGTCGGCGAGGAGTGTGCGGGTGCCTTGGCGGGCGTCGGTGCGGGGGCGGCGACGGCCGCGGGGACGGGCAGGAGGCAGGCGGCGGTGGCGCAGCCGGCGGCGAAGCCGGCCACGAGGGTGCGGATGGGTATGCGCGGTCGCACTGGTGATCCTTCTGAGTGGGGGTCTAGGTGCAGGGGGGCGGACTCACTGGGTGTTGAGGCCGAGTCATGGGGGATCCGGGGTGAAGCGTGCCACCGGAACAATGCCAATACAATGTGACAGGTCATATGACATGCCCTCACGACCCATAACACTGCCCCCGCCTGATTCCTCGCCGGCTACGGCCGGGCGCCCCAGTAGGTCCGAGCCGCCCAGGCCTGGAAGTGCGGCGAGGCCTCGGCCAGATCCCGGTAGGCCGCGGTCGCGGCTTCGAACAGCGTCTCGACCAACTCGCCGCCCAC
>NZ_JBHTTU010000174.1:475-4403 GCF_042794375.1 Kitasatospora sp. NPDC056531 | reverse complement strand
CGAGCAGGTACCTGGTCCGCAGCGGCGTGCCGGCCAGTGGCTTGATCACCACGGCGGAGAGCGGCCGGGAGGTCGCCTGCACGGTGGAGACGCCCAGACCGGCCGCGATCATGTCCTGGAGTTCCGCCCGGTCGCCGAGGAACTCGTGCACCGTCGCCGGCACGAAGCCCGCGGCGGTGCAGGCGCCGAAGAACACCCCCGGCCAGCCGGCACCGTCGTCGGGGGTGACGAACCAAGGCTCGTCGGCGAGATCGGCGAGCGCCACCTCGGTACGGCGGCGCAGCCGGTGCCCGGCGGCCAGTGCCACGAAGGTGGGCTCGGTGACGATGCCCCGGAGCGCGACGGCGTCCGAGTGCCGCAGCTCCATGCCGGGGTAGTCCACCGCGATCGCCGCGTCCAGGACGCCCTGCTCCAGCAGCTCGACGATGTCCGAGGAGCGGTAGACGCTGCTCACGGTGATCCGTAGCTCCGGCAGCCGGCTGCGCACCCTGGCGAGCAGGCCGGGCAGCACCGGCGAGTTGGTGGCGGCGAGCCGCAACTCCCGGCCGGCCGGTGAGACGCCCGCCACCGCCCTTCGCCCCAGGCCGTCGGCCCTGGCCAGCACGTCACGCGCCGCGGCCAGCACCTCGACGCCGAAACCGGTGGGCGCCACACCGGTGGTGGTGCGCTCGAACAACGGCGCGCCGAGGTGGGCCTCGATCCGGCGCAGCTGGGTGCTGGTCGCGGGCTGTGAGGCACCGAGCGCCACGGCGGCCCGGCCCACGCTGCCGGTGTCGGCGATCGTGCACAACACCCTCAGGTGCCGAAGCTCCAGCTCCACGCGGTGCCCTCCCCTGGCGACGGGTCGGCCGCCGCACCCATGTGCAATGGCACACGTAACATGTCAGAATCTCGGCCCTCACGATCGCGCTGGACCAGGGCCGCGTCAAGCCCTTGACCGGGCATCGACATCCGGAGGCCGCCCCGGCGGTGACGGGCCCTCGGGTGATCCCGTCGGCCCCGGCGCGGGCGCACCGGGGCCGGTTCACACCACTGGTCGGCGATTGTCCGGAAATTACTGCTTGTCCGTAATGAACGGTTATGTTCCCTATCTCCCGGGGTTACTGTCAGTGGTGGCGAACGGACCCACCCCCTGCCCATCGTTCGCCTCCAAGCCATGGGGGGACCTGCCATGGTCACCTCGCGCGCCCCGGCCGAGGCTCCGCCCGCGTCCGCCCGACGTGGCCAGCGCCCAGGGATAGCACTCACCGTCATCGCGGTCACTCAGCTGATGGTGGTCCTCGACATATCACGCAGCTAGCGTTTCGTCCCAGCTCAGGGGCTTGATCGACCATCCGGGGTCAGCAAACCGTCAGCAAGGCACCCTGGAGCGAGATCGACCATGGCGACCAACCGCCTCCCCCGCGGCATGGACAGCTTCTTCAAGGACTGCGAACATCCCGAATCTCGTTGGACCCGCTGCCCGCACGAGTACAAGATCCGGTACCGCACCGCGGCCGGGAAGCAGACGGAGGAGTCCGGCTTCGCCACACAGGACAAAGCGAAGGCCCGGCTCGCCGACGTGTACCAGGAATCGCGGCTGGGAGGGGCAACCTGTCGGATGGGGAGTCGCTGGCTCTCACGGCGCCGGAGTTCGGCAACGGTACGGCGGACCAGATGCTCAGGAATAAGGAGTTGCGGGCGGTGGCCTGGCTGACCGGGGTGCTTGGGACCCGTTGCCGCGTTGCAGGCCGTTAGCCTGTCGGTATGTCAGAGCGTGTCATGCCCGGCCGCACGAACGGCCTGATCACCCTGGTTGCCGCGGACGCTCTGTGGGTCGATTTGACGGCCGACAGTGCTGTGCCGACGGCTTCTGGGGCATTCACCTGCTCTCCTACCCGTGCCCGGGTGGGGTACGTCCTGCTCGGCAGCCATGTGGTGGCGACGGTGAGAGCGAGCGGCGGCCAGTGGAGTGTTCCGGAGGTTGAGGTGCGCCGGGCAGCTGCGGAACTGAACGCGGTTGGGATGGATCGGCAGGACCTGGTCCGCGTCGGTCCGTTTCGTGGGGCGCCAAGGCAGGAGTGCAGCGAGGAAACGCCGCTGCGTTGGCGCCAGCGCATCACGGGAGAACTGCAGGAGCTGCGCGGCCACGAGCGGGCAGCACGACGTGAAATCGGCCGGCCGTGCCACCTGGCGGGGATCGCCTGGCGACGGATACTCGTGGAGCAAACCCGCGACGGGACGCAGCGCACCTGGTGGCTGCCGCGCGCTGTGGTCAGGCTGCTGGACGCGGCCGAGCACGCCGAAACGCAGTGGGTGCAAACCGCGCGGACCCGCCAGGCAAGCGCAGCCGTCACCGAGCCCCCCTCCCACCCCCGGCAGACCCGAGACGCCGGCGGTCGGCGGACGACGAGCCCCGAGGGCCCCACCGCCTCACTGCGCCCATACGACAAAGAGCTGGAAGGCCAGCTGTACACGGTCCTCAGCAGGAAGCCCGGTACCTCCCGCAGGGTGGCTGGGTGGGCGTGCGCCGTCTGCCGCACTGCGCCCGCCACCGTGCTCGACCACTGCCACGAACACGGCTACGTCCGCGCCCCCGTCTGCCAGTCCTGCAACACACAGGAACGCCCCGACCACCTGTACAGCAACGACATTCGCGTGGCGAACCGCTACACACGCCTCTTCCACACCGACACCGAGACCTGGCTCCGCCACTGGCACCGCTGCCCCGGCTGCCGCGCACGCACGACCCTGCCACTGCCGCACCTCGCCGCATGGACCGCCCACATAGCCTGCCGATCGCTGCGCCCGACCCACCGCGCCCCCCGCGGGCGCAAGCCCTGCGGTGTCCTGCGCGTGTCCTGGACGGGCAGTCAGAACGCGCCCCGTTCGTGCCTGCTCACTGTCGCCGTCGACTTCTGCCCCTCCGGCGAGCACCGTGTCCTGGCGCAGGTCCCCTACCGCGAAGCCACCGAGCGGTTTCGTGCCTGGTTGGCCGAGACGGCCCCTGCCGTGGCCGCCGCGGCCGGTCCTGACCGCCTGGACGGCCTCCCTGCCCAGTTTCGGCCAGTCATCGCGGACACCAGCGGCGAGGACCTGGAACTGTTTTGAGCGGGCACCGAGACCTGACGCCCCACCGCCACCTCCCAACTGCTGGCCCCGACACGGTCACCCCGCATGTCCCAGCGAAAACCGCCCTCGACGCGCGAACCCGATGATCGAACGCGCGTGGGGCCGACCCATCGCCGAACCGGAGAAAGACGCGATCCGCCTGCCCGTCGAGGACCCGATGCTGCGCGCGGCGATGCACACCCGGTCCCACCTCATCGTCGCGTCCAACTCCATCGCCGGTCACCAGAACCGCCTGCACGCCCTCCCGCCAGATCGCAGAGCCTCCTGGCAGCTCGAACGGTATTTACGCCGAAGGGCACGTCAGGAGGCCCCGTTGTCGCAGGGTCAGCCCCGCTGCCGAGCCAACGGTGGTCCGGCACATGGGAGTTCCCGCCCTGTGCCCATTTCCCGGCCACCGGAAGCAGCGAGATGCCGATCATCGTGATCACCGTGCCGCTGACGACTGGTGGAAAGAACCGGACGAGTCGACAGAAGACTGGAGCCAGCAGAAAACAGAACACGCCCGCTACCAGTGTGGAACCGAAGACGTTCGCCATCCGGCCGGGCGGCGGCATCTCATCGACGGGGTGCGGTGGCGCTCCGGGCTCCAGAAGCGCTGTCTGACGCCACATGGGCTGTTCCCTCCGCATCCAAGGTGGTTTCGGGCCCGGGAACGGCGGCCGGAACGGAACACGGTGACGTTGGGACGAACTGAACCGGACTCGACGCACCCGGTCTCCCACGCCGCTCCCGGAATCACGCCAGTGGCGCCTCAGCCTTCGCGTCTACGACGATCCCGGATCACCCGACCTACGCCGAGCGTCCGACACACTCGGGA
>NZ_JBHTTU010000174.1:0-395 GCF_042794375.1 Kitasatospora sp. NPDC056531 | reverse complement strand
GTCGCGTGGAACCGGTGGCGCTACGGCAGGGTCCAGCGCTGGTTGGCGCCGCCGTTGCAGTCCCAGATCTCCAGCCGGGTGCCGTTGGCGGTGGCGAAGGCCGGGTCGTCGAGGCAGCGGCCGGACTGGGCGCTCTTCAGGGTGCCGTCCGGCTGGGGCGTCCATTGCTGGTTGGCACCGGCGTTGCAGTCCCACAGCTCGACCGGGGTGCTGTTGGCGATGGCGCCGCCGGTCACGTCGAGGCACTTGCCGTTGTGGGTGACGGTGCCGTTGGACCAGGTCCACGCCTGGGCGCCGCCGCCGTTGCAGTCCCAGAGCTGGACGGCGGTGCCGTTGGCACTGGAGTTGCCGTTGTCGTCGACGCACTTGCCGGGCAGGGCGGAGGCGATCGGGTC
>NZ_JBHTTU010000173.1:1385-7335 GCF_042794375.1 Kitasatospora sp. NPDC056531 | reverse complement strand
GGTTGAACGGACGCGACCGGGCGACCGCGGAGGCGGTCGGCCGGTCGGTGCGTCAGGAGGGGATCGCCGTCAGGCGGATCACTTCTCCTGGACGATGGACTTGATGTCCTCGAAGCTCATGCCGATCTTGTTGAAGGCACGGGCCTGGGCCTCCGGCACACCGAGCGCGGCCAGCTCCTTGAGCTGGGCGTCGGTCAGCGGAGCGGCGTCGGTGCTGACCGGCGGGACAGCGCCCGACCCGGTCCCGTCGCCGAAGTCGGAGTCCTCGCCGCCGGCGGCCAGCACGGAGAAGGTCTTCATGAGGTCCTCGGCGGTCATCTTGTTCGGCGCGGACGGGGCCTCGACCTTGGGGGCGTCCTGGTTGAAGGTCAGCTTCACCGGGAAGTTGACGCCCGGCTCGACCTTCTTCGCCAGCTGCGCCATGTCGAAGGTGGCCGAGGAGAGTGAGCCGTCCTTGAGGTAGAGGTCGGCGCCGACGTTCTTGTCCGGGACGCCGGTCGGGGCCTCGGTCGGGAACTTCTTGAACTGCTGGGGGAACTTGGTGGAGAGCGGCTTGAGGGCCTTGTACAGCTCGTCCACGGCCTGGCGGGCCGGGGCGCTCATCCAGATGTGCTCGGTGCCGTCCTTCTTGCCCTTGTCCTCGAAGGTGACCGTCCGGTTGAAGACGTCCTTCAGTGCGTCGAAGAGCTCCTTGCCGGCCTGCGGGTCGACCGAGGGAACTGCCTCCGGCTTGCCGCCCTTGGCGCCGTCGTCCTTCTTCTTGGCCTCGTCGGCGAGCTCCTGGAGGTCGAACGACGTCCAGTTGCCGCTCAGCAGGCTCTTGGCGGGGGCCATGTCGGACGGGAGGTTCTTGGTGACGGCGTCGACCTCGGACGGGTCCTGACCGGTGAGCCTCAGCACGCTCTTCAGGTCGATCTGCAGGTACCCCTTGGCCTCGACCTGGCGGTACTCGAGGAGCGGGGCGCCCTTCCTGTCGGTGATGCGGTAGGAGATCCGCACCGACTTGTCGAGCGTGATGTCCTTCTGGTCCTTGGCCGCCGCGTTCTTGAAGGCGTCGACGTCCTTGAGCGGCTTGTCGGCGGAGACCGCGACGGAGAGGGACAGCCCGGACAGGCCCTGGGCGCTCTTCTCGTCCGCCTCCTCGCCGGTGGCCTTGGTGAAGGCGACGATCTGCTCGGGGGTGGCGTCGACGGAGAGCGTGAAGCCGGCCGACTTGCCGTCACCGACCTTGTCGAAGGCCTTCGACACCTTCTGGGCGGCCGAGATCTGCTCGGCGGTGCCGCAGGCGGTGAGAGCCGTGGCGAGGACGGACGCGGTGACCGCGATGGGCAGCGCGCCGCGGGCGGCCTTGCGGATGGCGGTGTTGATGGTGCAACTCCTGTGTGACAGGGCCTGATCGAACGGGGTCAGGCCGATCCCTCCCCTGTGGCGAAGCGCGCCACAGCGCCTACGCATGTGATCACATTATCAGCAAGATGACACACTATTTTTTGACCTAGCTTTTAACTGATCTGGCCGACAGCATGGCTGAGTGGCCGAAGTCCGACGCCGAGGGCACCGTCCGGGTCGTCTCAGTCGACTCCACGCACAATCGTGCGCGCGCACCAGAACGCGGCCGGGGCCAGCAAAAAGGGCCCCGGCCGACGAAAGGGCTCAGGCCAAGCGCGCCACGGCCAGGGGCAGTGCGCGGTCGAGCGCCGCCTCGGCGTCGCACGGCACGTCGGGCCGGACCCCGGTGCCCTCCCAGTTGGTGCCCGAGATCGGGTTGACCCCGCGGGCGACGGGCACGCTGAGCTCCAGGTGCGGGTGCACCGTCCAGCCCTCGCGCGGGTGCGCGCCGCCCCGGGTGGCCTCCCCGACGACCTCGGCGCGCCCGAGCTGCTGCAGGTCGTAGGCGAGCTCCTCGCCCGCGGAGAAGGTGTTTTCGCTCGTCAGCACGTAGAGCGGCTTGCTGCTGCCGAAGCGGGCACCCGGTACGAACGAGGGCGTCCAGGACTGCTCGGCCACCTCCCCCTGCCGCGAGAGCATGGTGATGAGGTGTGTGCGGCCGTCGAGCAGGTAGCCGCAGATGAAGGCGACCGTGTTCGGATCGCCACCGGTGTTGCGGCGCAGGTCCAGGATGAGGGCGCGGGCGGGAGCCACCAGTGAGAGCGCCGCGGCCAGCGGTTGCGCCGCCCAGTCCAGCGGGAACATCTTGGGCCCGATCTCCAGGACCGCGACGCCGCCGTCGAGAAGCTCCACGCGGGGAACACCGCCCAGGGATGCGTCGAAATCCCGCCGAAACGCGGCGAGTACCGCCGCGCCCTGGTTCGGCGGCACCGGCACGTCGTGGTACTTGAGGGCCAGGTGTAGGTCGCCGTTGACGGACCGCAGGTCCGCGGTGACCTCTTCGGCCAACTCCTCGGCGGATTCGGCCCGGTAGGAGCCCTCGGCACTCCGGCGTTGCAGCAGGGCCGCCAGCTGCCGGGCGGTATCGGGGAAGACGTAGTTCTCGCGGACCAGGTCGGCGATCGACTCGACGACGGCGACGGTGTCCAGCGCGGATGGCGATGTGGTGGAGGTCATGGGACGGAGTAGACCAGCGGCTTGTCAAAGCGTCAAACGTACTTAACGCTTGATCTGATGAGCCATCAACCAGACGAGGGCGTCCAGCGGATCAGCACGCCTCTGCAGCACACTGCACTCGCCCACCCCCTACGCCAGCGCCTGCTCTTCGCCCTGAGCGGCCGGCCGTCGACGATCAGCCGGCTCGCCGCGCAGCTGGGAGTGAACAAGGGCGGCGTCTCCCACCACCTCAGGGTGCTGTGCGAGGCGGGGCTGGTCCAGGACGCGGGAACGCGACGGGTGCGCGGCGGCACCGAGAAGTACTACCGGCGGACCACCGAGCGGCTCGTCGTCGCCGAACCGCAGGCCGAGGGAACGGCCGCGCTGCTCGGCGCCGTCGCCCAGGAGTTGGACCGCTCACCCGTCGACCACCTCCTGACGCTGCGCCACCTCCGGCTCAGCCCGGCCAAGGCAGCGCGGCTCGCCGAGGCGCTGGCCGCACTGGTCGACGAGACGGAGGAGGACTCGGAGGGCGAGCCGGTGCACGGCCTCCTGGTGACGCTCTACCGGCAGGCCGGGGCGTAGGGTCGGTCTGCTGGAGATCGTGTTGTGGATCTTCGTTGGCGGCCCACTGCGCCTCAGTCAACTGCACGACCAGACCAACGATCTGATGATCGGAAAGAAGAGCCCTAGCCCTTGGACGAGCCCGAGTTGGCGCCGCGTGCGAAGTAGCGCCGGAAGCAGAAGAACAGCACGGCCAGGCCGGTCACGCCGTCCTTGGTGAGCTTGCCGGCGTCGTCGGCGAGTTGCTGCCAGGTGGGCGACGGCCGTGCAGACGGCGGCCGCGGCGAGGGGAGGGGGCGGGAGGTGGCCGTGCGGGATCTCCTTGCGAGGGTGGGCGGGGGAGTGGAGGCGGTTCGGGGGAGGGGCGTCGCGCGCTTTTGCGGAGGACCAACTCCGGTTCCAGCAGGACGCGTTCGGTCGGCCGCTCGCGGTCGCCGAGCCGTTCCAGCAGCAGCCGCATGCACCCGCGGCCGACCGCGTCGAGCGGCTGGGCGAGGCTGGACAGGGACGGGAACAGCAGCGGGGCGATCGGCGAGTCGTCGAAGCCGATGGCGGCGGCGTCCGGGCCGGGGGTGCGGCCGTCATGGCGCAGCGCCTGGTACCAGCCGAGGGCCAGGGTGTCGCTGGCCGCCACGACGGCGGTCACGCCGGTGGCGAGCAGCTTCCCGGCGGCCTCGGTGGCGCGCTCCGGGTCGTCCGGGCTCTCCACCCGGCGGCCCCGGGTGGACAGGTCCAGGTCGCGCATAGCGTGCTGCCAGCCGCGGGCGCGGTCGTCGCCGACCCCGGAGCCCTTGGGCCGGCCGAGGAAGCCGATCTTCCGGTGGCCGAGCGCGGCCAGGTGCCGGACGGCCGCGGACGTCCCGGCGGCGCCGTCGACGTCGACCCGGTCGCCGACGTCCTTGCCGGACCAGGTGCGGCCGAACGCGACGAACGGGACGCCGCGCTCGTGCAGCCAGCCCTGGCGGCGGTCGCCGCGGTCGGTGCCGCCGAGTACGAAGCCGTCCGCGCCGTGCTCGTCCAACAGCTGTTGGTAGCTGGCGAGTTCCTCGTCCCCGGGGGCGACGGCGAACAGCACCACCCAGTAGCCGGCCCGGTCGGCGGCCTCGGAGAGGGAATGCAGGAACTGGTCCAGCACGGGGGTCGGGACGCCGGTGCTGCTGGACCGGATGCCGTAGCCGATCAACCGGCTGGCCCTGGTCCTGAGCGCCTGCGCGGCCCGGTGCGGGCGGTAGCCGAGCTCGTCGATGGCGCGTCGGACCCGCTCCAACGTCTGCGGGCGCAGCAGCTCGGGAGCACGGCCGCTACCCCGTGGTCGCCCTCGACCGGGACAAGCGCCCGGTCGACTCGATCGCCTCCAACCTGGGTCACCTGCTCGGCACCGGCCTGCTGGACGCCGAGGAGAGCGTCCTGGTCGCCCGCCGGCTCACCGCCCCCGGCATGGACAGCGGCTTCGGGCTGCGCACCCTGGACGCCGCCGCGGCGGGCTTCAACCCGCTGGGCTCTACCACACCGGCTCGGTCTGGCCGCACGACAGCGCCATCGCCGTGCACGGCCTGGCCCGCGCAGGCCTGGGCCGCCGCCTCCGCCGTGCTCGTCCTGCAGGCGCTGCTCGGCCTGGAGGCGGACGCGCCGAACCGCCGGTTGCGGGTGCGCGCCCAGCTCCCGGCCGGGTACGAGTCGCTGCGGATCAGTGGGCTGACGGTGGCCGGCCTGCCGATCGAGGCGGCGACCGACCATACCGGCGCGGTCCGGCTGCGCGCTCCGCAGGGCTACACCGTCACCACCGTCGGCTGATCCGCGGCGGCCGGTGAAGGCCCCTGGCCCGAGGCACGCCGGGTGGTTCGGATGCCGACTCAATCCCGTCGGGCTCCGGCCCGACGGGGCGTCGTCCTTCCCGCGTACGGTGGTGTTCGAAGTGTCATCACCACCTGCTAACCTCAGCCGATTTCCCGCCGCGCAGAGGCGGTGGACACGACGGGGTAAGAGGAACAGACAACATGGCAATTCTCCGGGCGAAGCAGAAAGCCCAGGTCATCGAGAAGCTCTCGCAGGTGGCGCCTCCTGGGGAGACCTTCATCGCCTGCGTGCACGCGGAGAGCGGCCCGAGCCCGTGGCTCAACGGTGTCTTCGGTGAGATCCCGCTGCTCGGCCTGATCATCGTTCTGACCCGCCGGTACTACTTCCTGACGCTCACCAACACCCACGTGGTGGTCAACGCGGCCAACCGCTGGACCAACCGCCCCGGCGACGTCGTCGCGGCCTTCCCGCGCAACGCCTTCCCGGTCAGCCGGGTCAAGCGGGCCAGCATCTGGAGCTCGATGTACCTCCAGATGCCGGGCGGCGCCAAGCCGATGCGCCTGAACATCCACCGCATCTGGCGCGCCGAGATGGACCAGCTGAGCGCGGCCTTCCCGCCCGGGTCGATCGACCCGTCCTCGCAGCCGTTCGACACGCCGCAGGGCCAGCCGTACCCGATGCCAGGCCAGCCGATGCCGGGCCACCCGGTGATCCCGCAGCAGCAGGGCTACGGGGCGCCGCAGCAGCCGTACCCGCCGCAGGGCCAGCCCTACCCGCAGCAGCAGCCGTACCCGCAGCCGCCGGCCAACCCGTACCCGGCCCCGCAGGGCTACCCGGCCCCCCAGGGGCAGCCGTACCCGCCGCAGCCGGGCGGCCAGGTGCCGCCGCAGGGCCAGCCCTACCCGCCGCAGGTCCCGAACGTGCCCTACCCGGGCCAGCCGGGCCAGCAGGGCTACCCGGGCCAGCGCTGACCCGGGCCTGAGCCGAACGCGTGGGGGGGGGCGGGATCGTCTTTTCCGTTCATTGGAGGATGGGTCCGTTTTTT
>NZ_JBHTTU010000173.1:453-1375 GCF_042794375.1 Kitasatospora sp. NPDC056531 | reverse complement strand
CCGATCCCCTCCGCGGGGGCCGGGGCCGCGACGCTGTGCGGGCGCCACCGGGCTCGACGCGCCGGGAGGGGCGGACTCTGCCAGGCTGAAAGGGCAGCTACCTCGATCGAGGAGGCGCGCACCGATGTCAGCGCAGAACCCGGGGCCGTCCGGACGACGGTCCCGCGTCGCGGCGCTCCGGGCGGCGGAGGTCCGTCGCGAGCGGCGCCGGCGGTGGCTGGTGGCCGGAGTGATCGTCCTGGTGCTGGCCATCGTGGTGGGCGGGATCGCCGTCGTGATCGCGACGAACCAGGGCTCGTCCCCACCCTCCGGGGTCCCGGCGCAGCCGCGGACCACCGCCGAGGGCCGGACCACCCCGCCGCCCTGGGACGCCCCCGCCGACGTCGCGGCAGCCGTGAAGGCGGCCGGCCTGCCGATGCTCGGCGCCGAGGGCACGGCCCTGCACATCCACGCGCACCTCGACGTGTACGCCGACGGTCAGCCCGTGACGGTGCCCGCGCTGGTCGGCATCGACGAGAGCGCGCAGCGGATCAGCCCGCTGCACACCCACGACACCACCGGCGTCATCCACGTCGAGTCGCCGGTGAACGCCGACTTCACCCTGGGCCAGTTCCTGACCGAGTGGCAGGTCTCCGCCTCCGCCGACCACCTCGGCGGGCTGCGCACCGACGCCACCCACACGCTGACCGCGTACGTCGACGGCAAGGCGGTGAGCGGCGACCCGGCGGCGATCCAGCTGCACGCCCACGACGAGATCGCCCTGGTGTACGGCACGGCCGCCGAGAACGCCTCCGTCACCGTGCCGGGAAACTACAACTGGCCGGCTGGTCTCTGAACCTCGGCTTCGCGGCCCGTGAGTGCGGTGAGGTCCTTGGTCAGGAAGACCCGACTGGTGCCCGGCGGATCGCACGGGACCTCGCCG
>NZ_JBHTTU010000173.1:0-443 GCF_042794375.1 Kitasatospora sp. NPDC056531 | reverse complement strand
CGCCTGGAAGCTGATCGTGTAGAGCACGGCGGAGCGGCAGCCGCGCCCCCGGGCCTCCTCCTCGGCCCGTCGTAGGATCTCGCCGCCCAGCCCGTTCCCCCGCAGCCCGGGCGGCAGGAAGAACAGGTCGACGAAGAACAGCCCGAGCGAGGTGCGCCCGGTCAGCCCGCCGAGCACCCGGTGCGTCCCGGGCTCGCGGACCAGGACGGCGAGCGGCCGGCGGTCGTCGACTCCGCTGCGCTCGACGTTGAAGCGGTCCAGCGCGTCGGAGACCAGTGCGAGGTCCGCGGCCGCGGGGGCGTCGGTGACGACCAGGTCGGGCCGCGGCGATCGAGCGGTGGTCGGGTGGGCTGTGGTCATGGCTCCTCCGGTGCGCGGGCACGGGCGGCCCGGTGCGCCCGGGAACGCTACGACGGGGGGGGGCCGGCGGGAACGGGAAAGCG
>NZ_JBHTTU010000172.1:0-7443 GCF_042794375.1 Kitasatospora sp. NPDC056531 | reverse complement strand
CACCACGAACCCATGGGTCCACCCCCTAACATCAGGGCAACGGACCCTCGGGTTCGCGCTGAAGAACCTTCAGTTTCCGCGAACTCGCGGGGGTCAAGGGGTCCAGCCAAGGTGAGCCCAAAAGCGGCAGCGGGATGATCTTGAGCCCGTGATGCCTGTTCAGGGCTCTATCACTCCGTGACCGGCGTTGTCCCGGGTTCTGTGGTTCTGATCATCTCAGGTCCGGTTGCCCACGATGATCCCGCGCGGGCGCTTGGGGCGCGTCCGGCAGGGCTGGATACCGGGTGGGGTGGGGATGACCTCGATCGAGCGGACCGCGTACCCGCGGTTCAAGCGGCTGATCACCGCGCGCGAGTTGCACGTGTTCTTCACGCCGTCCGAGGAGGAGCGGGCCTGGGCGGAGGGGGTAACGGACTCGGATGAGCACCAGCTGGCGCTGCTGCTGGCGTTGAAGTCGTACCAGCGCATGGGGTGCTTCCCGAAGCCGTCCGAGGTCCCGGATCAAGTGGTGGAGTTCGTGCGGCGGGCGGTGGAGCTGCCGGAGCACACCGAGGCGGTGTACCGGTCGGAGCGGACAGTGCGGCTCCACCGGGGCATGGTGCGCGAGCGGTGCGGGATGCGCAACGACGGGCCGGCCGCCCGGGCGCTGGCCGAGGAGGCGATGCGCATCGGGGCGGCGTCGAAGAACAACCCGGCCGATCTGATCAACATCGCGCTGGAGAAGCTGGTGGAGGCCGGGCTGGAGATCCCCCGGTTCTCGACGCTGGACGCGATGGCCTCCACAGTGCGGGCCCGGGTGAACGAGGAGATTCTGGCCGGGATCCGCGAGCGGATGACCGAGGACGAGCGGCACGGGCTGCTGAAGCTGGTCGACGTGGTCGGCCTGGACGGCAAGTCGCTATTCAACGCGCTGAAGAACAACCCCGGGCGGGCGACCTGGTCGAACTTCAAGCGGCTGAAGGGCCACCTGGAGTGGGTGGACGGCTTGGGCGAGACCTCCAAGTGGCTCCAGGGGGTGGCCACCGGGAAGGTCGCGGACTTCGCCGGCGAGGCGGAGGCCCAGGACGCGGCCACGCTCAAGGACTACACCACGGACCGGCGGGTCGCGCTGATCGCCTGCCTGGCGGCGAAGGCGCGGATGCGGGCGCGGGACGACCTGGCGACGATGTTCTGCAAGCGGATGGCCGCGAAGGCGAAGAAGGCCCGCGAGGAGCTGGAGGAGATCCGCCGCCAGCAGCAGGAGATCGTGGAGACGCTGGTCGCCAACTACCGCACCCTGCTGCAGCAGGTCGACGCCGGCGGGCCCGCGCAGACCGCACGGGCAAAGGCCGCAGCGCTGACCAAGGCAGCCCTGGACGCCCTGGAGGGCCTGGACGAGGAGTCCACCGCGACGGAGGTCGCCCGGAAGCTGGAGGGCCGGGTGTCGCCCGCGCTGCTGGTGCTCGCGGAGGGGCTGATGGTCCAGTCGAACGGGCTGGCGTCGCTCACCGCGGCGGTGGAGGGGCTCGGCGGCTTCGACGCCCAGTACGCGCAGATCGAGCGGGTGTCCGCGCACCACGGCGACAACTGGGAGGTGCTGCTGCACGGGCACATGAAGGCCGACCGGCCGGTGATGTTCGACCTGACCGACGTCATCGAGCTGAAGGCCACCAGCGAGGACTCCTCCGTGCTGGACGCCCTGGCGCACGCCAAGGGCCACCGCGCCAAGGTGCGCGACTTCATCCCCGACCGGGACGACAAGGGCCGCAAGGTGGACGTCTCCTTCGCCACGCAGAACTGGCAGAAGGTCATCCGCGACCGCCGCCAGCCCGGGCACTTCGTGCGCCGCCACTTCGAGGCGATGGTGTTCTACTACCTCGCCGAGGAGTTCCGCACCGGCGACGTCGCGGTGATCGGCTCGGAGGAGTACGCCGACTGGTCCGAGCAGCTGCTGCCCTGGGAACAGGTGGAGGCGAAGCTGCCGGAGTACCTGGTGGAGGTCGGCCTGCGCGCGCCGGGCGACACGACGCCGTTCGACGGCCGGACGCTGGTCGCCCAGCTCCGGGACCGTCTGCGCGAGGCGGCGGCGAAGGCGGACGGCGAGTACCCGGAGAACGACGAGCTGTTCATCGACCCGGACTCGGGGGTGCCCAAGCTCAAGCCGCGCCGGGCGGAGAAGCCCCGCAAGAGCGCGCAGGTGCTGGAGCAGGCCATCAAGGAGCGGATGCCCGAGCGCACGCTGCTGGGGATCGTGGCCCGTACCGCGTACTGGATCGAGTGGTGGCACCGGTTCGGGCCGGCCTCCGGCAACGACCCGAAGCTGAAGGACCCGTTCGGTCGGTACGTCATCACGACGTTCGTCAAGGGCACGAACATGACGTACGCCGAGGCCGCCCGGCACATCGCTGGCGTCTCCGGCCATGAGCTATCGGTGGCGGCCCGGCGGCACGTCACCACCGCGAAGCTGAACGAGGCGATCGGCGACGTGGTCGACCGGCACGCCCAGCTCGACCTGTCCCGGGCGTGGGGCAACGGCACCACCGCCGCGGCCGACGGCACCCACATGGACACCTACCTGGACAACCTGCTCGCCGAGACGAGCGTGCGGTACGGGGCGGTCGGCGGCATCGCGTACCACCACGTTTCGGACCTGTACATCGCGCTGTTCACGCACTTCGTGCCGTGTGGTGTGTGGGAGGCCGTGTACATCATCGAGGGCCTGTTGAAGAACACCTCCGAGGTGAAGCCCACCACGGTCCATGCGGATACGCAGGGCCAGAGCTACCCGGTCTTCGCGATCGCGCACCTGCTCGGCATCGACCTGATGCCCAGGATCCGCAACTGGAAGGACCTGCTGTTCTTCCGCCCCAACCGCACCGCGCAGTACGAGCACATCGACGCCCTGTTCGGCGAAGCAGGCCGCAACGTCATCGACTGGCACCTCATCGAGACCCACTTCAAGGACCTCATGAAAGTGATCGTCTCGATCCGCGAAGGCACGATCTCCTCCGCGACGCTGCTCAAGCGGCTGCGGTCCGGCTCTCGCCGCAACGCCACCTACACCGCCTTCCGCGAGGTCGGCAAGGTCATCCGCACCGTCCAGCTCCTGCGCTACCTCTCGGACGCTCCGCTCAGGGCCCGGGTGACGGCGGCGACCAACAAGGTCGAGGCGTTCAACGGCTTCTCCGACTGGGTCCGCTTCGGCCAGCACGGCACCGTGGCGGCGAACGACCCGGTCGAGCAGGAGAAGGACGTGAAATTCACCTCCCTGCTGGCCAACCTGGTGATCTTCCACAACACCCTGGACATCGGCGACGTGGTGCGCGAGCTGCAGGCCGAGGGCTGGATCGTTGACCCGCTCGACCTGGCACAGATCTCCCCGTACCTGACCGAGCACATCAAGCGGTTCGGTGAGTACTCCACCCACGAACTCGGCATCACCCCGGACGCCTACGACGCCCGCTTGGACGTCGACTTCAGTGCGCTGGCGCAGGACGAGGCGGCGTGAAGGCGGGGTAGCCGCCGAGTCCGTCTGCTCTGGCCTGGTACAGGGACGGTCGGTTCAGGCTGCTGGGGTGTGCCGGTCGCGGGTCGGCAACTCGCGGAGCCGCAGGACAGGGGAAGGCAGGAGCCACAAGAACGAGGTGAGGGCACCGACGACCGCCACCCACAGGGTGGGGCGCAGGCCGATGGTGCCGGCGAGGGCACCGCCGACGAGCGAACCGAGCGGACGGGTACCGAAGTTGACGCTCCGGTAGGCACCGAAGACGCGGGAACGCAGGTTGTCCGGAACGATCGCGGCGAAGATGGAGGCCCCGGCGATGTCCAGCCACATCACTCCGAGTCCGGAACCGAATTCGGCTGCGAACAGGAGCCCGAGGACAACGGGAGTGGTCCCGTGCGCCGCGGGGATCAGCAGCAGGGGGGCGGGGAAGACGATGCTGCCGAGGATGAAGGTCGGCCCGACACCTATTCGCCTGGTGATGGCGCCGGCGCAGAGCGCCCCCAGGAGTCCGCCCACGGATCCGGCACCCAGAACTGCGCCGAGCAGACCGGGGTCGAGGCGGAGGACGGTGGTGGCGTACAGCACGAACAGGGCCGCAACCATGAAGGTGAAGAAGTTGACGGTGGCAGTGGCCGCAAGTGAGGCGCGCATCATCGGCGAACCGACCATGAACCGTGCGCCTTCCGCGAGCTGGCCGTGGGTCTTGCGTTCCGCAGGGGGTTCGACCGGCGCGATGCGGGACAGGGCGAAGGCTGAGGCAGCGAAGGAGAGAGCATCGGCCAACAGGGCGAGCGGCGCCGAGAGGATCTGCACCAACACCCCGCCGATGCTCGGACCGGCGACCTGGGACATGGCACGGCTGCCGCTGATCAGGGAGTTCCCTTCGACATACCGGTCCGGCGGGACCAGAGCGTTGAACAGCGGTGCGTTGCAGACATCGAAGAGGACCGAGAGGGTCCCGGTCGCCAGCGCCACCGCGTACAGATGGGCGAGCGTGAGTGCGTTGAAGGCGTAGGCGAGTGGAATGGTGGCGATGAGGGCGAGCCGGCCGAGGTCTGCGGCGATCATGACCCGGCGCCGGTGACTTCGGCGGTCCGCCCAGACGCCGGCATGGAGCGCGAACAGCAGATTGGGCAGCCAGGTCGCGGCAGCGAGGTAGCCCATCTGGGCGGCGTTGGCATGCGCGGCAAGGACTGCTACGAGCGGAATCGCGATGGAGGAGATCTGATCGCCGAGGCCGGAGATCGTCTGGCCGGTCCAGTAGCGGCGGAAGGCTACTTCCCGGAGCAGGTCGGGCAACAAGCGCATCCCGGCTGATAAGGGCCTCGTTGGCGTCGAGCCCGGCACCGGCCGGTCAGGGGCGGACGCGGTCACGAGGCCGACTCCTGGTTGTTTCGGCTGCCGGCACGGGTGGGGAAGGCCAGCTGCAGCACGGTGACCGGCCGCGAATCTTGGGGGCGCTTGCTCGCGTCGTCGAGCCGTTCCAGGTATGGCCGCATCAGGTCCTGGATCTGCCCGCCCAGCTCGCCCAGCTCAGCTGCCGTCAGATGCAGGAGGGTGTCACCGAACTGCGCGGCCTGCTGCCACTCGACCGGTTCCTGGGACCGCTCCTGAACCCAGCGCGTGGTGAGCTCAAAGTACCGCTCGGCAATGGCCAGCTGGAGCGCTTCCGTGGCGGCGGCCGCCGCTGGGTCCTCGATAATGCCAGCCTCCCAGCTGGTGAACATAGCGGTGGCTTGCCACGGCTTCTCCCGCCCTCGGCCGCCCCCGGCCTCTTCCACCAAGCCGTACTTCGCCAGCTGGCGCAGGTGAAAGGAGCAACTGGCGACGCTCTCACCGATGGCTTCAGCGGCCTGGGTGGCGGTCATTGGACCGTCCCGGCGCAACAGCCCTACCAACGCCAGCCGCGTCGGATGAGCGTAGGCACGCAGGGCACGGGGATCGGTCAGGCGAACGGAACGCGGTGAACTCTCCTCAGGCATGCATCTAAAGCTATCTTTAGAAAGAACCCTTTACAAGGGTTGGCGGCGGCAGTTGGGACATGCCGCCTCACCCGTCGCGGTAAATTACGGATTTACCGCGACAGGGCCTCCGGACCCCGGATCGGACCCCGCGATGGCCTCGCATGTTCGATCGAGCATGATCACCGCCGCCGGGGGTGAGGTGTACGCATTTACCGCGACAGCGTCGGAGGGGTGGGCGAGGGTGGCGATCGAACAGGCGGCCGTGTCGGAGAGTGGGGGCGCGCTTCGGCTTCCGCGCGCCCGCATCGTGCCCCTGGCCGCCGGCCCCGGCTCGTACGCCGCCGCGATCGACCGGTACCTGACAGCGGCGGGCATCTCGAAGGGCTCGGCACGGGTCTACCGGATCTCGCTGACCAACTGGGGCTGGATGCTGGCCGGCGAGGCGACGCCGACCGGACCCGCCCGGCGCGGGGCGAAGCCGCCGGCGCTCGCGCTCACCGCGCTGGACAACGAGGCGCTGCCCGAGCTGCTGGCCGAGCTCGCCGCCGACCGGGCGGACGAGCTGGACGCCGACACCGTCAACCGCGAACTGTCGGTGATCCGCAAGGCGATCGACTGGTGGCGCCGGCAGGGCTGGATCACCACGGATCCGACCTTCGGCATCGAGCGGCGCCCGGCCCCGCCGGACAAGACCAAGGCGCTCTCCCTGGCCCAGGTCGCCGCCGTCTGGCGCCTGGACGACGTGGGCCTGCGCGAGAAGACGCTGTGGCGGCTGCTGTACGAGTCCGCAGCGCGGGCGGAGGAGACGCTCTGCCTCAACGTCGAGGATCTGTTCACTGCGGACAAGCGCGGCAAGGTCACTGCGAAGGGCGGCGCCACCGAGTGGATCCACTGGCAGTCCGCCACCGCCCAGCTGCTGCCCCGCCTGATCGCCGGCCGCAGCCAGGGCCCGCTGTTCCTCACCGAGCGCCGTGCGCCGGCCGGGAAGCCGACCAACGACATCTGTCCGGTCACCGGGCGGGCCCGCTTGTCCTACCGGCGCGCGGAGGAGATCTTCGAGGAGACCACCCGGCTGCTGGCCAACCCCCTCGCCCGGCCCGAGCAGCGGGAGCAGCTGCAGGGCTGGACGTTGCACCGGTGGCGCCACTCCGCCCTGACCCACGACGCGGAGAACGGCACCAGCACCCCGATGCTGCTGGCCCGCTCCCGGCACGCCTCCGTCCGCTCGCTCGAGCGGTACGCCCGGCCGGGCGTGGACGCAGTCGCTCGGCACGTCGCCGCCCAGGACCCGGCCGCCCGCCGACGCTGACTGCGGTTCAGCTCAGCTCAAGATCATCCCAAGGCGGCTTTGGGGCTCTTGTGCTGGATCTGTGGGTCGGATCATGTGAGTTGGCGTCGGGGCAGGGTGGGGCGGTTGCCGCCGAGGCAGAGCATGACGAGGGCGATGACGGCCTCGGCGGAGCGAAAGCCGAAGCCTCTGCGGATGATGAGCCTGGTCTTCGTGTTCGTGGACTCGATGAGTCCGTTGCTCAACTCCTCGACGATCGCGTGCAGGATGGCGTCGTGGTGGCGTTGGACCTTGCGGGCGAGTTCGACGAAGACCGGAATCCGCGACCGCCTCGCCCAGGACAGCCAGTGGTCCAGCGCCTCGGCCGCGGCAGGCGCGCCCTCTGTTCTGGCGATTCGGTAGATCGTGCGCAGTCCCTCCTTGAGGAGGTAGGCGCGGTGCAGGCGCGGGTCGTTGGTAGCGATCCAGGCGAGTTTTGCCTGCTGGCGGGCGGTGAGGTCCTCGGGGTTCTTCCACAGCGCGTGACGGGAGTGCTTGAGACGGCGGGCGAGTTCGGGGTCTGCCGCCTGGCGCCTGGCGCGGTTCCAGGCGGCCCGGCGTTCCTCGTCCAGGGCCTCGGTGGCCCAGTGGAGTCGGACCGGGGCGCGGTGCCAGCGTTTCGGCTGGTCCGTTTCCCCGGCCCGCTCCCCGAACCGGACATGCGAGTT
>NZ_JBHTTU010000171.1:969-7473 GCF_042794375.1 Kitasatospora sp. NPDC056531 | reverse complement strand
CCTTCAAACTCCCGCCTGCGGGGCGGGCCCGTCTGGCGGCCCTCCCGGCGGGCGGGGAGAATGGTGGTCGCAAGGCTTGCCGCCGCGAGACGCGGAGTTGGTAACTGGTGTGAAGAGTTCCCCCCGCCCCGCCGCCGAGTCCGCCACGCCGCTCGCACCCGGGCCCGGCGCCGGTGAGAAGGGGCTCAGGTCGGGCGCCCTGGGGCTGTTCTCGTCGGTGGCGATCGGGATCTCCTCGACCGCGCCGGCGTACAGCCTGGCGGCGGCGCTCGGCGTGATCGTGGCCAGGGTGGGGCTGCAGGCCCCGATCATCACCATGCTGGCGTTCGTGCCGATGCTGCTGATCGCGTACGCCTACCGGGAACTGAACGCCGTCAACGCCGACTGCGGGACGACCTTCGCCTGGGCCACCCGCGCATTCGGCCCACACGCCGGCTGGATGGGCGGCTGGGGCCTGATCGTTGCCGACGTGATCACCATGGCGAACCTCGCCGAGATCGCCGGCATCTACGGCTTCCGGCTGGTCGGACTGGAGTCGCTGGCGGCCAGCCGGGTGTGGACCACCGTGGCCGGGGTGGTCTGGATCGCCTTGATGACGGCGGTCTGCTACGTGGGCATCGAGGTGTCGGCGGTCCTGCAGCGCTGGCTGGTCTGCCTGGAGGCCGCGACCCTGGTGCTTCTCGCCGTCACCGCCCTGGTCAAGGTCTACACCGACGGCCCGCCGACTGCGATGCACGTATCCGCCTCCTGGTTCAATCCGCTGAACGTCCCCTCCCCTCAGGCACTGACCACCGGGGTGCTCGCCGCGGTGTTCATCTACTGGGGGTGGGATACCGCGCTCACCGTCAACGAGGAGACCGCGGACAGCCGGCACACCCCCGGGCGGGCCGCCGTGCTGTCCACCGTCCTGCTGCTGGTGATCTACGGTCTGGTCGCCACCTCGGCACAGGCCTTCGCCGGGGTCGGCACCACGGGCATCGGGCTGGCCAACCCGGACAACTCCAGAGACGTGCTCTCCGGCCTAGGCGGGGCGGTGTTCGGCACCACCGGGCTCGGCCCCGCGCTGACCAAACTGCTGATCCTGATGGTGCTGACCTCGGCGGTCGCCTCCACCCAGACCACCATCCTGCCGACCGCCCGCACCGTCTTCTCGATGGCCGCGCACAAGACCGTGCCGTCCGGCTTCGCCCGGCTGCACCGCCGGTTCCTGACCCCGACCTGGTCGACCGTCGGCATGGGGCTGGTGTCGATCGTCTTCCTGGTACTGCTCACCTCGGTCAGCCACGACGTGCTGTCCGACTCCATCGACTCGGTGGGCCTGGCAATCGCCTTCTACTACGGTCTGACCGGCTTCGCCTGCGTCTGGTACCACCGCCGGGTGCTCACCCGCAGCCTCCGGGACCTGCTGTTCAAGGGCGTCCTGCCCGGGATCGGCGGGCTGATCATGCTGTTCCTGTTCTGCTACGCCGCCTTCCACGTCTACGCCGCCCCCGACTACGGCGCGACCTCCGTCCGGCTGCCGCTGCTCGGCCGGGTCAGCGGGGTGACCGTACTGGGGCTGGGCGCGCTGCTGATCGGCGTGGCGCTGATGCCGGCGGTCACCCGGGAGCACACCGCGGCACTGCGGCTGCAACGCACCCTGCTGCCGCACCGGCTGCCGGCGCTGAGCGCGGTCGAGTCGGCCAGTCGCTACCTGCCGGCCGACAGCCGCACCGGGGTGGGCGGGGACTGGTACGACGTCATCCCACTGTCCGGCTGCCGGGTCGGCCTGGTGGTCGGCGAGGTGCTCGGCCACGGTGTGCGGGCCGCCGCCGCGATGGGCCGATTGCGGTCCGGCATCCGGGTGCTGGCCCGGCTGGACCTGGATCCGGAGGAGCTGCTCACCCGCCTGGACGACGTGGTACGCGAGGAGGACGACCCGCGCAGGGCGCGCGGCGGCGTGACCTGCCTGTACGCGGTGTACGACCCGGTCGACGGCCGGTGCAGCCTGGCCCGGGCGGGCCACGCGCCGCCCGTCGTGGCCGACCCGGAGGGCGGCGTCCGCTACGCGGAGCTGCCGGCCGGGCGGCCGCTGGGGCTGGCCGGCCCGCCGTTCCAGCGCGCCGAGCTGGTCCTGCCGACCGGCAGCCTGATCGCCCTGTACACGGACGGCCTGGTCGAGACCGTCGACGGCCCGCGCGGGCTGACCGAGACGCTGGCCGGGATCCGCCAGCCGCTGGAGAGCCTGTGCGACGAGGCGCTGGCGACCCTGCTGCCCGGGCCGGTGGACGACGACGCCGTCCTGCTCCTGGTCCGCACCCGCCGGCTCGGCGCCGGGCAGGTCGCCGACTGGGACCTGGCGCCCGACCCGGCGGCGGTCGCCCGGGCGCGTCGCCTGGTCACCGGGCGGCTGAACGAATGGGGCCTGGCGGAGCTCGAGTTCACCACCGAACTGATCGTGAGCGAGCTGGTCACCAACGCGATCCGGTACGCCCCCGGGCCGGTCCGGGTCCGGCTGATCCGGGACCGCAGCCTGATCTGCGAGGTCTCGGACACCGGGCACACCTCGCCGCACCTGCGCCAGGCCGCCCGGGACGACGAGGGCGGGCGCGGCCTGTACATCATCGCTCAGATCACCGAGCGCTGGGGCACCCGCTATACCGAGGAGGGCAAGACCATCTGGACCGAGCAGGACCTGCCCGCCGAGGGCTGACGACCGCGACCGGGCCGACTGCGACCGGCGCCCCCGCCGACCGGCCTCCCCGTCCGCCAGGCGGGGCCGGAGGCGTCGATGTGGCGCCGCCGGTCGATCCGGGCGAGGAGAGGCGCTTAACTGTGGAGTGGGGGAAACGACGCGGCTGTGGGGACGAGCGGGACAGAAGGGCAGTCCGGTGGCTGATGTCTCGAACACGAGGGCGTGGCGTTCGCTGCGATTCCTGCCCAAGTGGTCGCACCGGGCCACGGTCGGTGGCTATGTGCTGGTCGCGGCCGCGGTGGCGCTGGATTTCGCCAGCGGGCCCGGTGTCACGTTCGCCCCGATGCTCGCCGCCCTCCCCGTCCTGGCCGGTGTGGGCGCCCGCCGGGCCGCGGTCCCGCTGACGGCCGGGGTGGTCGCCGGCGCGATCGTCGTCGGCCTGGCGGCCTACGACGACGCCGTGCCCGATGTCGTGATGGCGACCGCGGTGGCCACAGTGGTCGTGGTCACCCTCTTCAGCTGTATCAACGTCGTGGTGGTGACGGCCCAGGAGCGGGAGCTGGCCAGGGTCCACACGGTCGCCGAGGCCGCGCAGCGTGCCCTGCTGCGCCTGGTGCCCCGGCGGATAGGGCCGCTGGTGGTCGCGGTGCGCTATGTGGCGGCGGAGGCCGAGGCACGGATCGGCGGGGATCTGTACGAGGTGATGCCGACCCCGTACGGGGTGCGGTTGTTCCTCGGCGACGTGTGCGGCAAGGGCTTGGCCGCGGTGGAGACTGCGGCCGACGTGCTGGGGGTGTTCCGTGAGGCCGCGCGGGCCGAGCCGGATCTGGCGGAGGTGGCCAGGAGGCTGGACTCGGCGCTCGCCCGTCGTCCGGAGAGCGAGGAGTTCGTCACGGCGGTTCTGGTCAGCATCCCCGACACACCGGGACCGGCGGTCGTGGTCAACTGCGGGCACCCGCCGCCGCTTCTCTGCCGTGACGGTCAGGTCAGCACGGTGGAGCCGGCCGTCGAGGCACCCCCGCTGGCGCTGCTCGGCCTGGTCGGCGGGAACTACCACGCCGAGTCGATCGCCTTCGACCGCGGCGACCTGCTGCTGCTCTACACGGATGGCGTGTCAGAGGCCCGGGACGCGGCGAGCCGGTACTACCCGCTCGCCCAGCGCCTGGCCGCCCTGCCGCACGGGGAGCCGGACGCCCTGCTGGACGAGCTGCTCCTGGACGTGCGGGCGTACGTCGGCTCCGGGCTGACGGACGACGCGGCCCTGCTCGCCGTCCGCCGGGAGCGGTGACCGGTTCAAGCCGTCCCTTCAGGCGATCGCCGAGGCCACCGGCCTGCTCGCGCCCGGCAACAGCGGGCGCTGAGACCTGGAGCGTCCCGTTACGCCGGCCGTTGGTGCCGGTACTCCTCCAGCGCGGCCGACGTCCTCATCGCGCGGAAGTTCGTGATGCTGTACTCGGCCAGCCCCGCCACCGAGTACGGGTCGTCCTTGGTGATGTCCTCGATCTGCGCACGGTCGACGCCGACCGCCACGATGACCGCGCCATCGCGGGGGTTTTTGGGGCCCGATGCGATGAAGACGCCGGATTCGTAGTGCGTGTCGAGCCAGGCGACGTGTTCGGGGTGGGCCGCTTCGATGCGGTCGAGCGGCGCGGTGTAGGTCAGCTCAAGAATGAACATGATCGACATCATAGCGACCGGTAACCGCACGGTCGCGCAGAGGCAGCGGTGCAGATCGCCCGCTCCCGGACCCGTGTCGCGGTCGAGGCCGCCGTCGACGAAGAGCCGTCAGTCCATTCAGGCCTCCCGAGCAACTCCTTCGAGTGGCGATCGGCCGCCACCGGCCGGAAATGGCCCGGCGGACCCGCCGGCGCCTGCACGATGGCGCGCCCGATGCTGGTGGCCGACGGACGGACGACAGGGATGGCCTCGAACACTCGCGCACACGCACCGCTGGACGGCTTGACCATGGTGCTGCGCAAGCTCCCGCAGGTGACGGTGCTGTTCTGGATGCTCAAAACGGTCGCCGTGACTCTCGGAGAGTCCGCCGGGGACCTGCTCGGAATCACCTTCCAGCTCGGCTACGTCACCACCGCGTTCCTCTTCCTCGCGTTCTTCCTGGTCGTCGTCGTGGCCCAGGTGCGCGCGGAGCGGTTCCACCCGGCGCTGTACTGGTCGGTGGTGCTGGGCACGAGCATGGTCGGGACCGAGGTGTCCGACTTCCTCAACCGCGGTTTCGGCCACGGCAGCGCCCCCGACGGCATCGGCTACGCCTCCGGCGCCACGATCCTCGCGGCCCTGCTGGCGCTGGTCTTCCTCGTCTGGTGGCGCACCGGGCAGACGTACGACGTGGAGAACATCTCCAGCCGCACCGGCGAGATCCTGTACTGGATCGCGATCCTGGTCTCCAACACCCTGGGCACCTCGAGCGGCGACTGGCTCTCGGACGACACCGGCCTGGGCTTTCGTAACGCCTTCCTGGCCATCGTGGGCGTCATGGCGCTGATCGTGGCCGCGTACTACCTGACGTCGATCAATCGGATGGTGCTGTTCTGGCTGGCGTTCATCCTCACTCGCCCCCTGGGTGCGGCCGGCGGCGACGCGCTGACCAAGCCCGCGTCCGAGGGCGGCCTGGGCTGGGGCACGGCGGGCGGCACCGCGGCGCTGAGCGCCGTGCTCCTGGCCCTGATCGCCTACCAGACCCGGCAGATCCGCCGCCACCCCCTGGCCCCGCTGCCGGTCTCCGTGGACCGGCGTACCGGACGGCCTCAGCGCCCCAACGGAGCCCTGGTCCAAGCGGTGACGCCGTTGACGGACGGCGAACCGATCGACACGTAGCCGAACGTGATGGCCCCGGGCCGAGCCTGCGGGCATCGCGTCGAACTGACAAGGTCGCCGGCGGGCTCGGACATGCGGCGCTGGTCGGACGACACGGACAACACGGACGGCGAGCCGGCGGCGGTGGCCCGCTTGGCGCTGGAACGCCCGCCTGTAGAGCGGTAGTTCGTCCTCAGCCCCGGTCGAGCAGCTCGCGGACGCCGTCGGCGACCAGGGCCGGCTGCTCGGCCTGGATGAAGTGGCCGGAGTCGACGGCCTCGTAGCGCCCGCCCGCCAGCGTGTCGGCCCAGCGGTGCTGGTGCGACTGGAGGGCGGGGTGGGTGCGTTCGCCGCCGCGGCGGGGACGGTCGGCGGAGAGCAGGATCGTGGGGCAGGTCGGGGGTGCGGGCGGGGCCGTGCGGAACCGGGGGATCGCGGCGGCGACGGCGCGGAACTCGCGGCGGGTCTGGGCGAGGCCGGCCGGGACGAAGTCCTCGGCGAGCATGGTCGCGTAGGTGTCCGGCGGGAAGACCTGCCGGACGTTACCGCTGGCCAGACGGGCGAGCGGGCGGAAGCGGGTGAGCGGCTGCACGAGGGCGAGCGTGCGGTCGACCCGGCGGGCGATCTGGTCGATGGCGTCGTACGACGGTGCGGTCTCCGGCGTCGGGTCGATCAGCAGCAGGCCGCGCAGCCGGGGTGCCAGGCGCTCGACGGCCAGGCGGGCGACCAGGCCGCCCATGCTGTGCGCGACCAGGACGAAGCGGCCGGGGACGACGGCGTCGGCCAGGGCGACCAGGTCCGCCGCCAGCTCGTCCACGGTGAGGGGCGCATCGGTGCGGGCGCTGCGGCCGAAGCCGGAGCGGTCGTAGGTGACGAGGCGGGCGCGGTCCCTGAGCAGGGGCAGCACCGGGTCCCAGGACGTGCGGCCGAGGCCCTGGCCGGCCTCGAAGAGCACCTGGTCGGGACCGGTGCCCGACTCCTCGATGTGGAGCGACCGCCCGTTGACGGTGACCGTT
>NZ_JBHTTU010000171.1:0-959 GCF_042794375.1 Kitasatospora sp. NPDC056531 | reverse complement strand
GCATCCGCCTCCCCCCGTTCTCCGTGCGCGGGCGGCTGCCGCCGGCGCACTATCGTTTTCATCTTTGATAATGGTAGCGACTGTGAAATCGTAGAGCAATGGACCTCGACGCCGCAGACCTCCTCCTTCATCCGGTGCGCCTGCGCATGGTGCACGCCCTCGCCGGCGGCCGGGTGCTCACCACCTCGCAGCTGTGCGCCCGGTTGTCGGGCGTGTCGAAGGTGACCGTCTACCGGCATGTCGCGCTGCTCGCCGAGGCGGGGTTCCTGGAGGTGGCGGAAGAGCAGCGGGTGCGCGGCGCGGTGGAGCGGCACTACCGGCTGCGCAAGGACCGCCCGGTGGTCGACGCCGCCGCTGCCGCCGTGATGACCAAGGAGGACCACCGCCGGGGCTTCGCAGCCGCGATGGCCGTCCTGCTCGCCGAGTTCAACGCCTATCTGGACCGGGAGGACGCCGACCCGGTGGCGCAGGGGGTGTCCTACCGGCAGGGCACGTTCTGGCTCAGCCCGGAGGAACTCGCCGAGCTGGGCGGGGAGTTGCTGGCCGTCCTGGCGCCCCGACTGGCCAACGGGCCGGCGCCGGGGCGGGAGCCGTACCTGCTCAGCCCGGTCCTCTTCCCGACCGCGCCGCCGCCCGGCGAGGAGGCGTAGCGGAGGAGCGGCGGAGGAGCCGGCGGAAACGGCGGCGGCCCGTACGAGCCGATCGCTCGCACGGGCCGTCGTCGTTCAGCCGTTCAGCCGCACGGCAGTTCAGCTGTTCGGGCTTTCGGCCTCAGGCCTTCTTCACCACGCTGGACTTGAGCTGCATCGCGCCGAAGCCCTCGATGCGGCAGTCGATGTCGTGGCCGTCCACGCCGTCCACCAGGCGGATGTTGCGGACCTTGGTGCCAGCCTTGATGCCCGAGGCGCTGCCCTTGACCTTGAGCGCCTTGACGACGGTCACGGTGTCGCCGTCGCTGA
>NZ_JBHTTU010000170.1:0-7525 GCF_042794375.1 Kitasatospora sp. NPDC056531 | reverse complement strand
GGTCCTGGAGACCTTGCGTCGTAACGAGGGCGGTCCCGGGCGCCTGGTGACGGCGCTGTCGGCGGCTTTCGTCGCGGGCCTGCCCGTCGACTGGACCACCCTGCTCCCCGCCGGCCGGCACGTCGAACTGCCGACCTACGCCTTCCAACACCGCCGCTACTGGCTCGACCAGGGTGTCCGGACGGGCGACCCGGCCGGGCTCGGGCTGGTCTCAGCCGAGCACCCGCTGCTGGGTGCGGCGGTCAGCTCGGCACACGACGGCACCGTGTTGTTCACGGGCCGCCTTTCCGCGGCTGCTCAGCCCTGGCTCGCCGACCACGTCGTCCTGGGCACGGCGATCGTGCCGGGGACGCTCTTCGTCGAGCTGGCGGCCTGGGCGGGCGGCGAGGTGGGCAGTCCCACCGTCGAGGAACTGACCCTGCACACCCCGCTCGTCCTGCCGGACACCGGGGCCCTGCGGATCCAGGTCGTCGTGGGCGCGCCGGACGAGGCCGGCGCGCGCGCGATCGGCATCCACTCCCGGCCCGAGAACGCGCCCGCCGACCAACCGTGGACCCGGCACGCGGACGGCACGTTGGTCGAGGGCACGGACGTCGACCCTGCCGGTGACGAGTGGGCGAGCTGGCCTCCGACCGGTGCCGTGCCGCTGGACGTGGACGACTTCTACGAGCGCCTGGCGGCCTCCGGAGTCGACTACGGACCCGCGTTCCGGGGCCTGCGGGCCGCCTGGCGGCACGGCGACGAGCTGTTCGCCGAGGTTGCGCTCCCTGCCGAGCACGAGCGCGAGGCGGCCGGCTTCGCCGTGCACCCGGCCCTGCTCGACGCCGGGGTCCAGGCGCTTCGGGTGGGCGCCGACGAGGACGAGGACGTCCGGGTGGCGTTCTCCTGGCACGGCGTCCGCTTCTACGGCACCGGTCCGGTCGGCCTGCGGGTCCGGCTGACCCCGGCCGGGGAGGACGGGGTCTCGATGCGCGTCGCGAACGCGGCGGGCCGCCCGGTCGCGGTGGTCGAGTCGCTGACCGTTCGCCCGGTCTCCGCCGAGCAGCTGCGCGCGGTCGGTGGTGCGCACCGGGACGCGCTTCTCCGACTGAGCTGGGAGGACCGGGGCAAGGCCACGCCGAGCTGCGGTGCGCCCGGACGCCTCGCCCTGCTCGGTGCGGCGGACACCCTCGACGGCTTCGAGCCGGCGGCCCGGTACGCGGACGTGGCGGCACTCGCCGCCGCCGTCGCGGCCGGCGAGCCCGCCCCCGACAGCGTCGTGCTCGCCGCGACCGACCTGGATCCGATCGCCGGAGACCTGATCGCCGCAGCCTCGATCGCCGCAGACCTGGCCGCCGCGGACTCGGCCACCGCAAGCCCGGCCGCCGGCAGGATCGGCGCGGAAGCACTCCTCCGGATGTCCCGCACGGCGGCCCGGGTCGCCTCCCAGGCGGCCGCTCAGGTCGCGGCCTGGGCGGCCGAACCGGGGCTGGGGGAGAGCAGGCTCCTGCTGGTGACCCGGCAGGCAGTCCTCGCCGCAGGCGGGGACCGGGTTCCCGACCCGGCCACGGCGGCCGTCTGGGGCGCGGTGTGCGCGCTTCAGGCCGCGCACCCGGACCGGATCCTGCTGGCCGACCTGGACGGTGACCCGGCCTCCGCCGCCGCGTTGCCCACGCTGGTGTCCGCCGGCGAACCGCGGCTCGCCGTGCGCGGCGGACGGCTACTCGCCCCGTTGCTGGCCAGGGCGGCGGCGGCCGACCACGCGGCCCCGGCCGAGCAGTGGGGCACGGGAGACGGCACGGTGCTGATCGGCGGCGCGGACGGCCCGCTCGCCGCCGTGCTGGCCGGACACCTCGTCGCCGCCCACGGTGTCCGTCGTCTGGTCCTGCTGCCGGGCGACAGTACGGGCATCGGCGCCGTGCGCCGACTGGCGGACCGGCTGGCCGAAGCGGGAGCCGAAGCCGAGGTCGTCACCTGGGTACCGGGTGACCAGGATGGGCTGTGTGCCGCGCTGGACGCGGCCACCGCCGGGCACCCGGTGGCCGGCGTGCTGCTCGCGGCGGCGGAGGCGGCCCGCGACGGCCGCCCGGAACCGACCGTCGAAGCGGCCCTGGCCCTGTCCGGACTCCTCGGCGCGCACCCGAGCGCGTTCCTCGTGACGCTCTCCCCGGCGAGCGGTCTCCTCGGCGCCCCCGAACCGCCCACGGCCGCCGAGCCTGCGGCCGCCGTGGTCGCTGCCCTCGCCGAGGCGCTGGCGGCCGCCCGGCACGCCGACGGCCTGCCCGCCGCCGCGCTCGCCTGGGGGCCCACCGCGGTCGGCGAATACGAGGCCGAACTCCCCGAAGGGCTCATGGAGTTGACGGAGGCCGAGGTGGTCCTCCTGTTCGACGAGGCGCTGCGCGTGGCCGGGCCCGGACTGGTGCTCACCCGGCCCGACCGCGCGGCGCTGCGCACCCGCCCGGAGGCCGTGCGCGGTCCGCTGCGGCACCTGCTCCGCGCCCTGGAGGCCCGCCGCGCGGCCGGTGGCGCCGGGACGCCCGAGACGCCGGGGGTCGACGCCCTGCGGCGGCGGCTGGCGGCGCTGTCCGAGGAAGAGCGTGAGCGCGAACTGGTCACGCTCGTACGGACCTCGGCGGCCGCCGTCCTCGGACACCTGGGTGCCGACGAGGTCGGGCCCGAGCGGGCGTTCAAGGAGGTCGGCTTCGACTCGCTGATGGCGGTCGAACTGCGGAACCGCCTGATGCGCGCCACCGGGGTGCACCTGCGCTCGACCCTGGTGTTCGACTACCCGAACCCGGTGAGCCTGGCCCGCCACGTGCTGGCGCGCCTCGCCGAGGAGTCCTCGGAGGCCACCCCGGTGCTCGCCGACCTGGACCGGCTGCACGAGGCCCTGCCGGCGGTCCTGGCCGAGGACGGCGCCCGCGACCGGATCGCCGAACGCCTGCGCGAGCTGCTGGCGTTGTGCGGGGCGCCGGACGACGGGACCGACGCGGACGACCTCCTGTCCGCCACCGACGACGAGCTGTTCTCCCTCGTCGACCAGGGGTTCGAGTGATGCTGCGGACCCACCCGGGCCCACCACAGCACCAGCACCAGCACCAGACCAGCGACAACGACCGTTCGATCGAGGAGTCGGAGTAGACGTGGCCGAGTCGGAAGAGAAGCTCCGGTCCTACCTCAAGCGGGCCGTCGCCGACGCGCGGGACGCGCACCGGCGGGTACGGGAGCTGGAGGAGCGGGGCCGCGAGCCGATCGCCATCGTGGGCATGGCCTGTCGCTTCCCGGGCGGGCTGTCGACGCCGGAGCAGCTGTGGGAGTTCGTGGCGGGCGGCGGCGACGCGATCGGCGCCTTCCCGACCGACCGGGGCTGGGACCTCGACGCCCTGTACGACCCCGACCCCGACGCCCCCGGCACGGCGTACGTCCGCGAGGGCGGATTCCTCTACGACGCGGCCGACTTCGACGCCGGCTTCTTCGGGATCTCGCCGCGCGAGGCGCTGGCGATGGACCCGCAGCAGCGGCTGCTGCTGGAGATCTCCTGGGAGGCGTTCGAGCGCAGCGGCATCGACCCGACCACCCTGCGCGGCAGCCGCACCGGCGTGTACACCGGGATCAACTGGCTCGACTACACCACCGTCCTCGCCCGCACGGCCAAGGGTCGCGACGGCACTCTGGGCATGGCCAACGCCGCCAGCCTGCTCGCCGGCCGGGTGTCCTACGTCCTCGGCCTGGAGGGGCCGGCGGTGACGGTGGACACGGCGTGTTCCTCGGCGCTGGTCGCACTGCACCTGGCGGTCGGCGCACTGCGCTCGGGGGAGTGCGACCTCGCGCTCGCCGGCGGCGCCACCGTGATGTGCACCCCGGAGACGTTCGTCAACTTCAGCCGACAGCGCGGCCTCGCCCCGGACGGCCGCTGCAAGCCGTTCTCGGCGGCGGCCGACGGCTTCAGCCCCGCGGACGGGGCGGGCCTGCTGGTGGTCGAGCGGTTGTCGGACGCGGTGCGCCACGGGCATCCCGTCCTCGCGGTGGTGCGGGGTTCGGCGGTGAACCAGGACGGTGCGTCCAACGGGCTGACGGCGCCGAACGGTCCGTCGCAGGAGCGGGTGATCCGCCAGGCTCTGGAGGCCGCCGGCCTGGCCACGCGCGACGTGGACACGGTCGAGGCGCACGGCACCGGCACCCCGTTGGGGGACCCGATCGAGGCGCAGGCTCTGCTGGCCACCTACGGGCAGGGCCGTCCTGAGGACCGGCCGCTGTGGCTCGGCTCGGTCAAGTCCAACATCGGGCACACCCAGGCGGCGGCGGGTGTGGCGGGTGTGATCAAGACGGTGATGGCGCTGCGCCACGAGGAACTGCCGAGGACGCTGCACATCGACGCCCCCTCACCGCACATCGACTGGGCGACCGGCAGCGTCCGGCTGCTGACCGAGCCGGTGTCCTGGCCGCGCTCGGAGCGCCCGCGCCGGGCCGCCGTCTCGTCGTTCGGCGCGAGCGGCACCAACGCGCACGTGGTGCTGGAGGAGGCGGCGGAGGCGGAGGTTCCCGCGGCGGGTGAGGTCGTCGGCGGGGTGGTGCCGTGGGTGGTGTCGGCGCGGTCGGGTGCGGCACTGCGGGATCAGGTGGAGCGGCTGCGGGAGTGGGCGGTGGCACATCCCGGGGCTGACCCGGTGGATGTGGCGCGGGCGTTGGTCTCGGGTCGGGCGGTGTTGGAGCACCGGGCGGTGGTGTCGGGGCGGGATCTGGCTGAACTCGTTGGTCGGCTGGGTGAGTTGGCGGAGGGTGAGTCGGTTGCTGGGTCGGGGTCGGGTGCGGTGTTCGTGTTTCCGGGGCAGGGGTCGCAGTGGGCGGGGATGGCTGCTGAACTCCTGGTGTCCAGCGAGGTGTTCGCCTCCGCGGTGGAGGAGTGTGCGGGGGTGATGGATCCGCTGACGGATTGGTCGTTGGTGGAGGTGTTGCGGGACGGTTCGGGTGGGTTGCTGGACCGGGTGGATGTGGTGCAGCCGGCGTTGTTCGCGGTGATGGTGGGGCTGGCTCGGTGGTGGGAGTCGTGTGGGGTGCGGCCGGCGGCGGTGATCGGCCATTCCCAGGGGGAGATCGCGGCCGCGTATGTGGCCGGTCTGCTGTCGCTGGAGGACGCGGCGCGGGTGGTGGTGTTGCGGAGTCGGGCGCTGCGTGGGGTGTCGGGTGGGGGGATGCTGTCGGTCGGTGTCGGTGCCGAGCGGGCGGCTGAACTCCTTGCCGGGGATGGTCGGTTGTCGTTGGCGGCGGTCAACGGCCCGTCGAGTGTGGTGTTGTCCGGGGACGTCGAGGCGCTGGCCGGGGTGGTCGAGCGGTGTGAGCGTGAGGGTGTGCGGGCGCGGTGGATCCCGGTCGACTACGCCTCGCATTCGGCCCACATGGATGCGGTGCGTGAGGAGGTCGTCGAACTGTCGTCGGGTGTGCGGCCGTTGGCGGGTCGGGTGGCGATGTACTCGACGGTGACGGGTGAGGTGGTGGATGCGCCGGAGCGGTTGGCGGGTTGGTACTGGTTCGACAATCTGCGTGGCACGGTGCGGTTGGATGCGGCGGTGCGGTCGGCGGTCGGGGACGGGCACACGCTGTTCGTGGAGTGCAGCCCGCATCCGGGTCTGGTCGTCCCGATCGCCGATCAGCTGGAGGACGTCCCGGGTGCTGTGGTCCTGGAGACCTTGCGTCGTAACGAGGGCGGTCCCGGGCGTCTGGTGACGGCGCTGTCGGCGGCTTTCGTCGCGGGCCTGCCCGTCGACTGGACCACCCTGCTCCCCGCCGGCCGGCACGTCGAACTGCCGACCTACGCCTTCCAACACCGCCGCTACTGGGCCGAGCCCGACCCCACGGACGCCGCCGGCGTCGGCTGGGGTCAGTCGGCCGTGGAACACCCTGTGCTGGGCGCCGCCGTCGAGCTGGCCGACGGCTCCGGGACGGTCATGACCGGTCGGCTCTCCACGGCCGCTCACCCCTGGCTCGCCGACCACGCCGTGCTCGGCACGGTCATCGTCCCGGGCACGGCCTTCCTCGAACTCGCCCTCCGCGCAGGGGCCGAGGCCGGCTGCCCGGTGGTGGACGAACTCACCCTGCACACCCCGCTCGTGCTGTCCGACACCGAGGACGTGCGGATCCAGGTCACCGTCGAGGACCCCGACGAGGCCGGCGCGCGTGCCATCGGCATCCACTCCCGGCCCGAGAACGCGCCCGCCGACCGACCCTGGACGCGGCACGCCACCGGCCTACTCGCAGCTGCGCCCGAAGCCCCGCCCGAGGCCCCGGTCGACGAGGCGGTCGCCGAGCAGTGGCCCCCGGCCGGCGCTCAGCCGGTCGACACGGACGACCTCTATGAGCGCGCGGCGGCGGCCGGCTTCGACTACGGCCCGCTGTTCCAGGGCCTGCGGCAGGTCTGGCGGCGCGGCTCCGAGCTGTTCGCCGAGGTCGAACTGCCCGACGAGGGCGGCGCCGACGCCGACCGCTTCGCGCTGCACCCGGCCCTACTCGACGCTGCTGTTCACCCGATGCTGGTCCGCGACGACCCGGACGCACCCCTCCAGGCCGGCCTGCCGTTCTCCTGGACGGCTGTCCGACTGGACACCCACCACGCCCGGGCCCTGCGCGTGCGGCTGGCGGCGGGCGCGGCCGGCGAGGTCTCGCTGAGCGCCCACGACGAGGACGGCCGGGCGGTCGTGTCCATCGGCTCGGTGGTCGTCCGACCCGTCTCCGCCGAGCGGCTGCGGACCGCCGACTCGCCGCTGCGCGACTCCCTGTTCGAACTCCACTGGACGGAGCGGGAGTCGGAGACCGGACAGGGCTCCGGCAAGGCCGTCACCCTGGACGACGCCCCCGACCTCCTCGACGATGCCGAGGCCCGGCTCCCCGAGACCGTTCTCGTGCGCATCCCTTCCGCCGAGGGCCCGGAGCCCGCGCGGGCGCACGAGCTCACCGCGCGCGTCCTCGACCTCCTGGACCGCTGGCTGGCCGACCCCCGGACCGCCGACACCCGCCTCGTCCTGCTGACCACCGGCGCGGTCGCGGTCGGCGAGGGCGAGCGGATCGCCGACCTCGCCTCGGCCGCCGTCTGGGGCCTGGTCCGCTCCGCGCAAGCCGAGCACCCGGGGCGCTTCGTCCTGGTCGACGTCGACACCGACACCTCCGAGGAGGCCGTGCTCGCGCAGGCCGCCTCGGGCGAGCCCCAGCTCGCGCTGCGCGGCGGCACCGGATTCCTCCCCGGCCTGGTCCGGGCCGCCGCCCGACCCGAGGGCACCGGCTTCGCGCCCGCGCCCGAGGGCACCGTCCTGATCACCGGCGGCACCGGCACCCTCGGAGCCCTGTTGGCCCGCCACCTGGTCGCCGAGCGCGGCGCACGTCGGCTTCTGCTGCTCAGTCGGCGCGGCACGGACGCCCCCGGCGCGGCCGCCCTGGCCGCCGACCTCGCCGACCTGGGCGCCGACGTGCGCATCGAGGCCTGCGACGCGGCCGACCGCGAGGCCCTCGCCCGGGTGCTCGCCGCGATCCCCGCCGAGCACCCGCTCACCGCCGT
>NZ_JBHTTU010000169.1:0-7615 GCF_042794375.1 Kitasatospora sp. NPDC056531 | reverse complement strand
CGAAGGGCCGGGACGACCTGACGGCCAAGCTCGGTGACGCCGCCGGCAGCGTCACCGTCGAGGTCGCCTCGATGACCACCGCCAAGACCGCGTTCTCCTGGAACCACTCCAAGCTGCTGGTCGTCGACGGGCAGAGCGTCATAGCCGGCGGGATCAACAACTGGAAGGCCGACTACCTCGACACCGCCCACCCGGTCACCGACGTCGACCTCGCACTGACCGGTCCGGCCGCCGCCTCCGCCGGCGCCTACCTGGACACCCTGTGGGACTGGACCTGCCGCAACACCGGGACGTTCTCGGCCGCCTGGTTCGCCTCCACCAAGGGCGCCGCCTGCACCCCCGACCTGGAGCAGCGCCTCAACCCGCCGGCCGACCAGGTGCCCGCCACCGGCGGCCTGCCGGTGATCGCCGTCGGCGGCCTGGGCGTCGGGATCAGCGACACCGACCCCGCCTCCGTCTACCGTCCGGGCCCGGTCCCGAGCGCCGCCGACACCAAGTGCGGGCCGATCGGCCTGCACGACAACACCAACGGCGACCGCGACTACTCGACGGTCAACCCGGAGGAGAGCGCCCTGCGCGCGCTGATCGCGAGCGCGAACAGCCGCATCGACATCTCCCAGCAGGACGTGACCGGCACCTGCCCGCCGATGCCCCGCTACGACGTGCGGCTCTTCGACCTGCTCGCGGCCAAGCTCGCCGACGGCGTGAAGGTCCGCATCGTGGTCAGCGACCCCGGCAACCGGGGCGCGGTCGGCAGCGGTGGCTACTCGAAGATCAAGTCCCTCAACGAGATCAGCGACACCCTCGCCGCCCGCCTCACCGCCCGCCTCGGCGATCCGACCCAGGCCAGGACGGCGATGTGCCGGAACCTCCAGCTCGCCCCGTTCCGCGCCGCCCCCACCTCGACCTGGGCCGACGGCCACCCCTACGCGCTGCACCACAAGCTGGTCTCGGTCGACGGATCCGCCTTCTTCATCGGCTCCAAGAACCTCTACCCGGCCTGGCTGCAGGACTTCGGCTACCTCGTCGAGAACCGCACCGCCGCGACGCAGCTCAACGACCAGCTGCTCGCCCCGCAGTGGCAGTACTCGCAGGCCGCCGCTACGTACGACTACACCCGCGGCCTCTGCCAGGGCTGACGTCCGTGACGGCCGGGGGCCCGGGCCCCCGGCCGTTCTCGCCTCCGCGGCCGCCGCACCGTGAGGGTGCCCGGCGGGGCACCCGGGCCTGCCCTTCGGTCCCTGGCGCGTCGGCCGGGGAACGCGTATGCAGGAAGGGCTGCTGTCCCAGCACGGGAAGAGGCCCCTCTTGCACGCTCCCTTGCACGCTCGAGACAACGTCAGGACCCAAGCGGCCGGACGCGCCGGTACGCCGGCCCGTTCCGTCCCCGGCGGCGGCCGGGCGCCGCTGCCGGGCCTGATGGCGCTTCAGGCCACCGCCGGGAACCGGGCCGTGGTCCAGATGCTCCGTCAGGCCGGGGCCGGAGGACCGGGCGGGCGGGCCGGCGGGGCGGTGCAGCGTTCCGCCGTCCACGACGTGCTGCGCACGCCGGGCCGTCCGCTGGACTCCGCCGTCCGCTCCGAGATGGAGGGCCGGATGGGCGCGGACTTCTCCGCCGTCCGCATCCACGACGACAGTGCCGCCCGCGCCTCCGCCGCCGAGGTCGGCGCCCGCGCCTACACCTCCGGCAACCACGTCGTCATCGGGGAGGGCGGCGGGGACCGGCACACCCTGGCCCACGAGCTCACCCACGTCCTCCAGCAGCGCCAGGGCCCCGTCGCGGGCACCGACAACGGCTCCGGGCTCAGGGTCTCCGACCCCTCCGACCGGTTCGAGCGCGAGGCCGAGGCCAACGCCGTCCGGGTGATGCGCCGGGCGGTGACCGGCGGGACCGCCACGGCGGACCCGGCCGTCGCGGAACGCGCCGAGGAGCACCAGGACGAGCACGGCCACGGGCACGGCGCGGGCCCGCGGGCCGGGGAAGCCGTGCTGCAGCGGGCGGGCGTCTTCCAGCCGTTCACCGGCATGGTGTTGAGCAACGCGGCGCTCGGCGGCCTCACGACCGACGTCCTGCAGGGGGCCGGCTACGTCTACGCCAACGGCGGCACCCTCGGCAACTCGCTGTACCTGGAAAAGATGCTCAGCGACACCGGTGGCGGCTCGGCACCGGGCGAGCCCGTGGACATCACCATCATGAAGACGGCCGACAAGAAGCTGGTGCGCGCCAGGGGCCAGGACAACGTGGCCACCGCGATGCACGCGATCAACGCCGATTTTGTTGATGGTGCCAACTACACCGCCTGGAACATCTTCATGGGCTCCGCCCTGTCCAACACCCAGGAGCACTTCCACAAGGTCGAAAGTCCGATTCGCACCTCGATGAAGCGTGGCACCCACGGGCTCGCCGCAGCCTACGAGCAGTGGATCGCCGCCAACCCGCCGATCGACCTCGGCGACGGCAACATCGGCTGGGCCGCCCCGGGGCAGGTCGTCCGGGGGGCGGAGACGAGCGCGACCGCCCTGGAGCCGTACGAGGAGGACCACCCGAACCTCACCCACGTCCTGGACAAGGCGGCGCCGCGGAGCGACCCCAAGAAGAGGTGGCCCAAGATGATCTACTACCGGGTGACCCCGAACTACACGTACAGCAGCAATCCCGCACAATGGCCCCAGTTCCTGAAGGACAACCTCCAGGAGGCGCAGACGCTGGTGGACGAGGAGCAGGCCAAGCCGGTGAACGAGCAGGACCAGCAGGGACTGGCCAACGAGATCGCGGCCATGAACATCCTGCGGCAGCGGGCGCACCAGCTGTTCCCGGAGACGTTCACTTGCGCGGCGGACTACTACCTCGCCTCCTACGACCCGCAGAGCCCCTGGTGGCACAACAACGATGCGGACACCTACGACGCGGAGGTCTGAGGCACCGATGCCCCGCGACGAGCACCGTGACAAGCCCGACAGGCCCGACAAGCCAGACAAGCCCGACAACGAGCGCGACGATTACGGCGAGGAGCACGGCATGGCACCCGGCCTGACGCACGGTGACGGGCACGACGGCCCTGACCGGGCGGCACGCCCCGGGGTCTTCCTCGCCCACGCGCCCGCGGACGCCGACCGGGTCGCGGCCCTGGACGCCCGGCTGCGCGCCGGTGGCGTGCGGACCGCCGTGGACGAGTCCCGCGACCCCTCCGACGGTCTGCCGGCCGAACCGGTGCTGCAGGAGCTGGGGGCCTGCGACCTGTTCCTGCTCCTGTGGTCCCGGGGCGCGGCCGACGACCCCCACGTCCGGGAGCAGCGCCAGTACGCGGACTCGTTCGACAAGCCGTGTCTGGTCTGGCCGCTCGACGGGACGGCCCTGCCGCCCGGGGAGCGTCCGGTGGAGCAGCTGCCATCCGGCAGCGACGCCCGTGAGGTGGACGCCGCGGTCCACCGGCTGCTGGGCACCCGGCCCGCCGACGTGGGGGCCGGTGACGGCCCCGGGCGGGACCGGACGGGCGGCGCGGTGGTGGAGCCCGGCCGCTGGGCGATCGAGAGCGACGCCCAGTACGGGGAGTCCCTGGAGCTGGATCTCGCCGTCTCGGCGGACGCCGCGGTACCGGACGACTCCGTCGAAGGCGGCCGCCTGACGGGCACCCACCTGCGGGCGGGCCTGCAGGGCAAGGTCACCGGCCGCTGGTGGTTCGCCCGTACGGAGGGACGGCTCGACCTGGAGCTGGCGACCGCCTTCGGACTGCGCCCGGTGCGCGAGCTGCGCCACCTCCAGCTCCTGGGCGGCGACGACCGCTCCCTCACCGCCGAGGACCTGCACGGCATCGCCGACCCGCGGCACTACCGGCTCACCCGGGAGCGGCCCAGCTGAGACCTGCGGGCACCGGTCGGCCGCCGGGCCTGCCCCACCCGCCCGAGCCGGTCCTCGGGTGATCTCACCGGCGCCAGGCGTCCGGCCTCACCCGGATGCCGGGCGCGAACGGGCCGCCCGCACTCCAGTCGCAACGTTCACGAATCGATCGCTCAGGGTACTCGAATGGGTGCGAAAAGTAGTCGAGTGAGGGGTGGTGCAGGGAGCGACGATGCCGGAACACAAGCGGTTCGGCGTGCGGGCCGAGGCGGACGGTTCGGCCCGCCGACGCGTGCCGTGGCAGGGACGGTCCGGTGAGGCCCAGGAAGTCGACCCCGCTCCCGGGGCGCGGAGCGAGAGCGCCGACATCGACGCGGCGGCCCCCTGGCCCGATCTGATGCTGCCGTTGCTGCGCACCCCGACCACCGCCCGTCCGCTGGTCGGCGACAGGGACCGCGACGGCGCCGGGGCCGGCACGGCGGAGCCGCGGGCCGCCGAGGTAGCCGCCGTGCTGGACCTGGCGCTGCTGGTGGGCGAGCTGATGCTGGCCTGCGGCGAGGCCGCGGAGGACGTCGAGGCCGCCATGCTCGCCGTCACGCGGACCTACCGGGCCCAGCCCTGCGATCCCCAGGTCACCTTCACCCGAGTGGCGATCTCCTACCAGCAGGGCCCCCGAGAGCCGCCGGTGACGGCCGAGCGGTCCGTGCACCACCCCGGCGGGGACTACGCGCGGCTGGCGGCGCTCTTCCGGCTGGTCACCGAGATCACCGTCGGCGGACTCGGCGTGAACGACGCCCACCAGCGACTGCTGGCCGTGCGCCGGCACTGCCGCGGCTACCCCGCCTGGGCCCTGGTCCTCTCCTCCGGCCTGCTGGCCGGCGCCGCGGCGCTGCTGGTCGGCGGCCGGGCCGACGCCCGGGCCTGGCTGGTGTTCGTCAGCGCCGTCGTCACGGCCATGGCGGGCGACCGGCTCTCGGCGCTGGTCGGGCGCCACGACCTGCCGAACTTCTACCGGATCGCGACGGCCGCGACCCCGGCCGCGGTGGTCGGCATCCTGATGTCCTTCAACCAGCTGCACCTGCGCGGGTCGGTGGTGATCACCGGGGGGCTGTACGCGCTCCTGCCCGGATGGCCCATGGTGGCGGCGGTGCAGGACGGTCTCGCGGGCTTCTACCTCACCGCCGCCGCGCGGCTGTTGGAAGTGCTGTACCTGATGACGGGCGTGGTCGTCGGGGTGATGACCGTGCTCTACATCGGCGTCAACAACGGCGGCGACCTGGCGGCCAAGGGCGTACCGGCGTCGGCGTCGAACCCGCCGCTCCAACTGGCGGCGGCGATCCTGCTCACCCTGACCTTCGCGGTGCTGCTCAACACCGAGCCGGGCACGCTGCCGGGCGTGATGGTCAACAGCGGGGCGGGGTGGACGACCTACAACGTGCTGGTCGACGCCGGCGGGGAGCCCATCATGGCCACCGGCCTCGCCGCGGTGCTGGTGGGCCTGTCCGGCCAGCTCATGGCCCGGTACCGGGGCAGTTCCGCGCTGCCGTTCGTCACCGCCGCCCTGGGGCCGCTGCTGCCCGGCTCGCTGCTGTACTTCGGGCTGGTCGCCTTCGTCCGGGGCGAACCCGAGACGGGGCTCAGCGGCCTCGGACGTGCCACGGCCACGGCGATGGCCCTCGCCGTCGGCGTGAACCTGGGCCGCGAGGTGGCCCGGCTGTTCCTGCCGGCGCCGGGTGTGGCTCCGGCCGCCCGTCGGCGCAGGGGCCGCCACCGTCGGTGAGGAGCGGTCGACGGGCGTGCACGCGCGGGGGCCCGTGCGGCGTGTGGGGCGGGCTGACCGAGGAGGAACGCCGCGCCCTGTCCAGCGGCGATCCCGTCCCTTCGGCCGAGTGACGTCCGGGGCCGGTCGGAGGTTTACCGGGCCCGTGAAGCGGTAGACGCGGCTCATGGGACGGGCCGGAGAAGTGACGGCTCCACCGCCCCGGGGCGGCGTCGGCGCCGAGCGCGCCGCAGCCGGCCCCCCGCCAACGTCCCCGTCACCATCAGGGAGGAGACATCGTGATCGCGCTCGGCGTCATCCTGCTCGTCATCGGCTTCGTCATCGGGATTCCGATCCTGTGGACCATCGGCGTCATCCTGCTCCTCATCGGCCTCGTCCTGTGGGTCGCCGGGGCCGTCGGGCACACCGTCGGTGGACGTCGCCATTACTACTGACCCGCCTTCCGACCCGCCGAGCGGCTGTCCGCGCCCGCATCTCGTCACGTCGGCGCGGGCAGCCGGAAGCGCCCCCCCCGGGAACATCGCCAGGCAGGAACATCCCGGTTAACTCAAGCGTCACAGTGTCGGCACCCGGGCCTGGCCCCGGCGCTCCCGGCAGGCCTCGGCCGCCCCGAATCCGGCCCGCCCGCCGAAGACCCCTGAGTCGGAGCCGTCGCGCCCCGTGTCAGGCCGGCCGTCCGACCGGCCCTGCCGCCGGGGAGGCGGACCGTCTGCTGTTCCACCCCTGTTCAACCACGCGCTCTGGTCTGCGGCCTGTCAACGCCCTACCTTCCCTGGGGGACTGTGAGATGGGGCTATGGACGACACACAACTTGCCGTACGGGCGCGTGGATTGACGAAGTGCTTCGGCGACGTCGTGGCGCTCGACGAGGTCGGGCTGGACCTGGCGCCGGGGCGGATCCACGGGCTGGCCGGGCCGAACGGGGCCGGGAAGACGACGTTGCTCGGGTTGCTGCTCGGACTGGCGGTTGCCGACGGCGGCGAGTTGGAGGTGTTGGGCAGACCGGTCGGGCGGGCCCTGGCGGCGCCGCACGGCGTGGCCGGGTTCGTGGACGGGCCCGGGCTGTACCCGTCGCTGACCGCGCGCAGGAACCTGGCCGCGCTGGCGGCGCTGTGCGGGCAGGACGCGCGGACGGGGCGGATCGACGAGGTGCTGGCCGAGGTCGGGTTGACGGACGTCGCGGACGACCGGGTGCGGGGGTTCTCGCTGGGCATGCGGCAGCGGCTCGGGTTGGCCGCGGCGCTGCTCACGAATCCGCGGCTGCTGGTGCTGGACGAGCCGTCCAACGGTCTGGACCCGGCGGGCAAGCAGCATGTCCACCGGGCGCTGCGGCGGCTCACGGGCGACGGGGTGACCGTGGTGCTGTCCAGTCACCGCATGGACGACCTCCAGGCGTTGTGCGACGAGGTCACGATCCTCGCGACCGGGCGGGTCCGCTTCTCCGGCCCGCTGGAGAAACTGGCGGCCGAGAGCCGTGAGCTGGAACACCGCGTGCTCACCTCCGATCCGCAGGCCGCGCGGCGGGTGGCCGCCGGCGCCGTGGGGGTGCGGACCGTGGAGGAGACCGGGGCACCCGGCGGGGCACTGGTCGTGCGCGCGTCGGGGCCGGCCGTCGAGGAGTTGGTGGCCGAGCTGGTGCGCGCGGGCGTGGGGGTGCGCGAAGTCGCGCCCGTGATCCCGCCGTTGGAGGCCGCGTTCCTCGCGCTGACCGAGCGGCAGGAGGGGCTGGAATGACCACGACCATCACCACAGCCACAGCCACGGCCGGTGCCGGCACCGCGCCGGAGGCGGACCGGGTGCCGGTGAGCCGCGTGTACCGCTTCGAGGTGGTCAAGCTCGTCTCCCAGTGGCGGATCCGGCTGCTGATGCTGGCCTGTTGGACCCTGCCGGGCCTGTTCACGGCCGTGGTGGCCCAGCAGGGCACGCTGCCGTCCGACACGCTGTTCGGCCGCTGGATGCACGCCACCGGCTGGGCCGGCCCGCTGGTGGTGCTGGGC
>NZ_JBHTTU010000168.1:0-8090 GCF_042794375.1 Kitasatospora sp. NPDC056531 | reverse complement strand
TTGCGGGAGGCGCGTACCACGCGGGCGCCGAGGCGGTCGGCGAGCAGCACCGATCCGATGACCAGGCCTGTGGCGAGCAGGGCCATGATGGTCCAGGCCCGGGTCAGTCCGCGGTTCAGCTCCGAATCGGGTACGAACTCCTCGATCACGGCGACCTGGTCGTGTTCGAGCAGGACGGGCTGGAGGTAGTCCCGGCCTCCGGGAACGTCGCCGGTCAGAGCGGTCCTGCCCTGCGCTGCCCGGTTCAGCAACTGGCTGCCGGCATGGGTGGTGCCCAGCTGGCCGCCGTCGGGCAGATGGATGCAGAACTGGCCCGTGGTGTCCGTGCGGGCCACTGCCTCGGCGAGATCGGGCCGGTTCGGGTCCAGTGTCAGCAGCGGCATCGTGGTGGCCACGCGCTGCTCGGCGGCGAGCATCGCCTGGGTCTGGACGTGGGTGCGCAGGAGCAGGGCCAGCGGGACGAGGAACGACACGGTGACCATGACCGTCACCGCGAGTGCGACCGCGGCAAGGGCGGATCTCACCGGGGCGACACCAGCTTCACCCCCACGCCCCGGACGGTGTGCAGGAAGCGCGGCCGGGCGGCGCGCTCGCCCAGCTTTCGGCGCAGGCAGGACAGGTGTACGTCCACGGTCTGCTCGTCCACGTACGTCTGCCGCCACACCTCGGCGAGCAACTGCCGTTTGGAGACCACCCGGTCGGCGTTCAGCGCCAGGAACGACAGCAGGTCGAACTCGCGCCGGGTCAGGCCGATCTCGCGGCCGGCGAGATGGACCGTCCGGGCGAGCGGGTCGATCCGCAGCTCGCCCAGCACCAGCGGCCCGTGGTTCGCCCCGGGGACGCCGTGTCCGGGGGCGAACGTGCGGGCGGGGCCGGTGCAGCGACGCAGGACGGCGGTCAGCCGGGCGAGCAGCTGCCCGCCGGAGAACGGCTTGACCAGGTAGTCGTCCGCACCCGCGTTGAGCAGCTTGATGATCTCGGCGTCGTCGTCCCGCGCGGTCGCCACCAGCACGGGGACCTGGGACAGGCCGCGGATCATCTTCAGCGCGTCGGCGCCGTCGAGGTCCGGCAGGCCCAGGTCCAGCACCACGGCGTCCGGCTGCCACTGGGCGACCTCGCGCAGCGCGCCGAACCCGTCGGGGGAACTGCGCACCACCATGTGATGGCCTGCCAGCAGCTCTGTCAGCGAGGCACGGATGGCGGGGTCGTCTTCCACCACGAGGACGGATGTCATGGCGCACACCGTAGCCGACCGGCCGATCCGGCTGACAGTGTCTTCGAACCGGTGGGCGGGAAGCGGCGGGCACACCGGGCCGGTAGGTCGGCCGCGACCCCGGTCGTCGTGGAAACCTGCTGGTCAGCGGGGTGCTGCGGACGGGATTCGGGGAAGTTTAGCGGAGGCTTAGGGCTTCCTTAGCGGAGGTACCGCGAGCGGTTGCGGCGGGCACGGCGGGATGTCGCGCCCGCCGGGGGCGGTGTTCGGACGGGGGTGCGGGCGGCGCGGTGGTCGGCCGATGCGCCGATGCGCCGGTGCCTCCGCGGGCCCGTTCGCCCTGATCGCTCGCCGGAGCGGTCAGGACACGTCGAGTGCGGTGTCGTCGATCACGAAGCTGGTCTGCTCGGCGCCCGTGGCCTCGACTCCGGTGAAGGTGAGCGTCACCTTCTGACCTGCGAAGGCCGAGAGGTCGAGGGTCTTGTGCACGTAGCCGTCGGTTGCGTCCCGGTTGGTGTAGGTGGCCAGGGCGGTCGAGTTGGCCGTGACGGTCAGGGTGTCGGCGCCGGTGGACGGGTCGCAGCTGGCGACGTGCAGCCAGAAGCTGAGGCCGGCCTTGCAGCCGGCCGGAACGGTCACCTGCTGTGACAGGGTGTCGGTGGCGGGGGAGGGGTAACCGCCCAGCCACGCGTCCCAGTTGCCCGAGCGGGGCTGCATTCCCGTGGAGTCGGAGATCACGGCGTCGGTGGCCGTCCATGGCGCGGCCTCGCCGGTCTCGAAGCCGGGATTGCCGAGCAACTGCTTCGGGGAGCAGGTGGCGGAGGACCGGGTGGGGGTCGGCTTGCCGGTCGGGGTGGCGGTGGGCTTGCCGGTCGGGGTGGTCCTGCTCGAAGGGGAAGGAGCGGTGGCGGTCGGTGTCGCGGACGGTGTCGGCTGCCGGCAGCCGAGGTTGGTGAGGGAGGCGGCGAGGCGCTGGGTGAGGAAGTCGAAGAGGTTCTGGCCGTCCTGGGGTGAGGGGACGGCGGCGGTGAACTGCTTGTCGAGGTTGAGGCGTTGGGCGCCGGGTGTGGCGAGGTCGGTGCAGTAGGCCGTCGGATCGCCGTTGGCCGTGGCGCCGAGTGCGGGCTGGTTCACGCCCGCCCGGTAGAGGTTGGTCTTGTTCCGGTTCTGCTGGTTGTTCTCGATGACCATCGGGTCGCTGAGCGGGACGAGCGCGATGGGCGCTGCCTGGTACTTGGCGGCCTGGAGTTCGTTGAGCGCGAGTGAGGTGACCTTGCTGCCCGGGTCGGCGAGATCGGGGGCCGTCCACGGGGTGCACCCCAGTGCGGGGTCCAGGAAGTTGTCGAGCAGCAGGTTGTCGCTGCCGTTGAGCAGTGCGGCGGGTTGCGTCCTTCCCCCGCCGCTCAGGGCGGCGAGGTTCTTCGCGGTCTTCTGGGCGGTCGCGCCCTGGGCGGTGGACAGGTACTCGGTCGTGACGTTGTCGCTCTGGTCCTGGTCGACCACGCTGAAGTCACGAGTGGTCGGGCAGGGCTTGCCGTCGCGGGCCGTACCCAGCGGCGGGACGGCGAGCTTGCCCGCGGCCTCCGCGGAGTTGGCGGCGGTGAAGAAGGCCGGCGCGTTGCAGTAGGCGAACTGACCGAAGGGCTGTCCACCCGGCGTGCCGCCCACGCACTTCCCGGCGGCGCTCTGGCCGGCCAGGGTGAGGACGTTGCCGTTGTAGCCGAACCAGACCCCCACCACGGCGTTCGCCGGCAAGGCCGGGACGGCCGGCGCCACGGCGGGGGCGGTTCCCTTGTCGATGACCAGCGGACTGTAGACGGAGATCGCGCCGGTGGCCGGGTCGAGGACGGTGGCCTGGACGAACGCCGACTGGTTGCCGTTGGACTCGTGGCAGGCTCCCTGCGCCGGATCGGTCGCCTCCAACGTGTAGGGCGTGGCGAGGCCTTGGGCGGTGAGTGGGTTGGCCGGAACCTTGATGGTGCAGTTCGGGTTGGGCTGGGTCGGCGCGCCGGCCTGCGGCGCGGGCGGCGTGGTGGCGGCGAAGGACACGCCCAGGACGGCGGCGCCGGCGCTGAGCACGGCGGCGAGGCCGAGGGCGGGCTTGGTCACCCGGCGGCTTCGGCCGGGGGAACGGTGATGAGCTGATCGTGAGGTCATGTGGGTCCTCCGGCAAGGTGCCGTGACGGCGCGATGAGGGGCTGGGGGAGCAGCCGCACGCGGACCGGTACTCGGGTCCACGCGGAAGTCCGCTTCGGGGGCCGCATCCGGGGAGCGGGTCTCAACCTGCTTCGAACAGCGGTGTGTTCGATCGTAGGAGGCGGGAGGGGCCGTTGGCGCCGGCAGCGATATCCCCTAAAAGTCGCCTAAGGATCAGCTCATCTGACGGACCACTGCCGTCGCCTCCGTCGCGACTGCCACCACCCGACCGGGAGCACGAGCGCGCCTGACGCGGGCGGCGCGGACGGGGGTTGCGCCGGGAGGTGATCGGGACCGGGAGACGGTCGAGCGCGCCCCCGGTCTTCGGTCGCGGCCGGCAGCGAGGGGGCGGAGCGGGTGCGTCCAGGTGCCGGATCCGCGGGACCGGCCAGACGATCGCAACCGCCCGACCCACCACGCTCGTCAGCGGAATGGTCCCCTGGCCCGGACTCCCCATGTGGTAACGGGAGTCGGCGGACACATCGCGGTGGTCACCCATCACCCAGATCCGTCCCATGGGCACGGTGACGTCGAAGGCCTGTCGGGAAGGAGCGTTGCCCGGCGCGAGATAGGGATCGTTCAGCGCGACGCCGTTGACGGTGATCCTGCCGTGGTCGTCGCAGCAGGCCACGGTGTCGCCGTCGACCCCGATCACCCGCTTGACCAGGTCCTGCCTGTCGTCCGAGGGGAGCAGGCCGAGGAAGGAGAAGGCCGCCTTCACCGTGCGCAACACCGGCCCGTCCGAGGCGTTCTGCCGATCCGCCTCCAGCCAGCCGCCGGGGTCCTGGAACACCACCACGTCACCGCGGTGCGGCCGGCCGCCGAACCACGGGCTGAGCTTGTCGACCACGACCCGGTCGCCGATGCCGAGCGTGTTCTGCATCGAACCCGACGGGATCACGAACACCTGCATCAGGAACGTCTTCAGCGCCAGGGCCAGCACCAGCGCCACCAGCGTGACCAGTGGCAGCTCGCGCAGGCGGGCACGTTTCCTCCGGCGTACCGCGCGTCGGGCGACCCTGCGCCGCTCGGCCCGCCCCCGAGCGGCGCGGTGGTGCACCCGAGCGGCGCGGTGGTGCACCCGCCGCCGCGAACCGCGAAAGGCTCGAGTTCTCATCGGCCAGAGCATGACGACCGTGGAGCCGTTGGCTGTTCGCTCCCGCGGGTTTCCCGCCCAGCACCGTCGAAGCGGTGCTGAGCGGGACCCGGCGGTGCCGATGTGAGCCCGGGGTGAGCGCTCCCTTAGGGAAATCGAAAGTTCCGCGCTGACGCTGTTTTCGACGGGCCGACAGGCCGTACGGTCTCTCTCACCGAAGCCCGGTACGGGCATTACCGCGCCGGGCCCACCGCACCCGCCCGCGCCGTCACGCCGCCTGTCGGGCGGCCGGCATCCGGGCTCACACCGAGGCACTCCGGGCCGGTGGCCGCGGCCGTCCGCCGGCGCGCGTGCCCGCCGCAATCCGCACCGTAAGGATCACCCGTGAACGACATGGCCGTCCCGGCTGTCACAGCCGCTCCCGAAGGAGGCGCCGAGCTGCGCCTCGTGGTCCGTCTCGACTGGCAACGCGTCGCCGAACTCGGGCTTCTCGCATCCGAGTTGGCCGGTGAGCTAAAGCGTCCGGTCACTCTCGACGAAGCGGTGAGCCACCAGTTGGCTTTCCGTACCCGTCCGGTGGCTCCGGCTCACGGCGCCGTCGGCGCCCTTGCCGGCGCCACGCCGGCGGCGACGGTGATGCCGCTGTCCGGGGTGGCCTTCGAACCCCCTCTCCAGGCATCGGCCGCGTCGGGCAAGCAGGCCGTACCCGCGTCACTGGAGAGCGGCCCGTCGGGCCGGCCCACAGCCGTCGCGTCCGGCCAGTCACCGGTACAGCAGGCAACCCCGTCGGCGCAGACCGGCGACAAGAACGCTCCCCCGCTGGCCGCCGCGGGATGACCGCTGAGGCCGGACCGGCACCCGCCCTGCTGGTCGGGTTCGTCCGGCTGCGGCTCGTACCGCACTCACAGCACTCATCGGAATCGCTCATCCCGGAGGGGCCGCAGCATGGAACTCTCATCCCGGACCACTTCTCCCCGCCTCCGTGGCGGAGGCGGCCGAGTGCCCAGCCGCAGGCGGATGTTGTACCTCCTCCTCGCCATCGGGACTTCGGTGCTGGCCGTGGCGTGCACTCCCACCGCCCCGACGGCCGCTCCTCCCGCCGCCCCGACGCCGTCGGCTACCGGGACGAACGGCACGCCGGCCGCGATGCCGGCCGGTGCACCGTCCGGCACGCCGACGGCAACGGCAGCCGGTGCACCGTCCGGGAGGCCGACATCCGAACCCGTGGGTACGCCGACCGGAATGCCCGCCACCACACCAGTCGGAATGCCGACGCTGAAGTCGGGCGGAAAGCCCACCACCAGGCCGACCGGAATGCCCACCGGTCGGCCGACGACCGGGCCGGGTGCCATGCCGACCGCCATGCCGACTTCGGGCGCGGCCTACCCGCCCACCGGCATGCCGGCCGCGACGGACAGTGCCCCCGCGCCGGTCTACGGCAGCCACTGGTAGAGCGCAACTCGCCGGTTGCGCAGGCGCGTCGCCCTCCAACAGTGGGTTTCGCGCCGCTTTGCCCGGGCCGCGGGGCTGATGCCGCCTGCCGCCGGGGAACCCACGCCCGTGTGCACCCGGTCCGCGTCGACCTCCGTGCCACCTCCACTATCGGACAAGGACAGAGCTTGAGGAATTCGACAAGGCCGCGGCCGCGTCGCAGGTCCCCGCAGGACACCGTGGTGCGACTGCGCGCGGCCGCCGCCGGCACGGCGCCGGAGCTGCCGAGGCCCCCGATCCCGGTCCTGGTCGCCGCCGCCGTGGTGGTGCTCGCCGTGGTCGCCACCGTGTTACAGGCTCTCCAGCTCCCCGCGACGGCGCACAACCGCAGCGGCACGGAGGCGGTGCACCGGTTCGTCGACTTCTTCTTCGGCGTGCTGACGCTGATGGCGCTCAGCGGCAGCGTCACCCTCGGGCTCCTGGCGGCCGAGCGACGGATGCTGACGCCGCGTCACAGGGTCGCGGTGCAGGCCCTGCACCGGGCCGTCTCCGTGGCGGCCGTGGTGACGCTGGTGATCCACATCGCCGACAAGGTGGCCGAGGGGCATGCCGCTCCCGCGGCGGCGGTGGTGCCGTTCGCTTCCGGAACCAGCTTCGCGGTCGGCGTCGGCACCATCGCCGCGGAGCTCTTGGTCCTGGCCGCGGCCACCGGCGCGCTTCGCGGGCGTTTCGCCGACAACCCCCGTCTCACCCGGCTGTGGCGACCGCTGCACTGGGTCGCCTACGCCTCGTGGCCGCTCGCCCTCGCGCACGGGCTGGAGGCCGGGCGACCGGCCAGGGCCTGGGTCGTGTGGTCGTACGGCGTCAACATGGCCGCGGTGGCACTCGTCCTGCTCATCAAGTTCCTGCACGGAGCCGGACGCAACACCATCGGCGTCAACGCCAACCGCCGCCTGATGGCCGTGGACCTGATCGGCCCCGGCGAGGAGTCGCTCCACCCGCCGATCGGCGACCAACTGCCCGTCTTCGGCGAGTCCTCCGCACTGCTGGCGCTGGACGTGGAGATTCCGGACGCCCGACCGGCGGCGACGCCGGAATCCGCCTCGGCCGCCACTACGCCCACCCCGCTGTCCATGGACGCGGCCGCCGTGCACTGGGACACCGGTGAGCTGAACGCCCTGCTCGACGCCGGCCGTCAGCAGTACCTGGCCGAGCAGGCGGCGTTCCAGCAGCAACAGCAACAGCTGCAACAGCAGGCCCAGTTCACGGTGGATGCCTGGGACACCGGCGAACTCAACGCGATGCTCTACTTCGGGGGTCAGGAGTACGCCGTTGAGCAGACGGCCTTCCAGCAGCAACAACCGCAGGCCGAGTACCCCCAGCAGCCGTATGTCCAGCAGTACCCGCCCCAGGTCTTCGCAGGCCAGTCCGGGTACCCACAGGGACCTGACGGCGGCCCGCAGTTCCCGAACGCGGTACAGCCGTGGCCCAGCCCCGGCTACTGGTACCAGCCCGCGCAGACACAGCCCTCCGGCTACGGAGTCGACTCCTGGCAGAACCGATGACGGCCGGCACCACGGATGTCCCCGAGGTCATCCGGATGGGACCGCCCCGGCTCACCGCCGGGCTCGACCAGTACATCCGGATGGGGTACGAGGCCCATCTCGCCGTCCACGGGCCACTGCCCAGGTACGGCGCGCCGGAACTGGTCGACCTCGCCCAGCGGATCGGACTGGCTGGGAAGGGCGGAGCCGCCTTCCCCTTCGCCCGCAAGCTCCAGGCGGTGATCGACTCCGCCCGGCGCCGGCGTCTGCCCGCAGCCGTCGTCGTCAACGCCACCGAGGGCGAGCCGGGCAGCGCCAAGGACCGGATGCTGCTCGCCCGCGCCCCGCACCTCGTCCTGGACGGTGCGCTGCTCGTCGGCGAGGCGCTGCGCGCCCAAAGCGTTGCCGTCGGCGTGGACGAGGGCAGCCCGGGCGTCACCTCGATGCCCGCGGCGGTCGCGGAACGCCGTTCCCGGCTGCCGATCCGGGTCGTGCGGCAGCCGGCCCGCTTCGTCTCCGGCGAGTCCGGTGCGCTGATCCGCGGCATCAACGGACTGGTCGCCCTGCCGCCGAGCCGCAAGGTCCGCTCCTCCGACGGCGGACCCGGCGG
>NZ_JBHTTU010000167.1:7463-8132 GCF_042794375.1 Kitasatospora sp. NPDC056531 | reverse complement strand
GCCCTGATGCTCATCGGTGCACGGCTGCGGCCCGCGCTGCCGTTCTCACTGATCGCTGTCGTGGCCGCGACCGTCACCGCCAGGCTCGCCGGCCTGCCGGTCGCCACCATCGGCCACCTGCCCTCCGGACTCCCGGCCCCCTCGCTCGGCTTCCTCGGCCTCTCCGCCGTCCCCGCCCTGCTGCCCTCGGCGCTGGCCGTCGCCGCGCTGGCCGCGTTGGAGTCGCTGATGTCCGCGACCGCCGCGGACGCGATGAGCGTCTCCGAGCGCCACGACAGCAACCGCGAACTGTTCGGCCAGGGCCTGGCCAACCTCGCCGCCCCGCTGTTCGGCGGCGTCGCCGCCACCGGCGCGATCGCCCGTACCGCCGTCAACGTCCGCTCCGGCGCCGTCTCCCGGCTCGCCGCCCTGGTCCACGCCGCCGTCCTGGCGGTGATCGTCTTCGCCGCCGCGCCCCTGGTCGCCGGGATCCCGCTCGCCGCCCTGGCCGGGGTGCTGATCGCCACCGCCGTACGGATGGTCCAGGTCGGCTCGCTGCGCGCGCTCGCCCGCACCGGCCGCGGCGAGGCCGCCGTCCTCGCGCTCACCGCCGCAGCCACCCTCGCCTTCGACCTGGTCACCGCCGTCGTGGTCGGCCCGCTCGTCTCCGGCGTCCTGGCACTGGCCGCC
>NZ_JBHTTU010000167.1:0-7453 GCF_042794375.1 Kitasatospora sp. NPDC056531 | reverse complement strand
GCCAGGACGGCGCGGGTCGAGCAGGTCCCCCTGTACTCCGACCTGCCCCCGGCCGACCACCACGACGAGAAACAGCCGCTGCTCGCCGAGCACATCGTCGCCTACCGCATCGACGGCCCGCTGCTGTTCGCCGCCGCCCACCGCTTCCTGCTCGAACTCACCAAGTCCACCGAGGTCAAGGTCGCGATCCTGCGGATGTCCCGGGTCAGCGCGATCGACGCCAGCGGCGCCACCGTCCTCGGCGACGCCATCACCGAGCTCCGGCGCCGCGGCACGCTCGTCCTGGTCTCCGGTATCCGCGACGAACACCACCGCCCTCTCAACGCCCTCGGCACACTCGACCGGCTGCGCGCCGACGGCCACGTCTTCGCCACCACCCCCGACGCCATCGCGCACGCCCGCGTCCACCTGCGGGGCGGGGCCGCCCCGACCGACCACGCCCTCACCGCGTCCGGAGCCTCCCGTTGACCGATCCCACCGAGAGCCCGTGGTGACCCGCCGTTGGCGGGACCGGGACCGCCCCACCGGCCACGTCCCCGTCCTCGTCCGCCTCCCGCACTCCCCGCCCGCCGTACTCCCCGAATAAGGCCGCCCTTGCGCTTCACCGTCACCCCGTACGACGACCACGGCACCCCCACCACCCCGCAGACCGTCGACCTGCCCGCCCTGCGGGCCCTCCTCACCGAGGCCGCCACCACCGGCCGCCGCCTGCACATCCGCCCCCAGCCCCCAGCCCCGGGCGACGGGCCCCACGACGGGCCGCCACCCACGCTGACCTCGGACGACACTCCGCACACCCTGGATATCCTGAACACATGAGCGACAACCTCCCCCCGTGCCCGCAGTGCTCCAGCGAGTACACCTATGAGATGAACGCCCTGATGGTCTGCCCCGAGTGCGGCCACGAGTGGGCGCCCGTCGACACCGACGCCCAGGCGGGCGGCGCGGGCGAGCGGGTGATCCGGGACGCGGTCGGCAACGTGCTCAGCGACGGCGACACCGTGACCGTCGTCAAGGCGCTCAAGGTCAAGGGCAGCGCCTCGGGCATCAAGGCCGGCACCAAGGTCCGCAACATCCGCCTGGTCGACGGCGTGGACGGCCACGACATCGACTGCCGCATCGAGGGCTTCGGCGCGATGCAGCTCAAGTCCAGCGTCGTCAAGAAGGCCTGATCCAGCGGTCGTCCGGCCCGCGACCCCGTCCTCCGAGAAGCTGACGCTGGGGGGGCGGGGCGCTCGTCCGCGCCAGTGAACGCGTCTCACCAGCGGCCGGGAATCGTGTGCGCACCCCCTGCCGGTGAACCGGCAGGGGGTGCGCCCTTTCCCTGCGTCTTCTCTACGCCTCGTCTACGACGGAGATCGAGCGAGTCGGCGGCCGATACGTCCGTTCGGTCGCGGAACGAGGGTGGCAGCGATGAAATGGTGTCATGGGCGAGGCTAGGCGGTCCGGCCATGCCGAGCATCCGCATCGACACCAGCCACTTGACCTTTCAACAGTTCGCCATCTCGGATCCGCCCGCCCCCCCACGGACGGCAGCGGGATCACCACCCTGTCACCTGCCCGACATTCCGTCCGGCGCCACGGGCAATCCGGTGCTCATCCAGAGCAGTTTCGGCACCCGGGGGAACTTCGAGGTCCTGGCCCCGACCCGTGGCGGGATGGCACACCCGTTCCCCAACAACGATGATCCGGCGCTGCCCTGGAGCGTGCCCGTCGCCATTGACGTCAAAGGTGACACGATCGAGGCGATCAGCATGATCCAGGGGAATTTCGGCCCGCCCGGCCACGAAGGCCCCGGCAACTTCGAGGTGATCGCGCGCATCGGCAACCGTCTCGCGCACTTCTCCCGCGACAGCGAACCGCCCTTCACCTGGCACGGGTCGAACTTCCTGACCGTGGTCGATGCACTGGGCGGGCAGTAGGGCCTTCGCGGAGTGGCCCTTGTCAGTCGCCCCACCTGTCACTACAGTCACTGACGCTCTGTCAGATACACACGGGGGAAGAGAATCCGGTGACGACCGACCCAGCCGAGCTGAAGCACCTCAAGAGCCTGCGGGAGTTCATCGACGAGTTGTCGGGGATCGGGGAGATCCAGCCGATCGACAAGGAGGTCGACTGGAACCTCGAGATCGGCGCGGTCGCCCGCCGCTCGTACGAACTCCGCGCCGCCGCGCCGCTGTTCAACACCATCAAGGGCATCGAGAAGGGCTTCCGCGTCCTCGCCGCTCCGGGCGGGCTCTCAGCGCAGCCCGGGCTGACGTACAGCAGGATCGCCGTGGCGCTGGGGCTGCCGCCCGACGCCAAGGGGGCGGAGATCATCACGGCGATGGCGGACGCCCGTACCCGGGAGCCGATTCCCCCGAAGGTCCTGGAGACCGGCCCCTGCAAGGAGAACGTCATGGTCGGCGACGACGTCGACCTGCTGAAGTTCCCCACCCCGCTGATCCACGACGGGGACGGCGGGCGGTACATCCAGACCTGGGGCATGAACATCGTCAGGACGCCGGACGGCTCCTGGACCAACTGGTCGATCAACCGCATGATGCTCGTCGACCGCAACCGCCTCGCCTGCCTGATCCCGCCGCCGCAGCACCTGGGCATCATCCGGGCGCTGTGGGAGAAGCAGGGCGAGCCCCTGCCGATCGCCGTCGCGCTGGGCGTCGAGCCCGGCCTGCCGTACGTCGGCGGCATGCCGATCCCCGAGGGCGAGGACGAGTCGCACTTCCTGGGCGCCTACTTCGGCGAGCCGCTGGAGATGGTGCGGGCCGAGACCGTCGACCTCCTCGTGCCGGCCACCGCCGAGATCGTCATCGAGGGCCACGTCTCCCTGACCGACCTCGTCGACGAAGGGCCGATGGGCGAATACCCGGGCTACCTCGACCGCGGCAACCGCTCGCCCAAGCCCGTCCTGCACGTCAGCGCCGTGACCCACCGCAACGACGCGATCCTGCCGGTCGCCGTCGCCGGCGCCCCGGTGGAGGAGGACCACACCGGCTGGGGCATGCCGCACGCCGCCGAGATGACCCACGTGCTGCGCCAGGCTGATGCCCCGGTCTCCGCCTGCTGGGGCGTCCTCGAATCGGCCGCCCACTGGTGGGTCGTCGCGCTCACCCCGGACTGGCACGAGCGGACCGGGCTCTCCTCCCAGGAGATGGCCCAGCGGGTGGGCGAGATCGTGTTCGGTGCGGGCAAGCTCGCCTTCGGCATCCCCAAGCTCATCCTGGTGGAGCACGACTTCGACATCGCCGACCCGAACCAGGTGATCTGGGCGTTCGCCAGCCGGTCCCACCCGGAGCACGGCGAGGCCCACTTCGCGAACCAGCCGCAGAACATCATCCCGGTCTACCTGGACGAGCACGAACGGCTGAGCTACCACGCGACCAAGGTGGTCTACAACTGCCTGCTGGCCGACCGCTTCCCCGCCGACGAGCGGCCGGTGGCCTCGGACTTCGCCCACAACTGGTCCCCGGAGCTCCAGCAGCGCGTCCTGGACGACTGGAAGGCGTACGGGTACCGGTAAGTCGTCCGCCGCCGCCCCCGGCCCGCGCGACGAGCGCCGGGGGCGGTAACCGCTTCCAGCGGTCGCCCTCTCAGGGGGACAGCGCCGCTTCGAGCGCCGTGACGGCCCGCGTCGGCGGGGAGACACTGGTCGGGGGGCCGGAGGACGGGAGTGAACGCGATGACTGACGGCGCGGACCGCGGCTACCGCGTGCTGGTCGGCGAGCTGGCCTGCCTGGTCCGGCTGGCGCACGCCGCGCTCGGAGGAGCGACGGTCGTACTGACCGGTTCGGCGGGCGGCGGCGACGGCGTCCCGGCCGCGGAGGAGGCCCTGGCCGAGCTGCGCTCCCGGATCGAGGAGGACGCCGCCGGAACGCTCGGCGGCCGGGCCGGGACCGTCGTGGGCGTCCACGTCGGGTGCGAGGTGGAGGACCTCGGGCAGCTGGTGCAGCGGCTGCTGGAGGCGGCCTGGGCACGCCAGGAGCGGGAGCCGTTCGACGAGCGGCTGCTGGCCCCGCTGCGTGAGATGGCCGACGCGGCGCTGGACCTGGTCGCACGGGCGGCCGAGGTGCTGGAGTCCGGGGCGCCCGGGGCGGTGGCGGACGTGCTCACCGAGTTGCAGGAGATCGGCCGGCGGCAGCGGCTGCTGTACGAACTGCTGCTGCACGAGGACCACGCGGACCCGGACGACATCGCCGACCTGGTGCTGCTGTCCTGCTGCTACCGGCAGTGCGCCGACCACGCGGGAGCGATCGCCCGCCACGCCGGGCTGTTCGCGCACGCGGCGACCGCAAAGCCGTGAGAGGCGTGACATCCGTCCGGGCCCGGGGCTGAGGCGCTCGGCAGTCCGGCGACGCCGAACCCGGTCCGCGCGGACATCCCCTGGGAAACCGACCATCAGGCGGTGGTAACTGATCGGCTCAGCGCGGAAGTTCCTCCATCGTCCGGGCATCGACCCAGGCCGACCAGCCGTTGGAGCAGACGATGTGCGCCCAGTCGCCCGCGCGTTCCAGTAGCTGGAGTTCGACCCGCGCGTCGATCCTGGCCGCCGGATCCAGGGTGGGATCGGGCGCTGCCCAGGCGGACATGCCGCCCTGCGGGACGAGGTGGGTCGGTTTCCAGGGCCCGCCGGCGCGCGGTGGGGACGGCGGTGGCGTCGCTGCTTGCTGGGAGGCCGGTACCCGGGCTGCGGCTGGCTCGTAGACCTGCTCGGGCAGCGTGACCCCGGGGATGGAAAGCAGGAAGTTCCGGGTCACCACGGCCGCCTCCGCGAGATCGAGCGCCCGCAGTCCGAAACGGATGCCGGACCAGCCGGCGGAGGACCTGGTCAGCCCCTGGCTGAGCAGGACCCACAGCACCGACTGGGTCACGATGAAGAGCAGCAGCTCTTCCTGCCCGACGGGACGGCCGTCCGCCCAGCCAATCAGCTGGATGTCGTGCAGCGACAGGGTGCTGATCCAGGTGGAGAGTGAGGCGGCGAACATCGTGAAGGCCAGCGACGGCTCGTAGCGAATCGGCTCAGTGCCGTCGACCGGCTGGAGGTGCCCAGCCTCGACGTACCGGCGCAGCTCCTGCTCGGCGGTCTCCGGCGTGAACACCGGCAGCGTCACGCCGGTGCGTCCACCCGGGTGAGCGAGCAGCGCGAACAGCTCCCCGACGGCCCGGGCGAGCCAGCGCCGGTCCGCGACCAGGGCGGCGCCGCTCTGGGCGTCCAGCACATCGGTCGCTGACAGCGTGATCGGTGCCGGCTCGACCCGCCGACGTGCGTAGGAGCGAACGAACCCGCCCTTGAACGCATCGACCAGCGCGAGCAGGAAGGCGAGTTGCTCCGCGCCCATCTCCTCCTGCGGCGGTGGGATCGACACAGCCGCAGAGAACTGCAGTTGCCCCTGCACCCACTCGACGAGGTCGTCCTCGGCGTACGGGGTCAGCACCTCGTAGTCGTGGTCGAGCGAGGGCCGCAAGCCGGTGAACAGTTCGCCGACCCGGCGGGAGGAATACAGCCTGCACTGGGAGGGCGCGGCATCGAACAGGGCGCTGCGGGCGTCCACCACGCGGTCGGGAACGGCCAGCGGGGCGAAGGCCCGGCGTACGGTGGTCTCCGGCAGAACCCGGATGTCCTGCAGGATCTCGTCGGCCGCGCGGGCGGGGCCCCGCCCAGCCTGGTCGCCGGGCGACAGCAGGTCGGGCAGCGGCGAGAGCAGGGCCGGCGGCGGCAGCCCGAGCTCGCCGACCAGCGGCCCGAACTCGGCCCGGTTGAGCGGAACGGCCCGGGTGAGCCCCCTTGGTATCGGGGCGGGGCGCGCTGCGTCGGCCGACGAGCGCAGCTGGTCGAGCGCCTCGGCGAGCGGTGTGCCACTGCTGAGCGGGAAGAGCGAGCCTGTCTCACGGACGACGGCGAGCGGGCCGACCCCCACCAGCCGGTCGCGGTCCTCCCCACTCTCCAGATGTTTGCGGGTGTCGGGGAAGAAGACCCAACACCATCCCTCGTCCTTGGTGTTCGCGTCAACGACGGCCAACTCGGCCTGCATACCGACCGAGAGATTCTGCACGTACTCGCCTGCCGTGCGACGGGCCTGCGCGAGATCGACCACGACCGTCACCTCCCTGTCTGGATCACGCCGAAGTTCACGTAGCCCTGACCCATGAACTTCGCCTGGGCACCGCTCTGGAAGTCGATGAACTTCACGGTGCCGCCGTCGTTGACCACGTTGAAGATGTGCCCCGGCAGGTCGTCCCCGCGGCTGGCGACGACGACGCCCCTCGAACCGGGCCCCCAGCTCTGCTGCACGAAGTTCTTGATGTCCTCCCGCGAGGACTGCACGACCCAGCTGCCGCCCAGCGTTCCTGGCGCCGGCGGGGGCGCTCCAGGCGGAACCGGCTGGTTGAAGATCTTCTCGATCTGGCCCGCCGTCAAGCCGTTCCCGGGCGGCGCGGGCGGCATGGAGACACCCGCGAGTTTCGCATCGCCCACAAGGGTGCAGTTCGGACAGTTCGTCGCCGTGGTGATCGGATTCCAGTCCTTCGGCGGAATGCTCTGGCCAGTGTCGGTGAAGAGGCTCGTCTTCGTGTAACCGACCGGCTTCCAGGACGGACCGCCGCCGTTGACGCCGGCCGCGAAGGCGTTGATGTCCGTGATGCCCTGAGTACCAGGAGTCCGGGACAGCGACTGGGACGGAGGCGGCGGGGGTGGCGGTTCTGGCGCGGGGGCGCGGGCGAGACCGGTGGGAATGGACTTCGAGGGGGCGGGAACCGGCGGGGTGGCGGCCGGCCCGATGTTGTTGATGCCCACAGCGGACAGCGTCAGGGCGTTGAAGACGTCCTTGGCGAACCCCATCGCGATCGAGCCTGCGCCGGCCGCCGGGGCCGCGTTGGGGTCGATCACCTGGCCGATGGTGGCTTGGTAGGCGGCATGCAGCGTGTTGACCGGAAGCGTCGCGCTGGCCACTCCCCAGAGCGCCCCTGGCAGCCCGCCCTGCTGGTAGCCGATCCCCGCGCCTTGCACGGCCTGGCTGGCGAGGTTGATGGCACCGACCTGCGCAGCGGTCGCTGCTCCGGCGGCGATGGCCAACGGCCCGGTCAGGATGCCTGCGGCGATGGCGAGGTGCTGCATGGTCTGGGCACCGGCCTCGTGCTCCTGCGCGGCGATGGCGTCCTGCTCAGCCGCGGCGGCTGCCGCCATCGACTGCCCCTGGGTCTGGTTGAACACGGCCGTGGTGAGCTGGCGCAGCTTGTCGGCGGTGTCGCTTCCAGGGGGCCCGCTCTCGATCTGCTGCAGGACCCGGTTGGCCGCGTCGAACTGGCCGGGCGGGAGGTGGTCGATCAGGTTGCTGAGGTAGTTCTCGTGGGCCTGGATGCCGTCGAGCTGGTGGAGGTAGTCGGTGTAGTCCTTGTCCCGCTTGGTGCCGGCGGCGAGGAGCTTGTCCATGCCGTCGTCACGGGCCTTCTCCCGGGC
>NZ_JBHTTU010000166.1:4795-8152 GCF_042794375.1 Kitasatospora sp. NPDC056531 | reverse complement strand
GCTACCTCACGCCCCTCGAGATCCGGCAGCGACACCAGCAAGGTCATGCCCTCGCGGCGTAGAAGATCGGTGTCCAACCGCAGGGTGGAACTTCACCCTGGCATCTCGCCCGCCCAGCTGGCCACCGTCTGCGTGCTGCAGTTCCTGCTCGGCCTGTCGGACCGGCAAGCGGCGGAAGCGGTCCGCTGCCGTATCGATTTCAAGTACGCCTTGGCCATGGAGCTGGACGATCCCGGCTTCCACCACAGCGTGCTGGCGGACTTCCGCGAGCGCCTGGCCCTGGATGACCGCGCCGACCGTCTTCTCGATCTGGCACTTGCGCGCCTGAAGGAGGCCGGGCTCGTGCGCGAGCGCACCACGCAGCGCACGGACTCCACCCACGTCCTGGCTGCGGTACGTGACCTGACCCGGCTGGAACTGGTCACCGAGGCCGTCCGTGCCGTGCTGGAAGAAGTGGCCCGCGCTGCTTCGCACCTGCTGACTGGCCTGGTGGATGAGGACTGGGGGCGCCGCTACGGCCGCCCGGTCCGTCTGGGCAAGAACCCCACCCGGCCGAAGACCAGGATTCTTGCCGCGGGCGAGGACGCCTGCCGGCTGCTGGAGCACCTCCACGAGCACGGACCGCGCTACCGGCCCGGCCCGCAGGCCGAGGCACTGCGGCAGATCATGATGCAGAACTACTACCGCGACGCGGCAGGCCGCCTGCGCTGGCGCACCGCCGACGACGGTGGCCTGCCGCCCTCCGCCTCGGCGATCGTCTCCCCCTACGACACGACGGCGCGCTACGTCCGTCACGGGCACATCATCAGCTGGAAGGGGTTCGCCGCGCATGTCACCGAGACATGTGCCTCCGACAGCGTCAACGTGATCACGGACGTGGCCACCACCTCGGCCGCCACGAACGACGGCGAGGCCCTGCCCGGCATCCACACCCGCCTGGCACGTCGCGAACTGCTGCCCGCCGAGCACCTGGTCGACGGCGGCTACACCTCCCTGGTCCACCTGGAACGAGCCGCTCGCGAACACCAGGTCACCGGCAGCGGGCCGCTGTCGGGCAACCCCACCCGCCAGCACCGCAGGACCGAAGGCTTTGACCGGGACGACTTCCACATCGACTTCGACCGTCGGCAGGTCACCTGCCCCCGAGGCCAGGTCAGCCAGGGCTGGCACGGTCCCTATCCAACCTCTTCGCCAACTGCGGCACCCCTGATCGTGGCGCGGTTCACCAAGGGCCAGTGCCAGCCGTGTCCGGACCGCCCCCGGTGCACCAGTTCCCGCGAGAGCGCTCGGAACGTGGGCTTTCCCCCGCGAGAACTCCGCGACCTGCAAGTCCGCGTCCGCACCGAGCAGCAGACACCCGAGTGGAAGGCCCGCTACGCGGTCCGCTCCGGTATCGAGGGCACCATCAACGAGTTCGCCCACGGACACGGCATGCGCCGCTGCCGCTACCGAGGACAGCCGAAAGCCCACCTACAGCACGTACTCACAGCCATCGCCGTGAACATCGAACGGCTCAGTGGCCGGCCAGTCAGCGACGAAGCCCCGTCACCGAGACCGCCGACCGCCTTCCAGACCTTCCTGGACGATAACGACGTCCCCCGGCCGAAGTCCTGGCGAACCCTTGGCACTTGAGCCCGATCATCCAAGATCCCCGACAGAGTCAAGTTAAGACCGACCGGCAGTAGGCGGCGGAGTACGGTCGTTGTGAGAGGTGGCAGCAGAACGGGCACAGACCCACGTGATCATGGAGTTCTCTACGCTCTGTGACCGCGAAGGACGACTGTGCCCGCGCTGCCATCATGCCTGCTCGAACCCGCCTGGGACCAGTTCAGGGCCCTACTGCCCGATCGGGCCGAGTTCGACCCTGACCATCCGCTCGGCTGCCACCGACGGCGCATTCCGGACCCTGACCGCTGGCGTCGGAGGCGTACTGGCCGCCGATGAACACCGGTTCGCCGGGCGCGGAGGCGGCGTGGCTGTAGCCGAACGGCGTCGGGTCGTGCAGGCCGGGCGGGTTGGTGATGGTGCGGGTGTCGGTCACGGGGTTCCTTCCCTGGTGTCGGGCTGAGCTCGGTGCCGGGCGGTCTACGGCTCGGACCGGGCGGCTTCCTCCCGGGCGTCGCGCCAACTCGGCGACTCCAGGAAGTGGTTGTCGAAGAGGTCCTGCTTGGCGAGCAGTTCCTCGACCGTCGCCTCGCCCGCGCGGATCCGCTCCAACAGGCGGAAGTAGTCGAAGCGCTCCACCCCGGGGGTGATCACGATCAGCAGGTCCGCCCCGGAGTCCGGCGCCGCCGCGAAGGCATGCGGCAGATGGGGCGGCACCACCACGAGGTCGCCGCTCCGGGCGGTGACTACCTCGTTCCCGACCAGCACCTGGGCCGAGCCGTCGATGACGAAGAACAGCTCCGAGGAGCCCCCGTGGTAGTGCGGAGTGGCGCCGTCCTTGCCGCGCCCCAGCGTGACGCGCAGGGTGCTCAGGGCGCCGCCGGTGGCGCTGGAGTCCGCCAGCAGCCGCCCCTTGCCGCCGAGCATTCCGACGGTCTCGGCTTCGTCGCCCCGCACCACCACGGCTTCCGGTCCGATCAACGTCATTGGCCTCTCCCCACAGCGAGCGCTCCGATAGTTCCACGATTGATAGTACTACGCCTAACTATCTCCCATCGAATAATATGCCCCTATGGATCACGTGGACGTCATGCTCGACCAGTGGAGCCGGGAGCGCCCGGACCTCGACCTGGCGGCGGTCGGCACCGTCGGCCGCCTCGGCCGCTTCGCGCTGCTCGCGGGCCGGGTCGTCGAAGAGGTGTTCAAGCAACACGGCCTCCAGCGCGGCGAGTTCGACGTTCTCGCCACCCTGCGCCGCTCCGGCGCGCCGTACGAACTGATGCCCTCCGAACTCGCCGCGCTGCTGCTGATGTCGCGGGCCGGCATGACCAGCCGGATCGACCGGCTGGAATCGGCGGGCCTGGTGGAACGCAGCACCGACCCGGCGGACCGGCGCAGCGTCCGCATCGCCCTCACCGCGGCCGGACGCGCCCTCGTGGACGCCGCCTTCACCGACCACGCGGCCAACGAGACCGCGCTGCTCTCCGCCCTCTCGGGCGAGGAACGGGCCACCCTGGACGGGCTCCTGCGCAAACTGCTCGCCGACGTCGAGGGCGCGGAGAGCCCGGCGCCCTGACGGCCCCGCCCGACGCCCCCGCCCGAGGTCCAGCCACCCGCGACCGCTCCGGAACGCCGTCGGGCGCCGTTCGCTGGGAGCGCGGGCGGGGGCCGACACCCCGTGTAATGTGTCCTTCGTTGCGACTCCCCCCCCCTTCCCTCCCCCCCTTTTCTCCCCTCCCTTTCCGGCTTCCC
>NZ_JBHTTU010000166.1:0-4785 GCF_042794375.1 Kitasatospora sp. NPDC056531 | reverse complement strand
GCCGTACGCGGGGAACGCGTACGGCGGCCGACACCCGGTGCAGTGTGCCGTCCGTGACGACTACCGCACCTTGACGTACTCCGCTTCCGCCGCGGCCCGGCGCGGCGCCTCCGCCGGTTCCGCCACGGCCACGGCCGCGGCGGTGGCCGCGGCCGTCGGCCAGGCGGCGATCGGGTTGCCCAGCCAGCGCCCCCCGTCCGGGACCCCGCGTGACTGCTGCCGCCGCGGCATGCGCGACCCCGAACTTGTCATCGGCGACGGCGCGATGGGCCTGTGGAAGGCCTTGGCGGAGGTCTTCCCGGCCACTCGCCATCAAAGGTGCTGGGTTCACGAGGCCCGGAATGTCACGAACGCCCTGCCGAAGTCCGCACAGCCGGGTGTGACGAAGGCGATGCAGGAGATCTACAACGCCGAGGACCGCGCCCATGCCGAGAAGGCGGTCGAAGCTTTCGCGAAGACCTACGGGGCGAAGTGGCCCAAGGCCGTCGCGAAGATCGCCGGCGACGCCGAGGAGCTGCTGGCGTTCTACGACTTCCCGGCGGAGCACTGGATCCATCTGCGGACCACGAATCCGATTGAGTCGACGTTCTCCACGGTCAAGCTGCGGACCAAGGTCACCCGCGGGGCCGGCAGCCCGACCGCGGCCCTGGCGATGGTGTTCAAGCTGGTCGAGTCCGCCCAGGAACGCTGGCGTGCGATCACCGGAGCCTCCCTCGTCGCTCTGGTCCGCTCCGGTGCCAGGTTCGAGAACGGCGTCCTGGTCGAGTGCGAGGAGGCCAGTGCGGCGGCATGACGGGCCCCTGCCCCGGCACTCGGTCGGTCAACGTGGCACCGCAATCGGCCAGGGCAACACCGCGGGTGGGGAGGCGTTGTCAGCGGCCGCCCGCTGCGGGGGCGAAGGGTCCGTCCAGGGCCGCCCATTGCAGGAGCAGGATGGTCTTGCCGTCGATGATGCGGCCGTCGCGGGTCATGGCAAGGGCCTCGGCGAAGGGCAGTTCGAGGACCTCGATGTCCTCGCCGTCCTCCTCCAGTCCGCCGCCGGTCCCGGTCCGGTCGGCCGGGGTGTAGGGGGCGGCGAAGAAGTGGAGGCGTTCGGTGACGGAGCCGGGGCTCATGTAGGCGTCGAGGATGTGGATGAGCGGGCCGAGGGTGACGCCGAGCTCCTCGGCGCTTTCGCGGCGGATGGCAGTAGCCGGGCCGTCCGTGTCGAGCAGCCCTGCGGCGGCTTCGATGAGCATGCCGTCGGGGTGGTCGTTGACGTAGGCCGGGTAGCGGAACTGGCGGGTGAGCAGGACGCGACCGCGTCCGGTGTCGTAGGGCAGGACGACGGCGCCGTTGCCGCGGTCGTAGGTCTCGCGCTGCTGGGCTTCCCAGCGGCCGTTGCGGCGGCGGTAGTCGAAGGTGGTGCGGCGCAGGACGTGCCAGCCCTGGGAGGTGAGTTCGACGTCGCGGACCCGGACGTCGGGGTTGCGGTCCAGGCCGCGCCCGGCCTGGTCGAGGCCGGTGCGACCGCGGTGGTCGGGGGTGTCGATCCCGGGGCGGCTCGTCACACGCTCTCCCGCTGGGTGCGGCGGGGGATCTCCGCCACGTCGTGGTAGACGGGCAGGCCGCGGCGGCGGGCGATGGCGACGTCCTGGTCGGCTCCGGTGGAGGCGCCGGGCAGGCGCAGCACGGCGTCGCAGTGCGCGAGCAGGCGGTCGGCGGTCGGGTAGAGCACCTGCTCGGCGAGGGGGTCGATGGGGCCCGCGCCGGCAGAGCGCAGGACGGGCAGCGCGATCCACTCTCCGATCACGGGGAGGTGCCCGGTGGCGAAGACGGGCCACGCGGCGGCTTCGAGGCGGGCGAGGTTGGCGGCAATGGCCTGCGGGTCGCCGTCGGTACCGGAGCGGTAGGGGCCGGCGATCAGGATGAGCATGGGCTCGTCGGCTACGGGCTTGTCGGTCATGGGCGCTACCATACATGCAGAAACGTGCAAGAACAGGAGAGATTGCGGATGCTGGCTGCTGAACGGCGCGACCACCTGCTCGGTCTGCTGGCCCGCGAGGGCAAGGTCGTCGCCAAGGACGTCGCCGCGGACCTGGGGATCTCCGAGGACAGCGTGCGGCGCGACCTGCGCGATCTCGCCGCCGAGGGATTGTGCCAGCGGGTCTACGGCGGAGCGCTTCCCGTCTCACCGGCGGTGGTGGACTACGCCGCCCGGCAGAGCGTGGCCCCGGACGGCAAGCGGAAGGTCGCCTCGGCGGCCGCCGCCCTGGTGCGGCCGGGCGGCACGGTGATCCTCGACGGCGGCACCACCGCTCTCGCCGTCGCCCACGCGCTCCCGCGGGACCTGGCCTGCACCGTGATCACCCACAGTCCGACGGTCGCCGCGGCCCTGCTCGACCATCCGCAGGCGGAACTCTTCCTGCTCGGCGGCCGGATCTTCAAGCACTCGGCGGTCGCGTGCGGCGCGGCCGCGGTCGAGGCCGCGCAGAACGTCTCCGCCGACCTCTGCCTGCTCGGCGTCACCGGCGTGCACCCGGAGGCGGGGCTGACCACCGGCGACGCCGAGGAGGCGGCGATGAAGCGTGCCCTGGCCGCGCGGGCCGCGGACACCTACGTCCTCGCCTCGTCCGAGAAGATTGGCACGGCCTCGCGGTTCCGCGTGCTGCCCTGGGAGAAGACCAGCGGCCTGATCACCGACGCCGACCCCCATGACGCGGTCGTCGAGCAACTCAAGGCGCTCGGCCTGGAAGTCCTGCCGGCCAACTGACAGCTGCGAGCCAACACGGGATCGCGGACCGGCTGGCACGCGTCCAGAGCATCAACCCACCTTCACCATGGCTCGGCGATCCACAGGAATTGGCAATTACTCTCCGCTGCTTGACAGAGCTGATTCCACAGAATGATGCGGTTGACGTGCCCCTCGACCGGACCTGAGTTCCAGCGGAGCGTGAGGCCGGCCATGACCGCGTCCCAGTCCTTGCGCAGGCCGGTGGCGAATCCGCGTAGTTCGGGGAGGCGGCTGGTGACATTCCCCTCGTAGCGTGGAGTTGTGACCAGAGGGGAAGTTGAGGGTCATGGCGGGGAAGAGGCGCTCGTACGACGCGGAGTTCCGTGCGGGGGCGGTACGGATCGTGACGGAGACCGGGAAGTCGGCCGCGGAGGTCGCGCGGGACCTGGGCGTGCACGAGAGCACGCTGCAGAACTGGGTCCACCGCGCGCGGGTGCGGGCGGACGCGGAGGCGGCGGGAGGTCTGGGTGAGTCGGAGCGCGACGAGCTGCGTCGGCTGCGTGAGGAGAACGCCCGGCAGCGCAAGGAGATCGCCGAGCTCGGGATGGAGCGCGATGTCCTCAAGCGATCGGTGGTCCTGTGGGTGAAGGAGGCGATGAAGTGACGGTTGCGGGCTTCATCGCCGACCAGAGGACCGCGCACGGCATCCCGCACACGATCGCCTGCCGGGCACTCGGGGTGTCCGAGTCCTGGTTCTACAAGTGGGTGTGTCACGAACGCGGAAGGGGGCTCGATGTAGGTAGAGCTTCGTGAGGCGGTGCTGCGTGGAAGATGAAGGTTCTGGCCCTTCGGAGTCGCCCTGCGGGGGGAGGCTCCAAACCGCCACATGCTGCGGCGGCTGAAATGCCGTCCGTGGTGAGCGATGTGGAAAAGGCGCCCGTCAAGGCGTCAGGTGGGGATCGGGAAGGCGAGCGTAAGCGAATCGCTACTGACGTGTCGAAATAGAAACAGACGACATCGAAACCGGGGTGTCCACTTGATCCTGGGATGAGCCTGGCGGGAGCCCGCCGACTGGCCAGGTGGTGTCCGGCATGGAGGCGACGCGAGCCCGATCTGCGGGTTCCACGCGGAACGTGAGAAGGCATGGCCCGACACCGTCCGTCCCCTGGGCGGCGAGAGGGAGAATCTCCTGTGGCCTCGGCCGCAGGGGCCTGAGTACCGTCGCGGGTCGTGCTGGCGGACCGGTTCGTATTAGCTGTGAAGCCCCGTAATGGGGGTGGAGCAAAGGGGCCGGGTCATCCGTGGCCGTTGTTCGTTCGATCAACCGGACCAGTTCCGGGAGGAGTCGCATGGACGAGCTGAAATCCTCAGGCAAGCCGTTCGACATTTCGAAGTGGGTGGTGCAGAAGGCGTTCGAGAAGGTCAAGGCGAACAAAGGGGCACCGGGGGTTGACAAGGTGTCGACCGAGGACTTCGAGAAGGATCTGCGGGGCAACCTGTACAAGATCTGGAACCGAATGTCGTCGGGCACCTATTTTCCACCTCCGGTGCGAGCGGTGGAGATTCCGAAGCCGCATGGCGGTGGCAACAGGATCCTGGGCGTGCCCACGGTGGCCGACCGGATCGCCCAGACGGTGGTGGCCATGGAGCTGGAGCGGAAGGTCGAGCAGATCTTTCACCCGGACTCCTACGGTTACCGCCCTGGACGGTCCGCGCTCGACGCGGTGGCCGCCTGCCGGGAGCGCTGCTGGAAGACCGACTGGGTGATCGACCTCGACATCGAGAAGTTTTTCGACAGCGTGCCCTGGGATCTGGTCGTCAAGGCGGTGGAGGCCAACACCGAGCTTCCGTGGGTGGTGCTCTACGTGCGGCGGTGGCTTGCCGCGCCGCTGCAACTGCCCGACGGAACCCTGCAGCAGCGAGACCGGGGGACTCCTCAAGGTTCTGCGGTCTCACCCGTGTTGGCGAATCTGTTCCTGCACTACGCGTGTACGTCCAGGAGTTCGGGCGTCATCTCAACTTGAAAGAGGTGGAGGGGATGTAACCGGACGCCAAGTTCAGGGCAGCCAGCC
>NZ_JBHTTU010000165.1:4378-8505 GCF_042794375.1 Kitasatospora sp. NPDC056531 | reverse complement strand
GGCCAACGGTTTTCCGGGGTCCTCCTGCGGTTCGCAGGTGCTTTGTCAAGCCCGTACCGGGAGCCGGCCGATCGGCAGTAGCCTCGGCCCTCTCTGCAACGACGGTCCTGGCGGGGCGAATTGGAGGCGGCGGTGGTCGAGGGGAAGGCCGGGGGCGGCATCGGGGGCGAGGAGCTGGCGCTGCACGAGCGCGAGGCGGAGATCCGCTCGGCCGCACGGGCGATCGAGGCGCTCACCCGGCCCACCGACACCGGGGTCGGGGAGCTGCTGCTCTACACCGGCGCGGCCGGGCTGGGGAAGACCGCGGTGCTGACCGAGGTGCGGCGGGCGGCGAAGCGCGCGGGCTGCACGGTGCTGTTCGCCCGGGGCGGGCAGCGGCAGTGCCACGAGCCGTTCCACGTGGTGCGCCAGCTGGTGCGGCCGCTGCTGTCGGCCCTGTCCGACGACGAGCGGGCGCGGGTCTTCGGGCCGTGGGAGGACATCGTGGGCCCGGCGGCGGGACTGCGGCCGCCGGCCGGGCAGCTCGATCCGCAGGGGGTGCGGGACGGACTGGACTTCGTCCTCACCCGCCTGGTGCAGCTGCGCTCGCCGGTGGCGGTGCTCGTCGACGACCTGCACTGGGCCGACCCGGAGTCGCTCGGCTGGCTGGCGGGCATCGCGGTCCGCGCCCGGGAGCTGCCGGCGCTGCTGGTGCTCGCCTGCCGCGACGAGTTCCCCGACGACGCCCTGGCGCTGCAGCGCGCTCTCGCCGACCGGGCCGACCGCAGGCACGAACTGCGCCCGCTCCAGCCCGCCTCGGTCGCGCACCTGGTCCGCGCGGCCCTGGGCGCGCAGGCCGAGGACGCCTTCTGCCGCCACGTCTGGGCGGTCACCGCCGGGAACCCGTACGAAACCGCCGCCCTGCTGCGCGAGGTGGCCGACCAGCGGCTCGACCCGGTCGAGGAGAGTACCGGGCAGCTACGCGAACTCGCGGCCACGGCACGGGGGATGACGCTGCGGCACTGGCTGGACCGGCTCGGTCCGACCGCGCTGCGCTTCGCCTGGGCGGCGTCGGTGCTGGACACCGACATCCGGCCCGACCTCGCCGCCGCCATCTGCGCCCAGGGCCCGGAGACCGCCGCCCAGTCCATCCGGGAGCTGCGCCGGCACCAGGTGCTGACCGGCACACCGTCGGGCCGGCTGGAGTTCGTCCACCCCCTGGTCGCCACCTCGGTCTACCAGTCGATGAATCCCGCCGCCCGGACCGGGATGCACGGAGTGGCCGCGGTCGAGGTCGAGAACGCCGGCCTCGGCCTGCTCGCGGCGTCCCGGCACCTGCTGGAGATCCTGCCCGAAGGGGACGGCGAGATCGTCGACAAGCTGCGCCGGGCGGCCCGCGAGCACCTGGCCATCGGCGCGCCCGAAGCGGCGCAGCGCTGCCTGCGCCGTGCCATCAGCGAGCCGCCCGCCGATGAGGACCGGGCCGAGGTGCTCTACGAGCTGGGCTGCTCGGCGTTGCTCACCGATCCGGCGACCACGGTCAACCAGCTGCGTCAGGCGCTCGCCGACCCGTACGGGCTGGGCCCCGAGCTGCGGGTGGACGCGGTCTTCCGGCTCGCCCAGGCGCTTGCCCACGGCAACCGGCTCGGTGAGGCGGCCGCGCTGTGTGCCGAGGAGGCGTCGCGCACCCGGCCCGGGCCGGGGCGGCTTCGGCTGGAGGTCGCCCACTTCATGTTCGCCGCGTTCCGGTTCGAGGACGAGGACGGCCCGGGCCGCTCCCGGCGGCTCGCGGAGTTCGCCCGGATGCTGGGCACGGTCGGCCTGGCCTTCGCCGACACCGTCGAGGACGGGGCGGCCCCGGGTGAGGCCGTGTTCGAGCACGACGGCCTGGCTCACGCGGTGGCCGTGCTGCGTTGTTGGGACCTCACGCTGCGCGGCGTCGACCGCGCGGAGGCGATCGCGCTGGCGGAGTCCGCGCTGCCGGGCGGGCGGCTGCCGCGTGCTCTGGGCTGGACCAACACCACGTGGGGCTTCGAGCTGCCCGGGGTCCTGGGCATCAGTTATCTGTACGCCGACCGGGTCGACCGGGCGGAGGAGCTGTTCACCGAGGCGGTGCGCGCCTACGAGGTGGCCGGGTGGAGCGGCGGCCATCTCGGCTTCGCCTACTTGCTGACCGGCATGCTCCGGTTCCGCTGCGGCGCTCTCGTCGAGGCGGAGGACTACCTGTGCCGGGCGCTGCGCATCGCCGAGCGGATCGGCCCGGGCACCCCGCTGCACTGGGACGCGGTCGGGGCGCTGGCCGAGACCCTGGCGGCGCGCGGCCGGCTGGAGGAGGCCCTGGAGCTGGCGCGCGAGCACGCCTTCGGGCCGCCGTACCCGACGGTGATGGTGCTGCCGGACGCCCGCACACTGTACGGCCGTCTGCTGCTGGCCGGGGGCGACGCGTCGGGCGCGGCCGAGGCGCTGGCCGCCGCGGGCGCGGCCTTGGACGCGCGCGGGTGGCGCAACACGGTGTGGGCGCCGTGGCTGGGGCACCTGGCCCGCGCGGTGGCCGTCGACCAGCCGGAGCGGGCCCGTGGCCTCGCCGAGGAGGCGGTCCGCCGGGCCCGGGAGTCCGGGACGGACTCGGCCATCGGCAGCGCTCTGCGGCTCGGCGCCGCGGTGCACGGGCGGGCGCGCGCGGCCGAGCTGCTGGCGGAGGCGGTCCGGCACCTGGAGCGTTCGCCCGCCCGCTACGAGCACGCGCTCGCCCTGGTCGACCTGGGGGAGGCGCTGGGCGCGGGCCCGGCCGCCCGGGCCGCGCTCACCCGGGGTCTGGAGCTGGCCGCCCAGTGCGGCGCCGACGGCCTGGCCGCCCGGGCCCGGGGTCTCCTGCACTCTTGAAATTTATCGTCGTGCGCAACTATTGTTGTATCTAGAAGTTGCACCTGCAATCAAAATCGGGGCCCTGCCCGCTCCGGCGCCGCCGACCCCACCGGGAGATCCGATGAGCACCAACCTCTTCAGCTCGTACACCCTGCGGGAACTGACCATCCCCAACCGGGTCTGGATGCCGCCGATGTGCCAGTACAGCGCCGCGCCGACCGGCGAGGCCGCCGGGGTCCCGAACGACTGGCACTTCACCCACCTCGCGGCGCGAGCCGCCGGCGGCACCGGGCTGATCATCGTCGAGGCCACCGCGGTCAGCCCCGAGGGGCGCATCAGCCCGTACGACCTCGGCCTCTGGAACGACACCCAGGCCGAGGCCTTCCGGCGGATCACCTCCTTCCTCAAGGAGCAGGGCGCCGTCCCCGCCGTCCAGCTCGGCCACGCCGGGCGCAAGGCCTCCACCGAGCGGACCTGGGTGGACCGCGGACGCGCCCTCACCCCGGACGAGGAGCACGGCTGGCGGCCGCTCGCCCCCAGCGCCGCCGCCTTCTCCCCCGAGCACAGCACCCCGGACGAGCTGACGGTGGATCAGATCCACGGGATCGTGCGGAAGTTCGCCGACGCCGCCCGGCGCGCGCTCGACGCGGGCTTCCAGGTCATCGAGCTCCACGGCGCCCACGGCTACCTGATCCACCAGTTCCTCTCCCCGCAGAGCAACCACCGCACCGACGCCTACGGCGGCTCCTTCGAGGGCCGCATCCGCTTCGCCCTGGAGGTCGTCGACGCGGTGCGCGCGGTGTGGCCCGAGGAGCTGCCGCTGTTCTTCCGCGTCTCCGCGACCGACTGGCTCACCGAGAACCCGCAGGACGGCCGCGAGGGCTGGACCTCGCAGGACACCGTCCGCCTCGCCAAGGAGCTCCAGGCGCACGGCGTGGACCTGCTGGACGTCTCCACCGGCGGCCTCGTCCCCGACGCCCTGATCGAGGCCGCGCCCGGCTTCCAGGTGCCCTTCGCCGAGGCGGTGCGCGGCGAGGCCGGCCTGCCGGTCGCCACCGTCGGCCTGATCACCGACCCCGCCCAGGCCCAGGACATCCTCGCCTCCGGCCGCGCCGACGCCGTCCTGATCGGCCGCGCTCTGCTGCGCGACCCCTTCTGGGCCCGCCACGCCGCCGCCGAGCTGGGCGGCGAGGTCCACTCCCCCGTCCAGTACCACCGCGCCTGACGGCACCCGTACGACGGCCGCGGGGGGGGGAGGGAGGGGGGGGGGGGGGGAGCTGGGG
>NZ_JBHTTU010000165.1:0-4368 GCF_042794375.1 Kitasatospora sp. NPDC056531 | reverse complement strand
GGGGTGCCGGCGGCCGCGGCGGGTCGGGGCGGCGCCGGCCGGTCGGGGTGCGGGTCAGGCGTTGCCGCGGCCGAGGAAGTGGCCGGCGGTGGTGGCACTGGTGGAGCGGCGGTCGTGTGAGGCGTCCTCCACGACGTGGATCATGCTGCTGTCCGGGTCCATGCCGCGGTCCTTGGCCCAGCCGCTGACCAGGTGGGTCATCTCGTTGTTGGCGTCCAGGTAGGTGTCGGAGATCTGGGCGTTGGCGACGCTGTTGTTGTGGTCCTTCATCTGGTTGTCCCACTCCCAGGCCCAGGTGTCGACCAGGCGCTGGGCGCTGTCGCCGACCCACGGGATGAGGGTCGGCGGCGCGCCGATGACGTGGTACGCGACCTTGGCCTTCCAGTCGGCCTGGAGGTTGGCGTCGTCGCGCTGGCCCATCGCGACGTCCGCGCGGATCGCGTCGTAGACGCCCAGGCTCGCGGCGCCCTTGTTCATCACGTCCTGGATGTCGTTCTGCGAGGGGTTGGGCCCGATCGAGGACAGCTCCTGGGCGATCTTCGCGCTCTCGGCCTTGTGCAGGGTGGCATAGGCGTCGGGGTTGTCGGACAGGCCGCGCATGACGCGCACCAGGCTGTCCTCGCCGACGCCCATGTGCACCGTGCCGTTGCCGTCGGTCCACACCGAGCTGCCGTGGTCCGTGTACTGGGAGTTGCGGCCGTTGAAGATCTCGTGGGTGTCGTTGGTGTAGTCCGCCAGGGCGTTGGCCAGCGGCTGGCGCAGGGTGTCCTTGATCTTGTTGCCGCCCTGGCCCTCGTCCAGGGTGGTGATGGTGTCGTGCATGATCCGGGCCTGCGCCTCGGTGTGCTGCCCGGTGTGCGGGGCGCCGGCCGGCTGGCCGGTGGTCGCGGCCTCCAGCGCCGCGCCCAGACCGCTCTGGGACAGCGGGTCCGGGGCCTTGACCACGCCGGCGTAGGGGTTGGCGATCCAACCGTCCGGCCACTTGCGGTCCTTGAGCAGGTAGTGCAGGTGCTGGTTGCCGCCGCCCGAGTTCGGGTCCAGGTAGGCGGTGGCCGCATCCGGCTCGCGGCCCATGACGGACAGCACGTTGTCCAGCGGGTCGGCGCCCAGCGGGTCACCGCTGTGGCCGGCCTTGTAGCTCCACGCGTCGGGGTGCTTCTTCTCCGTCTCGGTGATGTCGTCGGCCAGGTCGGCGAGCATCGGGGCGGAGTACTTGCCGTCGCCCTTGGTCATCAGGGTGGTGAGGACCTGGTACCCGTACACCGGGTCCGTGTTGGATCCGTAGTTGTGGTAGCCGGCGTCCTTCACGCCCTGGCGCCAGCGGCGATAGAAGTCGGTGTTGGTGTCCTGGGTGGCGGAGGCCAGGGCATGGGTGAGGCCGCCCTGCAGGTCGGTGTAGGCGGCCTTCTTGTCGTCGCTCGGGCTGCCCAGCTTCTGGGCCAGCTTGATCATGCCGTCCGGGCCGAGCTTGTCGAGCAGCGCCTGGGAGAACCCGGGGTGGTCCGCCTTGTCCTTCATCAGGTCCTGCAGCTGCGAGAGCTGGCCGGGGTCGAGGCTGTCCAGGTTGGTGGCCAGGTCGTAGGCCTGCTGCGCGTCGCCGGCGTCCCCGCCGCCCACCGCCTTGCCGTTGAAGGTGGTGTCCAGCAGGTTGTCGGCCTTGGAGGCGCTGCGCAGGGCCGCGGCGATGCGCTCGTCGGCGCGGGTGGCGGCCTGGACGCCGGCGGCTATCGCCTTGGTCCACTTGTCGGCGGCGTCCTCGTACGACTGCCGGGCCTCGGGGTCGTGGTGCAGCGCCTGGCGGGTCGCCGGGTCGAGCGTGCTCTCGTCGAACACGGCGGTGCCGGTGCCGGTGACCTTGAAGCCGTCCTTGACCGCGCCGTCGGCGGCGTCGCGGGTCTGCTTCTGGGCCGCGGCGAAGTCGGTGTGCGCCTCGTCGAGCAGCGAGGCCATCGCGTTGGCCTCGGTCTGGGCGTCGACGATCTGGCCCTTGGTGGCGAGGAGTTGGGCGTTGGCCAGGCTGGCGGTGGTGCCGGTCCACCACTCGCCGGTCCCGGGGCCGGCGCCGGTCCCGCCCAGCACGTCCTGCTCCATGGTGGTCTGCATGGTGTGGAAGCGCGCGGCCATCGCGCGCCACTGGGTGGCGGCGGCGGACAGGGCGTCGGGGTTGGCGTCGAGTACGTCCTCGTATCCGAGCATGGTCACTGCACCTGGAGGGACTGGGCGATGGACAGGTTGGTGTTGCGGTAGTTGAACGAAGTCCCCTGCATCGCGGCGGCGTTGGCGTTCAGCCGGCCGGTCAGCTGCTGGACCTGCTGGTGCCACTCGTCCAGCGAGTCCTTCAGTGCCCCGGCGCTGGTCCAGCCCTTGAGCGCGGTGACGGCCGTCCCGGTCGCGTCGTTCGCGACCGCGCCGGCGGTGGGGCAGTCGTGGGCCAGGTTGACCAGCGTGCCGTGCGCCTTGTCCAACGCGTCGTGGTTGACCGCGAATCCGCCCGGTCCCGGTGTGCTCATCTGCCGATCCCCCATGTCTGATGGCCCGATGGTGTGGTGTGTTGTCCACGGGCGCCGATGATCGTAGCCCCGGGGGCCGGGGAATCGGCAAGGGATCCATCGCGGATTTGTCACCGTTTCGTCTCTATCCGGCAGGCGCGGCGGAAGCGAAGTGCCCTTCCCCCAGGGCCCGGTGACGCGACCGCCCGTCGGCCGGGTGGCCGACGGGCGGGCGTGAGGGGGGAAGGGCGAGGCCCGGGGCCCGAGGAGCGGTCAGGCGAGCAGGTCGGACTGGAGGGTGACGACCTGGCGGAAGGCCGCGGCGGGGACGCCCTGGGTGTTGGTCATGGTGACCACGGCCACCACGTCGGAGGCGGACAGGTACGCCAGGCGGGTGGTCGGCACCCCCTGGCCGGCGGTCGCCGGGGACTCCTTGAGCGTCACGTCGACGCCGTCGACGGTGTCCCAGTCGCCGTGCGGGGCGGTCTTCGCGTCGGGCGCGGCCTTGGCCGGGATGTCCGTGCGCGGGCTGGAGAAGGTGTTCCAGGCCTCGGCCGTGGAGCCGAAGCGCAGCAGCCGGATCTGGGTGCGGGTGCCGTCGGAGGCCGTCCACTCCCGGACGGTGGCCGCCCGGCACGCGTTCTGCAGGAGCAGCACGCGCAGCTTGGCCGGGTCCCTCTGCTCGGCGGCGATCGCGTCGCAGGGGACCCAGGAGGCGAGGGCCGTCCCGGCGGGCGCGGAGGGGGCGGCGGAGGCCGTGGGGGTGGTCGGGCTCGCGCTCGCCGAGGGTTCGGCGGAGGACGTGGCGGAGGAGGACGCCGAGGGGGTCGCGGTGGGCACCGGGAAGACCGGCGCGGTCAGGGAGCCGCCGGCCTCCTTGGGAGCGGGCAGCAGCAGGTAGCGCAGGTCCGCGTAGTGCAGCACCTTGCCCTTGGCGTCCGGCGCGGCCTTGCCCGAGGGCAGGGGCGGCAGGGTCAGGGGCGGGAAGGTGTAGCGGCCGTCGTTCGCGGTGGCCAGGCCCGGGATGTCGGTGCGCTCGGGGGTGGTGACGGCCATCGCGGCGCCGGTGCCGGCGAGGGCGAACACCAGGACGGCGCAGCTCCAGCGCACGGCGGCCTTGCGGCGGCGGTTGCGCCGAGCGGCCTGCTCCTCAGGGGTTTCCAGGGGCTCCTGGGTTTCCAGGGGCTCCTGGGTTCCGGGGGTCTGCGCGGCCTCGGGGGCCTCGCCGGCCTCCGGCGCCTCGGGGGCTGCCGGGGTCGCGGCGGGAGCCGGGGCCTCGGCGGAGGCGGGGGCCGGGGCGGTCGGGTCCGGCACGGACTGCGGCGCGGCGGGCTGGTCGGTCATGCGGACGCTCCCGGAAGGGCGAGGCGGTCGAGCTGCAGGGTGAAGAGAGCGACGATCTTGTCCTTGGGCAGCGGTGCCACGCCCTCGGTCTCCATGACCACCAGGAGGTCGCCCTCGGCGGCCGAGCACTCCAGGTGGTCGATCGGCGCGGACGGCGGCGCCGGCATCAGGTAGCAGTGCGCCTCGGGGTGGCCGGGGATCTGCGGGCCGACGCGGAAGATGCCGGTGTCGCCGGTGAACACCGCGGTGTACTCGTTGATCTTCTGCACCTCCTGCTGGTTGAACTGGCGCAGCCGGAGCCCGATCACCAGGTCGTCCCCGCTGCTGCGGTAGGTCCGTACGCCGGTGCCCTTGATGTGCAGGCCCTCCCAGTAGGAGCGGAGCTTCTCGCGCTTGTCCTTGGGGATCTCCTGGAGGTCGGCCTCCAGCTCGTCGGCCAGCTGCCCGGTGCCGTACTCGTTGTCGTTGCCGTAGCCGCCCTGGTCCGGGCCGAGTTCGTAGCCGGCCGGGACGGGCAGCAGCAGGTCGCGCAGGG
>NZ_JBHTTU010000164.1:0-8594 GCF_042794375.1 Kitasatospora sp. NPDC056531 | reverse complement strand
GGCCACCCCGAGGGCCTCCAGCCGCCCGCGTTGCTCCTCGGACCGCTCCTCGGCCGGCGTCGAACCGGTCGGCGCGCGACACCTTCGGCTTCGCCGCGCGTCGAACGGGCGGGCACTCCGTGGAGGAGCGCCCGCCCGTTCGTTTCCGCGTCCGGGTCACGACCGGCCGCCCCGGCGGGATCAGGTCAGCAGAAACCGCCAGCCGCCCCCGCCGTCACGACCGTCCATGCGGAGCGTCAGTTCCTTCACCTGGCCGGTCCCGTGGAAGGTGAGCCGTACGGTCTGCCGGTTCGCCGGGTCGTCGCCGAAGTCGGCGGTGACCTCCCCGGCGGCTCCCGGCCCGTAGGCGCGGACCCACTCCTCGGCCGCCGCCCGGCGCTCGGCGGCCGTGCCCTCCGCAGCGGCCAGCTTCACCAACCGGTCCGCGGAGCCGTCGGCCAGCCGCCACACCATCTGCTGTACCAGGCCCAGCGTCTCCGGCACGGGGTAGCCGGTGACCTTCAGGTGCGGATGGGCGGAATAGTCGGCCGAGTGCTCCAGCCGGGCCTCCTCGGCGCCGCTCGAACAGCCGGCCAGGAGGGCGGCCGAGAGCGCGGCCGCCAGCACGGCCGTCACCGGCCGCCCCGCCGCCATCAGTTGGTCCCGAGCGGACGGACGACGACGAACCACTCGATCGGTTCGCCCTTCTGCCGGTAGTAGGACAGCACCTCGTTCAGGGTGGTGACGCCCTTCCGGCCGTGCTGGCGCAGCTCCATCTGGGCGCCCCAGCTGACCACGACCGCGGCGTGGTTGATCCGCGGCTCGTCGCGCCACTTGAAGAACACCACGTCACCCGGGCGGGCCTCGGAGGTCCAGCGCAGCCAGGTCGAGTACCGGTAGTTCAGCAGGTGCCGGTGCAGGTTGGCCGCGCCGGCCCACGTGTAGCTGCGGTTCTTGTGCCAGCCGAACAACCAGTAGTCGTTGGTCCACCAGGCACCGTCCCAGGTCTTGAAGCCGTACCGGGTGCGCATGCCGCCACCGTAGTACAGGGCCTTGGAGACGAAGTTGGTGCAGTCCTGGGGGAAGTCCCAGCCGATGTTGACGTTGCGGCGGGCCCAGTCGGCGGTGCCGTTGTAGTTGTACCCGGCCTGGACGGCGCCGGCGGCCGGTTGCGCCGGCTGGACCGGGAAGCCGTTGGCGTCCAGGGGCACGGCCTTCTGGGCGTCCGCCGGGTCGGGCTGCGCGGCGTCGGCCACCTCGACCTGGGCCTGCGCGGCCGCGGAGGAGGACAGCTGCTGCTGGGCCGCGAGGTCGTCGGCCTCGGAGACAAGGACCGCGGCGGTGCCGACGGTGAACTCGAACCGCTTCGCGTCCACGCTCTCGGTCGGCGAGTCCACGCCGCCCGACCGGATCATCACCGAGTCCTTGACGGTGGCCCGTACGACGACCTTGCCGGCCGTCTGCTGGTCGACCACCACGTCGGTCAGGGTGACCGCCGCGGCCGTGTACAGCTGGTTCTGGGTCGCCAGCGCCTCGCGGTTGGCGACCAGCGAGGCCTCCTGGGTGGCCAGCAAGTCGACGAAGACGGTGCCGTGCGCAGCCTCGGCGGCGGCGTCCGGCGCGGTGAACCCGGCCTTCATCTTGATCTTGTTGCGGGCGTCCAGGTACTCCTGCACGTAGCCGCGGTACTGGTTCGGGCCGCCGGCCGTCGGCGTGCCCTGGACCACCGTCGAGGCGATCGGGGCGGCGGTGCCGTAACTGTTCCTGGCGGTCACCACCGCGCGGTACGAGCGGGCGTTGTCCAGGCCGGTGAACGTGGCCCGCAGGTCGCCGGTGGTGACCTCCTGGACCGGGACGCCGGCCGAGGTCTCGACCCGGACGGTGTAGCCGACGTCGCCGACCGAACCACGGTCGGCCGGGGCGTTCCAGGTGGCGACCAGAGCGGCGTCGCCACCGACGGCGGTGACCTGTTCGGCCGCGCCCGGTGCGGTCGGCGCCAGGTAGTCGAGGGTCAGCTTGGGCCGCCGCGCCGCGTCGGCGGCGGTGGCCGAGAAGTAGCGGGCCGCGCCGGTCCAGCCTGCCGGCGGACGCAGCGCCAGGCCGTAGGCCTCGCCCTTCTCGATCCACGAGCCGACCAGCGCGGACAGGTCGGTCTCCGGCAGCTTGGCGGCGGAGGCGTAGCTCTCGGCGCCGGCGGCCGTGGTCAGCGCCGCACCGCCCTGGCCGGGAGCCCAGGCGCTGCCGAGCTGGAAGACGTCCACGGCGGTCTCGTCGCAGCCGGCGGTACCGGCCGCGCAGTCCGAGCGGGTCAGTGCGAGCTTGCCGCCGATCACCCGGGAGCCGACCGGGACGGCCGACAGGTCGGGCTTGAGCCAGCCGGTCCAGCTGCTGCCGTCGGGCGTGGTGCCGATCCGCAGCTCGGCAGGGTCGGCGGCCGGGCACGTGCCGGTGTCGCAGCCGCCGCCGACGGTGGCCTCCGAGGCGTCCGCGAGGGCGGGGCCGGTGAGGACCACGGTGGTCGGCGCGGGCGGGACCGCCGGGGCCTGGACGCGGACGGCCAGCGGCTGGTCGGCGGTCCACGCGGAGCAGCCGACGGCGGCGCAGGCGCGTGCAGCCCAGGTGTAGTCGCCGCCGTCGGTCACCGCGCCGTCCGGCAGCTGGACGGAGGCCCGGGTGCCGCTCTCCGCCCACACCGGGGCGATCGAGGTCGGCAGCGGCTGGCCGCTGCGGCCCTTGAGTACGAACTCGGTCCGGATCCGGCCCTGGTTGGGGTTGGTGACCAGGGCGGAGAGCACCGGAGTGAGGGTCTGCTGGGCGCCGGTCTGCAGCTGGCCCGGCACGTCCGGCAGCGGGCTGACACTGAAGGTGGACCAGGCGGACCAGCCCAGGTTGTAGTGCAGGCCGTCGTAGGGCGAGGTGCGGAACCGGTAGGTGTGGCCGTACTGGAGCAGGCCCGCCGGCACGGTGACCTCGGCGGGGGTGCCGCTGGGCACGTAGCCGGAGACGTTGACGTTGCCGACCTGGGCGCCGGAGATGGCGTCGACCAGTTGGAAGGTGCCGGTCACCTTGTCGCCGTCGGGGTCGACGAAGGTGTCCCGCAGCACCGGGGTGGTGGTGTCGACCCGCCAGGTGCCGGTGCCGTCCTGGAGGAACGGCGGACCGGCCTCCTGCTTGGTGCCGGTGCGCGGACGGTAGTTGTAGTTGACCGTCAGTTTGGGCACGTTGGTGGCGGCGTTGGCGGAGTTCACCTCCTTCCAGTACTTGGTGCTGACCTCGTCGGGCGCCCGCAGGCCCATCCCGGAGACCTGGTTCCTCGCCGAGGCCCAGGTCTGGACGAGGTCGGTCACGTTGGCGGTGATCCAGCCGTCGCCGCCGCAGTTGTCGCGGCCCTTGGTCTCGGTGGAACTGGCCTTCTTGGCGTTCCAGGCCGGCTGGTTGGTCCAGCGCGAGGCGGTGGAGGCGAGCCCGGTGTCCCACACATCCCAGGTGTAGGGCAGGCAGTCGGTGTTGCCGGAGTGGATGTTGTACAGCGACAGCGTGGCGTTCTGGACCAGCGCGTCCGCGATCGAGGAGGTGTTCCAGTTGATCAGCGAACGGGCCTCGCGCGAACTGCCGTCGGCGTTCTTGGTGCCGGGGTTGCCCCAGTACAGCTCGACGTCGGCCGACCAGTCGACCGTCTCGCCCTTCTGGACCCGGGTGTCGAGGGCGTTGCCGAGCCCGGTGGTGGACGGGTCGACGGTCACCGGGTAGGCGGTGGCCGGGTCGGCCAGGAAGGCGGCGTCGGGGGTGAAGACCAGGTCGACGTCGTCACCGTGCTGGACGACCTTGAGGTCGACCTTCGCCTGCCGGGGGTGCTCGCTCGACCCGGTCACGGTGGTGGCGTCCCACATCACCGGCGCGGGCAGCACGGCGCGCTTCCGCCCGTTCTTCCGGTCGGTGAACAGCACGCCGCCGTCCGGCTGGGCCACGGCCTTCAGGCCCTTGGCCCGGAACGGCATGGTGTACGAGTAACCCCCGTTCGCAGGGCGCTTCTTGAGCGTGACGAACTGCTCGAAGCCGCTCCGGTTGGCCTCGACGACGAGGTCCCCGTCGCCGTCGCCGATGGCGTCCCGGTAGACGGCGCGCGGGCCGTCCAGCTCGGGTGCGGGCAGGCCGCCCTTCCACTCCAGCGCCAGCTCGTCGTCGCCGGAGCCGAGCGACACCAGGGTGCGGGCGGGCTCCGCGGCGGCGGGCGCGGTGATGGCCTGTGACTCGGCGAGGGTGCGGGGCCGCTTGCCGCCGGGGCCGGCCAGCTTCATCGCGTGCGGGTGTGCGGCGGGGGCCGCCGAGCCATCGGGCGCCCGCTTGAGTGTCAGGTCGACGTCGGTCCATGCGCCGTCGCGCAGGAAGCGCACCGGTCCGGCGGCGAGCTCGGTGGTGAGCGTGCCGTCCGGGTTGACCCAGGTGGTGGACACCTCGCTGCGCTCGGACACCGCCTCGACGCGCTGGCCGGTGGTGCGCGCGGCGACCCGGGCGGCGGCGATGCTGCCGGTCGGGTCGAGGGCGGCCGCCGTCGGCGGTTTGCCGGGGGAGGGCTTGGGCTGCGGCTTGGCCGCGAACGCGATCGGCGCTCCGCCGACCAGCGACAGCGACAGCGCCACCGCGAGGGACAGCGGACCGGCGAGGGTCCGTCTTGGAACATGCATGGGGGCTCCTTGACTCACTCTTGGTCGAAGCGATCCGGAGCATAAGCAAGATCACCGCGGGTGATGATCACGATAATTCGGGGCAAATCCATCCAGATTCTGAATATTTCCTTAAGAAGTTGATGAGATTGTGACGGATCTTGCACGCACGAGTGCGAAAGGGCGGGCACCCCGGGAAACCCCGGAGCGCCCGCCCCGCGAAGGTCCTCGGACCGTACGGCCTGGGCTCGGTTCGAGGGCGGTGAAGCGGTCGAGGGCGGCGGGGGGCAGGGTACGGTCGCGGGTGTTGGCCGGCGTCGGCCCGGTGACCAGGGGCATGCCTCTCCCGTCCGTCAACTGCGAGCGTTTCAGCCCGGGTTCGGCCCGGTCGACCGGGCTTCTGTCAGCGCATTCACCACCGGAGGGCGCCTTGGTGATGCGGCCGCCGGCACTCGGGCGGTCGAGTTCGAGGCCGCGGCCCCTCCTGGTCCGATTCCCGGCCCGGAAAATTTCCTCGGAGTCACCTGCAACCCCGGGGCGTTCCACACGTCTTCAAGGGTGAGGGGCAGCGGGGGGCGGCCGCGTTGGGAGCACGGTGCTCTCGGCGGCCGGTCCGCTCGCGGACCCGATCGATCATCAGTCGTGTTCTGAGCCGTCCTTCGGCTTCCCGTAGTCACGTTCCAGGGGGGAACCATGTCCATCGCCCGTATCCGTCGTCCTGCTCGCCGTACCGCGGTGGCCGCCGCGGCCGTGGGGGCCGCCGTGCTCTGCGGGGCACTCGCCCTGCCCGCACCCGCCGCCTTCGCGGACGGGGTGCCGCAGGCCACGCTCTCCGTCGAGGCCCCGGACTCGATCGGATTCGCCGGCCGGCCGGTGGAGTTCACCGAGACCATCACCAACACGGGCACCCAGACCACCACGTACGGCCTGGAGCTCGACACCACCAGCGACCTCGGCACGCCCGAGCACGCGATCACCATCGACTACAAGGACCCGGCCGACGGCACCTGGAAGGCGTTTCCGCTGGAGTTCCACTGGGGGGACAACAACGTCACCTACAGCGGGTTGCTGCCCGACGGCGTGACCGTCCCGGCCGGCGGCGAGGTCGCTGTGGCCCTGCGCATCGGCGCCCCGATGGGCCTGCCCCATGACGGGGCGTCCAACGGCGGCTTCCAGTCCGTCAAGCTGCACTCCGGGGTGGTCGCGCTCGACGGCTCCTGGGCGGGACTGGCCCAGGAGACCAGGACGATCAAGGCCGAGCCGCTGGCCACGTCGCTGTCCGAGGTGCCGGACGCGGCGGTCGCCGGCGGTGACCCGATCGAGTTCGATGCCGTCCTGGACGACTCGACACCGTCCGACTACGTCAACCTCGGCAACGTCCTGTTCACCGACCCGCACGCGACGGTGCAGGTCCGCGACGCGGACGGTTCGTGGCGCGTGTTGGAGAAGGTGTCGGACGGGATCCCGGGCGACCCGGTCGGCGTCTACCTCCAGGGCCACGACTCGGGCATCCGTGCGGGCGAGACGACCGTCACCCGGGTCCGCGTCTCCTACGACGCCGCCACGCCGACCGGTGCCACGCAACTGAGCCCGTGCGTGTTCGTCAACGAGGGCGCCACCCCGTTCCGGGGAACGACGAGCTGCGGCGCCCAGTCGACCGTGCAGATCCTCCCGCCGACGGCCACGTCCTGATCGCAACACCCACCGCCAGTGCCGACCTGCCCGCCACCGGGCGGGTCGGCGCCCCGCTTCTCGTAAGGGCGTCCGCCAGCAGGTGCCGGCAGCAGGGCATCTCGGTGAGCGCGGCCTTCTCGGTGGGGGTGGTGCTGAGGCCGCGGCAGCACTTGGCGGAGGGTCGGGGCGCAGGCGTGCCTGCATCGGAAGTCGGCCGCCGGAGGCCGCCACCGTCCTGACCCGCAGACGGCCCGCAATACGCCGACGAGGTCCGGCACCTGGGTGGGCACCGGACCTCGTCCGACAGTGGAGCGCCAGGCCCGGGTTGCACGGACTCTCCCTACTGAAAGTAGGGCGTGCTCTGGTAGCACCGCTGACGCCTGGCGAGGAATCATCTCCCTCGCGGTGAGAAGAATATTAGCAGGTCAGTGGCCCGCCACTGAATCCGGTGAGCGCGGACGTCCTCGCCGCGCTCGGCGTCCTCAAGGTCGCCACCGCCGCGTCAGGCCCCCTGCACCGCGGACACCTGGGAGGTGACGATCCGCCATGACCGGGTGGTGGCGGTCTCCGCCGCCCCGGGCAGCGGCCCGATCCCCACCGGAAGTACCGTGCTGCTCGGCCGTGAAGCCGGCGCTCGGGTGCTGGCGGGACTGTCCCTCGGTTCGCCGGTCGCGGTGGACTACCGCCTCACGTCGAGCGAATCGGTGGCCTTCGCCTTCGCCTTGGGCGCTTACCCCCTGCTGCGAGGCGGAGGTGCGCCACGAGCACGGCCCCTACCTCGACCCGTGGCACAAGCTCTCGTGGCGGTCCGGCCAGGTCGATGTCCAGCCTGACGCAACTTCTTCGCATTAAGCTGTGTGCATGAGTGCCCGAACGACCACACGCCCCGGCGGGCGTAGCGCCCGCGTCCAGCAGTCCGTGCACCAGGCCGTCCGTGATCTGGAGGCGGAGGCGGGGCGGGATGCGCTCACCGTGCCGCTGATCGCCGCCCGTGCGGGAGTGACGCCGTCCACCATCTACCGGCGCTGGGGGGATCTGCGGGAACTGCTGTCCGACGTGGCCGTCGAGCGGTTGCGCCCCGACTCCCCGCCGGTCGACCACGGCAGCCTGCGGGCGGACCTGGAGGCGTGGACGGTGCAGTTCGCCGAGGAGATGTCCTCGACGGCGGGCCGCACGTACATCCGCGACGCCCTGCTGGGCGACCCCGGGCAGGGCAACGCGGCTCGGTGCTCCGACTACGCCGCCGAGCAGTTGAAGGCCATCGGCGTGCGCGCGGCCGGGCGCGGGGAGGCCGTGCCCGACGTGGAGACCCTGCTGGACGTCGTCGTCGCCCCCCTGATGTATCGGATCCTGTTCCGCCCCTCGGACCTGTCTGCGGCCTACGCCGGCCATCTGGTGGCGGCGGTGCTCGGCCGCGGCGCACCCCTCTCGCCGCCTAAAAGCTAAATATTTGCGTTCCAAGGTGGCGCGGGCCTAGAGTGCTTAATGCAAAGCATTCGCCTTAAGGCTCAGAGGTGCTTCCATGACCAGCGTCACAGCCCTGCCGCCCCACCCCCGCCGCCTGCCCCTGCTGAGCCACCACGGTGCCTTCCGGCTCCACGCCTCGGTCCTGGTCGGCCTGCTGGCTGCCTCCAGCGCACCGACCCCGCTCTACGCGCTCTACCAGGCCGCATGGCACTTCTCGGCCATGACGCTGACCGTCGTGTTCAGCGCCTACGCGCTCGCACTGCTGGTGGCACTGCTGACCGCGGGCACGCTCTCGGACCACCTGGGCCGGCGCCCGGTCCTCGCCGGGGCGCTGCTGGCGGAAAGCGTCGCGATGGCCGTCTTCGCCACCGCCCAGGGGGTGCCGGTGCTGATCGCCGCCCGGATCCTGCAGGGCCTGGCCACCGGCGTGGCCACCAGTGCCGCCGGAGCCGCCCTGCTCGACTTCGAGGACCCCGGCCGCCCGGGCCGGGCGGCGGCCGCCAACGGCATCACCCCCGTGGCCGGCATGGCGGTCGGCGTGCTGGCCGCCACCGCCCTCGTGCAGTACGCCCCCGCCCCCACCCGCACCGTCTACCTGCTGCTGCTCCTGCTCTTCACGGCGCAGGCCGCCGCAGTCCTGCGCACCCCCGAGACCGCCCGCCCCCACCCCGGCGCCTGGCGCTCACTGCGCCCCGCGATCACCGTCACCCCCGCCTCCCGGCCGGCCATGGCGCTCGTCGCACCCGGCGTCGTCGCCGCCTGGGCGCTGGGCGGCTTCTACTCCTCCCTCGGCCCCTCGCTCGCCCGGCT
>NZ_JBHTTU010000163.1:8319-8639 GCF_042794375.1 Kitasatospora sp. NPDC056531 | reverse complement strand
TCGGGCGCGGCCGCCGCGCCCGAGCTGAACTCCCCGTCCGCCAGCTGTCCGGCGAGCGCGGCGTACCGCTCGTCCAGTGCCGACTTGCGGCGGAAGGTGTCGATGGCCCGCCGCCGGGCGGTCGCCAGCAGCCAGCCCACCGGACTGGCCGGCGCGCCGTCGCGCGACCAGGTGACGAGCGCCTCCGCCAGCGCCTCCTGTGCGACGTCCTCGGCGAGCGCGAAGTCCCCCGTGTAGCGGGCCAGCGCACCGACGATCCGCGCCGACTCGATCCGCCAGACGGCCTCGAAGGGCCGCCACGCCCCCTCTGCGATCGGCGG
>NZ_JBHTTU010000163.1:3546-8309 GCF_042794375.1 Kitasatospora sp. NPDC056531 | reverse complement strand
GACGTCACAGCTGGCCGGTCCGCTCGCGCCACGCCCGCTCCTTGACGATCCACTCGTTGTCCTGCGGGAACTCGTCGATGCCCGGCACGCGCCGGATCTCGCACTTCGAGCCGGGGATCGCCGGGAGCCGCTTGGCCCACTCGACGGCCTCCTCCTTCGAGGCGACGTCGAGCACGTAGAAACCGCCGAACAACTCCTTCGTCTCACCGTACGGCCCGTCGGTGACCACCGGGGTCTCCCCGCTGTAGTCGACCACCACGCCCTGGGACGGGTCGTCCAGGCCCTCGGCGGCGACGAGCACGCCGGCCCGGATCAGCTCGTCGTTGAAGCGGCCGATGGTTTCGAGCATCTCCTCGAAGGGCGTCTCCATCATCTTCGCCATGGACTCGTCCGTGCCTCGCATGATCAGCATGTACTTCGCCATCTTCGCTCTCCTTCTCCTTGATCGGGGTCGTCTCTCGACCCTCTCAGTCCCAGGTCGAACGGCGCGCTCGCGGATCGACACGGCGGACGGATTCGGACCGGATTTTTTCGCCGGACACCCCGTTACGGGTCGGCACAGGGGCAGCCGGGGGTGTTGTGGCCGTGACCAGGGCGGTGACGGCCGCGCGGATGGTCTCGTCGTCGACGAAGGCGCGCCATCCGGCGGAGGTGCTGAGGCGGTCGTCGCGGGTGAGGGCCTCGGCCAGGACGGTGGCGGCGGGGCGGGCGGCCGGGCCGATGCGGGTGAGGTGGTGGACGGCGGGCAGCATGACCGGGAGGTAGGCGCCCCGGGTGAGGGGCCGGCAGACGGCGAGGAGTACCGGGACGGCGGGGTCGGTGTCGCCGGCGATGGCCCACAGGGCGTGGGCGGCCCTGACGCGGACCCAGTCGTCGTCGGCTTCGGCGACCATAGAACGCAGCCGGTCCGCGTACGGGGCGGCGAGCGGCCCGAGATCGGCGAGGCGACCCAGGTCGGGGTGGGGGAACCGCCCCTCGGTGGCGGCGGGGCCGAGGACGGCGAGGGCGGGGCCGGGCTCGCCGCCGACGCGCCAGTACGACCAGGCCGCGAGGCCCGGGTCCTGGTCGCCGGCGGTGGCGCGGGCGAGCAGGGACTCGCGTGCCGCGCCGCCCGCCGGACCGATGGCCGCCAGCGCGGTCGCGGCATGCGTCCAGGTCTTCTCGCCGTCGAGCAGGGAGAGCAGGTCCGGTACGGCGGTCCTCGCGGCCGCGCCCCAGGCTTCGAGCACCTGGCAGAGCGAGCGGACCAGCTGGGGGCGGTCCGTGCCGCGCAGCCGGGCGCGGATCGCGGGGACGAGCGCCTCGGCGTGGTCCCGCAGCGGGATCAGCAGCTCATGGAGGCCGGGGAGCTCGGCCCAGTGGGTGTTGACGTACCGGGGGGAGTGCCCGGAACCGGTCCCGAAACCGATCCGGCCGCCGGTGAGCCGTTCGGCGAGGACGGGCACGCAGCGCGGGTCGTTCAGCCGGGCCAGGGCCCACACGGCCGCGTCGGCGACGGTCTCGCCCGTACGGTCCGCCCGGGCGGCGGTGTCGTCGAGCAGTTCGGCCACCGGGTCGGCGTGGGCGGCTGCCGCCGGACCGAGGCACGCGATCAACTCGACCGCCCGGAAACGGACTTCGGTGTCCGGGTCGGCCAGGCGCGCGGCGATGCCCGGCAGCAGATCGGGCACGGGCGAGTGCCAACGGGAGAGCAGCCCGCCCGCCAGGGCCAGCGCACTGGCCCGCTGCTCCGGGTCCGGGTGGTCGGCCAGCAGACCGAGGACGTAGGCGGGGGACGCACCCGGGTACAGGTCCGCCGTCCAGCTCTGGACGCCGACGACCCCGCAGCCCGCTCCGGCGGTCTGCCGCCACAACGCCGCACTGGGAGCACGGACCGCGTCCAGGACGAGGTCCCGATGCCGCGTTGCGAGTTCGGGGTCGGTCGGGGCGAGCGCGTGGACGGCCGCCAGCCGCAGCTGCGGCTCCGGGTGGTCCAGCAGCTCGTGCAGCAGGCCGTGGGTCTGGGCGGCGCGGTTCCCGGCGGGCTCCCGCCCGACGGCCGCGCCGAGGGCGATCACCAAGTCGAGGCGGGTAGCGGGATCCTCCTCCGCGTCCCAGTGCGTCAGCAGCGTGGGCAGGACGAGCGCGCCGGGGCTGCCGCACCGGCCGGCCAGGCTTGCGGCGGCCCGGCGGACCTCCGGCTCGGGGGCGGACACCAGGCCCAGCAGCTCGGGCAGGGCCCGTTTCCAGGCCGCGGCCCAGCCCTCGTCCACCCACTTCGCGTCGACGAGGACGGCCTCGCTGCTCAGATCCGTCATCAGGTCCAGCAGTTCGAGCCGGGCCGGGAGGTCGGTCGGGGCGCCCGACCGGGTGGCCAGCCGGACCAGGAACGGCAGCGCGGCCGTCGCGGCTGAGCAGACCCAACCGCCTTGGTGGAACAGGAGATTGGCGAGGGTGCCGGCGGCCTGCGCGGGGTCCTCCCGGCCGGGGCGCGCGCAGTGCCGCAGCAGGCTCGGGACGTCCGTGGCGGAGCCGTAGTTGTGCCTGAGTCCCGCCCAGTCGATCGCGTCGAGTTCCTCCCACATGGGCGTGGACTCTACCGTCGGGGCAGTTCCGCTCGCCGAACCGCCTTCGAGGCGAAGGCGAAGGCCGCGCCCAGGCAGGACAGGCCGCCGCAGCCGATGAACACCGGGGCCGCGCCCCAGGCGTCGATCGCGGCGCCCACCACCGGGTAACTGAGCGGGGCCAGGCCGACCATGGTGAGCATCACGACGGAGGTGACCCGGCCGAGGTAGGCGGGGTCGGCGGACGTCTGGATGAGGGCGCTGTCCAGGCTGCCGAAGACGCCCGCGCTCAGCCCGACCAGCGCCGCGAGCAGGGCGGCTGTCCACAGGCTCGGGACCAGCGCCATGGCGGCCGCGCCCACACTGCCGGCCAGCAGCGTCGCGACCATGGTCAGGCCCGCCCGGGGCAGCCAGCCGGCGATCGCGAGCAGGGCGGCGCTGGCGGCCGCTCCGGCGCCGAAGCAGGCGACGATCCAGCCGTAGCCGGACGGGCCCCAGCCGCGTTCGGCGTTGAGGAGCACCATGCCGACGTTGAGGGTGCCGGTGAGGCCGAGCTCGCAGACCGCCCCGGCGGCGACCAGCGGGCCGATCAGCCGGTGGCGGCGGATGTAGCGCAGCCCGTCCAGCAGTTCGGCGCGGCCGGTGCTGCGGCCCGGCCGGGGCTGTTCGGACGGCGCTTCGAGCGGGTGGATCCGTACCGTCAGCAGCAGTGGCAGGGACAGGGCGAAGAGCAGGCCCGCGACGGTGAAGGCGGCGGCCGGGCCGCCGAGACCCATGGCCAGGCCGCCGATCGGCGGGCCGGCGATCTGGCTCAGCCGCATCGCCAGGGAGCGCAGGCCCGTGACCCGGGCGAGCTGGTCGGAGCTGGTGATCCGGGGCGGCAGGGCGCCGACGGCGGGGACGAACAGGGCGTCCACGGCGCCGAATACCAGGGCCACCACGACCAGCAGCCAGAGCGCGGGCGTGGTCAGGGCGATGGTGGCGGCGACGGAGAGGATCAGGAGGCAGCGCAGGGTGTCGCTGCCGAGGATCACCCGGCGGGGGTCGAGGCGGTCGGCGACGACCCCTCCGCCGAGCATCAGCACCGCCCGTGGCAGCGCCCCGGCGGCCATCACCAGACCGACCTCGGTGGGCCCGGCGGCCTTCTGGGCGGACCAGCCGAGGGCGAGGAAGTACACGCTGTCGCCGATCAGCGAGGCGGTGTAGGCGGTGAGCCAGCGCAGCACATTGGCGTCGCGGTGCGCGGGGGCGTCGGGGCGTATCGGCGGTGCGGTCTCCACGGTGGCCATGGCGGGCTCCAGCAGGTCGGTGACGGAAACGGACGTCCGCGTCAGGGGCGGAACGGAAAGCCGTACAGGTGGACGGACACGTGCTCGCGGCCCTCGGTGTCGCCGGCGGCCTTGGCGGCCTTGCCGCGCTCCCGCCAGCGCCGCGACAGCGCTTGCAACTCATCGCCCAGCTCCGCGAGTTCGGCCGGGGTCAGGTCTAGCAGCCACTCGGAGCTGAAGGCCGCGTCGGTCCACTCCTTGCCCCAGGCGGCGCCCTGGTCCAGGTACGCGCGGTACTGCGCGGCGCGGCTGTCGACCAGGCCGCGGGTGACCGCGCCGACGGCGGCCGCGCCCTCGGGCGTACCGGCGAGGTCCGACTCGCGGAAGCCCCAGCCCTCCTCGGACGCCACCTGCCACCACCGCTCCCGCCCGTCGGCGCTCCGCGCGCCCGCCTCGGTCACGAAGCCGTGCTCGGCGAGCTTGCGCAGGTGGTAGCTGACCAGGGACGGCGCTTGGTCGACCTGCTCGGCGAGCTGGGAGGCGGTGGCGGTGCCCGCGGCGTAGAGCAGACGGTAGAGCTGCATGCGCAGCGGGTTGGTGAACGCCTTCAGGCGGGAGAGGTCGGTGATCCGCTCGGGCTTGGGGTGCTGGGGCATGGCCTCACGGTAGATCCGAAGGGAAAATTGCGCAATAAAATTTTCGGATCTGCCAAGGCCGGCGGCGACGTGGATCTCTGGGTGCGAGACGGTTCGGCCCTGGGCCTGCCGGCCTTCGATCCAGCCGGGCCGGCCGCTGCCGAGGAGTGCGAGAAGGCCGCGCGGAGTCCTGCGGCAGCGGGTTCCGCTGCGAGCCGACCGGCGAGGAGATCGAGACCGGCCCGCGGGTGCGGGTCACGGCGCTCCTCGACCCCCAGCCGATCAGCATCGTCGGCGGGGCCCCGCGCAGGGAAGTA
>NZ_JBHTTU010000163.1:0-3536 GCF_042794375.1 Kitasatospora sp. NPDC056531 | reverse complement strand
AGGGGGCACTGCGGCCGGCCGGGTTCAGCGCCCTGGAGAGGGTTCCGCAGCAGGTGTCCGAGGCCGGTATCCGTGAGTTCGGCGAGGACTTCTTCCCCCGCCGTGGGGAGGCGGGCACCGTCCGGTCGGCCCGGGCGCTCAGTCGAGGCCCTCTCACGGTGACGCGACGAGTGTCGGGACGGCGCCGCCGTCGGCGTAGTCGACGTGGACGCCCGCGAGGCCTCGGGACCAGGCGGTGGTGACCGGGGTGAGCCGGGCCCGGGTCAGTGGGGTGGGGCCGAGGCCGATGGCGAAGTGGGTGCGGCCGTCGCGGCTGCGATAGGGGCGGGGCCAGGCGTGGAGGTGGGTGGCGCCGGCTTCCTCCAGTGCGGTGAGGAGGGCCCGGAGGCGGCCGCGGACGGCGCCGAGGGACTCCTCGTCGGTGGTGACCACGGCCCAGGCGGCGTGGCGGCGGTGCAGCGGGGGCGGGGAGAGCAGGGCGGGCCAGGGGTCGGGGCTCTCGCTGCCGAGCTCCCAGGCGCGGTAGAGCTCCTCGGCGATCAGGTCGCGGGCGTCGGCGCCGACCTGGCCGGTGCAGCTGCGGACGGGGGCGGAGGGGGTGAGGACGGTCAGGGGAGCGGCGGACCGGTCCGTGGAGTCGGCCGTCAGGCTGACGGGTTGGCGCCAGTCCCAGCAGGCCCAGGTCTCGGCGAAGCGCTGGAACAGGGCGGCTTCGGCGGTGTCGTCCGTGTCCAGGACGGTCCGCGCGGCCAGCACCGACCAGGCCAGCGACGGTAGTTGGCCGAACGGCGCGGAGTCCAGGCCGCGCGCCCGCGCCCAGGTCTTGACCTCGCGGGCCAGTCGGACGAAACGCCCGTGCCGCTCACCGACCGCCGTCAGGATCGCCTCGGCGTCCGTGACCGCGCTCAGCGCGGTCGCGGCCGCCTCGCCCAACTCGGCGCGCCGGGCGACGGCTCGGGCCGGTTCGAGCTCACCGGTGAACACCACGACCAGGTCGACGGTCAGCCCGCCCGCCTCCAGCCGCAACCCGGGCACCCGGGCGCCGCGCACCTCGCGCACCCGGCCCGCCTCCGGCAGTGCGGCCGCCACCCGGGCGTGGACGCCCTCCAGATCGGCCGGGCCGGGCAGGGCCGCCACCAGGTCCAGGTCACCGCCGTCCAGCTGGCAGCCCAGCCGCCGCGAGCCGACGGTGTGGACCACGCCCTCGGGTAGCGCCGCAGCGATCCGTTCGGCCAACTCGGCGGCGACAGCCGTACGTTCAGCGGGCTCGGGCCGCGGCGGGACCACCGGCTCCGCAGGCGGGACCCGCACCTCGCCCGTCCCCAGCTCGACCACCGCGCGCACTCGCATCGGCTCGTCGCCCCGTCGGGAGAGCACCACCAGTTCGCCCACCCGCGCCGAGACCCCGTCGAGCCGGGCCGCGCAGTCGGCGGCCACCCGCTGCGGGTCCGTGCTGCGCCCGAGGGTCAGGTGCGGGGTGAAGCCCTCGGCGCGGCCCCGGCAGCGGGGGAAGCGCCGTTCGAGGGCGTGCCGCAGCGCCGCCCAGGGCTCGGGCGAGGCGGCGGCCGGGTCCAGCCAGACGGTGGCGCCCTCGCGGTGGCCGAAGGTGTGCACGCCGTCCAGGCGGGCGGTGAAGGGGGAGACCTCGGCGGCGGCCGCGCCGAGCAGCGGCAGGGCGCGGTCGAACTCGGCCTCCGGGACGTAGCCGAACAGCAGATTGACGTGCGGCGGCCAGCGGCGCAGCTGCGGGTCGTGCGCGGCGCGCAGGTGCTGGATCGGCGGCCACAGCTCCTCGGGCGGCAGCCAGGCGACGGCGGTGCGCGCGGTCGGCGCGGCGTCGAGCGTCGCCGGGGAGGAGCGGCCGCCGAGGGCGAGGTCGACGGCCACGCCGTAGTGGTCGGAGGGGTGGAGCCCGTCGGCGGTCGGGCGGTCGCCGAGCAGGGCGGCCCCCGTGGCGCGGGCGCGGTCGCAGCGGTGCAGCACGCGGTCGAGGCGGGCGGCTCGGCCGGTGAGCGTGGAGACGGCGGCGAGCGGGTTGGTGCTCGGGTCGAAGGTGGGGGTGTCGTCGGCCGGGCCGCGCACCTCGGTCCAGGCGTCCCGCAGCCCGAGTGCGGCGGCCGGGCCCGAGGGGCCGGAGCGGCCGTCGTTGAAGTCCCCGAGCAGCAGCAGCTCGCCCGTGACTGCGCCCAAGCCCTCGGCCAGCGCCGCGAGTTCGCTCTGCCGGCGGGCCGGGCCGTCCGGCGAGTGGTCGCTGCTCAGGTGGACGGCGGCGACGGTCAGTGGCGCGTCGGCGGTCCGGACGGTGACGGCGATGACGGCCTTGTGCGGGCCGAGCTGGTGCCGTCCGGCTTCCAGTACGGGGAGCCGGCTGAGCAGCAGCAGTCCGTGGTCGGCCACGTCAGAGCCGTTCGGGTCGGCGCCCAGGGTGTAGCCGTCCCGGACCCAGGGAGCGGCCAACAGCAGGGAGACCAGGGCCGGTTCGACCTCCTGCAGTGCGATGACGTCGGCGTCGGCGGCCGCCAGCGCGGCGAGCAGCAGCGGCCGGCGGCGGGCGGTGTCGATCCGGTCGGCGTCGTAGCGGTCCCACAGGGTGTTCCAGGTGACCACGCGCAGGCTGTCCGCGGCCGCCGTCCCGGCGTCGACGCCGGGCTGCCAGTCACCCTCCGGCTGCCAGGCGTGCGGGGCCGTGGCGGTGAAGAAGGGGGTGGGCAGGCGGCGCGGGTCGGTGCGGCGCCCGGCCTCGGTGGTGTCCAGGAGGTCCGTGCCGGTGGCGCGGTCCCACACCCGCACGCCGTCGGCCTCGACCCAGTGCACCCGGTGCCAGGGGATCTCGCCGGAGGCGGCGAAGGCCTCCAGCGGGACGCGCTTGGTGCGGTCGTCGCGCTGGCGCACGCCCAGGGTGAACCGGGCCGGGTCGAAGCGGGCGTCCCAGCGGATGCGCTGGCAGATCTGTTCGATGGGGCGCATCAGTCCTCCACGGGGTCGAGCGAGTCGAGCGTGCCCGCCGTGTCCTCCACGGTGCCACCCGGGCCGACGTACCAGGTGCGGTGCGCCTGGCCGGGATAGGGCGGGCTGTAGCGGTGCAGCTGGGCGGTGAGCACCTCGGGCGGCACCGGGTGCGGGCGTACGGCGTTGCGGCGCAGCAGCTCCTCCTCGTCGACCAGCAGCACCACCTGGGTGACCAGGGCGTCCCGGCGCCGGGCGACGGCGTGGACGTGGGAGCGCTGGTGGCGGTTGAGCGAGGTGGCGTCCCAGACCACGGTGGCGGCCGGGTCGGCGAGCGCGGCGTCCAGTCGGTCCAGGCCCTCGCGCAGCACCTCGGGGTTGTCGCGCTGGTCGGCGCGCGAGCCGCGGGCGGCGCGCAGGTCGTCCAGGCTGATCCGGGTGGCGGCTCCGGGCAGCGTGGCGGCGAAGGTGCTCTTGCCGCTGCCGGCCGGGCCGCTCAGGTGGACCAGGCGGGGGAAACGGCCGTCGCGCCAGCGCCAGGCGGCGGCGACGGCCTCCGCCACGGTGGAGATCCGGCCGAGCGCGTAGGC
>NZ_JBHTTU010000162.1:0-8671 GCF_042794375.1 Kitasatospora sp. NPDC056531 | reverse complement strand
CCGCCCTGCGCGTATCTCACAACCAACAGCTACCGGAGCCGTCCGGCGCCTGTCAGCCGAACGACCCCGACATCACCCGATCAAGCTCAGTAGCAGACGGTTACGACGCCGCTCCCCCACACCCCCGCCACCGCGCCCCGAGCCCGCCCGGCGGGCGCCACCCGCCCGACGTGTGAGGATTGAGTCATGTCCGACGCGTCTGCATTCACGAACCCCCCCGGCTCTGCCGACGATGTATCCAAGCTCCCCGCCGCCAACCCGCTCACCCGGGCCGCGCTGGAGATCGACGAATACGCCGCCACCCTCGGCTGGGACCTCCCGGCCCGGCTGTTCGCCCTGGTGGACAGCGCCGCCCTGCGCAAGGCCGACCCGAGGATCGCCGAGCAACTCGGCCTCGCCGACGGCGGCGAGCCCGGCCTCACCCCGGTCGAGCAGGACGAGATCCCGGCCGGCATGGAACTCGACAAGTTCCTCGGCACCATCGCCTGGCCCGACGCGGTGGCCGGCTGCGCCCTGGTCGTCGAGCGGCTGATGCTGCCGCCGGGCGCCGAGCAGTCCCGCCCGCGGGGCGCCAGCGACGCCCAGCTCGCGGAGTGGGTGGCCAACCACCCCAAGCGCGAGGAGGTGCGGATCACCGCCGCGGTGCTGCGCGACGGCAAGAAGGAGATCGCCCTGCGGCTGCGTTCCAAGGACGTCGCCCGCGAGGTGCTGACCGGCCCGGACCTGGTGCCCGGCCTGACCGACGCGCTGCTGGCGACCTTCTCGTAACCGTCCCGGGTCCGGGGCTACTTGGCGCAGGACGGCAGCGCGGAGGTCTGCCCGGAGCGGACCTGCTCCAGCGACTTCAGCGCGCCGTCCAGCGTGTCCGTCTTGACCAGGGTCAGCCCGGACGGGACGTTCTTGGTGGCCTCGGCGCAGTTCGAGGACGGGGTGAGGAAGTACTCGGCCCCGGCGTCGCGGGCGGCGATCAGCTTCATCGATATCCCGCCGATCGGGCCGACCTTGCCGTCGTCGTCGATGGTGCCGGTGCCGGCGACGAACTTGCCGCCGGTGAGGTCGCCGCCGGGGGTGAGCTTGTCGATGATGCCGAGCGAGAACATCAGCCCGGCGCTGGGGCCGCCGACGTCCTGCAGACCGATGTCGATCTGGAACGGGTAGGTGTGCCGGATCCCGGTGCCGATGCCGACCACCGCGAGGTCGGCGCGCTCGGCCGGGGCCTTCGGGTCGAGGTCCTTGGCCCGCACGGTCGGGACGGTGACGTCGGTCCTGGCCCCCGGGGTGGCGGTGCCGTTGCCCGAGGCGTCCTTGGCCCGCGGGACCACGGTGAAGACCACCGACTCGCCCGGCTTGTGCTTGGTGACGGCGGCGACCACCTGGTCGACCGAGGTGACCGGGGTGCCGTCCACGGCGGCGATCTGGTCGCCCGCGTGCAGCCGGCCCTCGGCCGGGGCGCCCGCGGTGACCGACTTGACGATCAGGTCGCTGCCGACCGGGATGCCCAGCTGGTTGAGCGCGGCGGTGCGGGCGCTGTCCTCGGAGGAGGCGAACTCCTCGGCGTTCTGCTTCTTGGCGTCGGCGTCCGACTGCCCCTTGGGGTAGACGTTGTCGTGCGGCACCACCAGCACGTCGTCGCGCAGCCAGCCGACCACGGCGTTGACCAGGCTGGGCTCGTACTTGGCCCCGGTGACCTGGACGGTGGTCATGTTGAGGTGCCCGCTCGCCTTGTACGAGTCGTGCCCGGTGATGGTGATCACCGGCTTGCCGCCCTGGTCGCCGAGCGTGTTGTACGTCGGGCCCGGGCTCATCTCCGTGTACGGCACCTTCATCAGCACCGAGACGCAGAGCAGCGCTATGAGCAGCAGGGTGGCAGCGAGCATCGTCGCGGAGCGGCGTGGCATGCCTCGACAGTACGGGACGCGGGTGACGCGACGCCCGGCGGGCTACCGACCGGAGTGCTCGCCGGGGGCGGCGGTGTCGGCGGTGGTGCGTTCCATCGCGGCCATGAAGCGCCGGTGCTCGGCGAGTGAGGCCGGGTCCCCCGTGGCCCTCGGGGCCCGCTGGGCCCAGCCGGCCCAGAGTGCGGCGGCGAGGACGGCGACAACCGGAATGATCAACCAGGCGAGCGCACCCATATCAGTACTCCCAGCTCGTCGTGTCTATGAGCAGATTAACCACTCCGGCGGACAACGCGGCTGGCGCCGTCCGGGTAACGGGACGGCCGATCGGCTCACTTGCAGGGACTATTCGGCGCAGTCGCCCAGACCCGTTCGGGTGAGGCGGCGGCGCGCCTGACCCCATGGACGCACTCCGTGTGCATCCGGTTCCGCCGCACGCCCGACGAGGGGTCAGCAGCCCCCGGCGCCGACCCACTCCTCCTCGCCGTCGGCGAAGACCTGGTGCTTCCAGATCGGCACCTCGTGCTTGAGGTCGTCGATCAGCCGGCGGGCGGCCGCGAAGGCCTCGCCGCGGTGGGCGCAGGAGACCGCGACGATCACGGCCTTGTCAGTGATCTCCAGCCGACCCACCCGGTGGACCGCGGCGAGCGCCCTGACCGGGAAGTCGGCGACGACCTTCTCGGCGATCCGGCGCATCTCCTGCTCGGCGGTGGGGTGGCAGCTGTACTCCAGCGCGGCGACCGACTTGCCGCCGTCGTGGTCACGGACCGTCCCGACGAAGACGGTGGTGCCGCCGGCCGCGTCGTCGCCGACCGCCTCGTACACCTCGTCCAGCGAGAGCGGGGTGTCGCGGATGGCGAGCAGGCGGATGGGGTCGTGGTTCTCGGACATGACCCCATGATTCCTCATCCCGGCCGGATGCGGGCAAGGGGTTTCCACATCACGATGTGGAAATTTCGCATCGTGAGAAGTGTCGCCGCTCGACGGGCTCGACGGGCCGCCCCCGGCCGATCCGGGGACCGACCCTCGCCGGTCAGAACCGGCGCCGCTTGCGGGCCCGGCGCACCAGCGCCGCCGTACCCACCAGCGCCACCGTCGCCCCGGCCGCCCCCAGGCTGGTCGCCGCCTCCTTGCCGCCCAGCCGGCGCCCGGCCACCGCGTGCTTGCCGGACACCTGGGCCAGCAGCTCCGCCAGCACCTGCTCGTTGGTGAACTCAGGACGCCACCCCGCCTCGTGCAGCCGGCTGCCCGACACCACCCACGGATACATCGTGTACGCCAGGTCCCCCGCCGGGGCCGGGGTCAGGCCCAGCCGGTGCAGCCGCGCCGCCGTACCCAGCGCCAGCGACGCCGGCAGCTCCATCCGCCGGATCCCCGACAGCCGCTCCACGTCCTCCTGCTCCAGCCAGCCGTCGCAGCCGACCGTCACCTCGCCCTCGACCAGGCCCAGCGCCGCGTACTCCAGCGCCGCCGACAGGTCGTCCACGTGGCAGAACTGCCAGCACGGGCGCGAGCCGGCCACCACCAGCAGCCGCGGCGCCTCGAAGTGCCGGGTCAGCACCGTGTCCACACCGGGACCCACCACCACGGCCGGGCGCAGCACCGTCACCTGCAGCCCCGGGTGGGCGCGCGGCGCCCGCCGCGCCAGGCGCTCGATCTCCAGCAGGTCCCCGACCAGCGAGGCCTCCTCGGTCGCCCGCAGCTCCGAGTCCTCGGCCAGCGGCACCTCGTTGTCGGCCAGCGCCCCGTAGACCATCGCGGAGGTGCACAGCACCACCCGGTGCACCCCGGCCGCCGCGGCCGCGGTCAGCACCGTCTGCGCGCCCCGCACGTTGTAGGCGCTGCGCGCCCGGGGATCGGACTCCATCCCGAAGTCCATCGCCAGGTGCACCACCACGTCCACCCCGGCCAGCCGCTCGGCCACCGCCGGGTCCCGCACGTCCAGCACCCGCCACTGCACACCCGGCACGTCACCGCGCCGGTCGTCCACCGCCAGCACCTTGCGCACGTGCGGAGAGGCCACCAGCCGGGCGGCGACCCGCTCGCCCAGCACCCCGGCGGCACCGGTGACGGCCACGGTCAGCGGCCGCCCGCCGTAGGCTGGAGGCGGCGACGCCGTGGTGTCCGACGCGTCCTCTCCTCCGGTCAGCCCAGAGCGAACGTCCGAAGGCGGGGAACTCACCGGCCATCCTCCACGGTTAGCTTATGTGCGTACGGACGTGTGTCACGTACGTCCATCCTGCCCGAGGCGAAGGCCCGGCGGTGCACCCGGCGCGGGCCTGCCGCGCGGGAGCCGCCCACGAGTCCGCTCCACCGCAACCCCGGGCGGGCAGTACTTCCCGCCACACCCGCATGACGGCCGACCGGATCGAGGACCCCGTGAGCGACCTTCCCTTCGGATTCGGCGTTCCGCCCGAGGAGCCCGAGGACGGCAAGGCCAAGCCCGACGACGCGCAGAAGAAGAAGGACCAGGGCCCGGCCGGCTCCGGCGGCAGCGGCCCGCAGCCCTTCGGCTTCGGGGCCGGCAACCCCTTCGGCGCGATCTTCGGCATGCCAGGCGCCCCGGGCGGCCCCGGCGGCGCCGGTGCCGACAACCCCTTCGCCGCGATGTTCGGCGGCCTCAACCCCGGCGACCTCGGCGCCGCCTTCCAGCAGCTCGGCCAGATGCTCTCCTTCGAGGGCGGCCCCGTGAACTGGGACCTCGCCACCAACATCGCCCGGCAGACCGTCGTCGCCGAGCCCGCCGAGGGCAAGAGCAAGGATCGCTCCGTCAGCGCCACCGAACGCGCCGCCGTCGCCGAGGCCGTCCGCCTCGCCGACCTGTGGCTCGACAGCGTCACCGAGCTCCCCTCCGGCGCCGGCACCGCCGTCGCCTGGAGCCGCGCCGAGTGGATCGAGGCCACCCTCCCGGTCTGGAAGGACCTCGTCGACCCGGTCGCCGAGCGCGTCGGAAACGCCATGGGCGGCGTCCTGCCCGAGGAGATGCAGGCCATGGCCGGCCCGCTGATGGGCATGATGCGCTCCATGGGCGGCGCCATGTTCGGCACCCAGATCGGCCAGGCGCTCGGCGCCCTGGCCGCCGAGGTCGTCGGCTCCACCGATGTCGGCCTGCCGCTCGCCCCGGCCGGCAAGGCCGCCCTGCTGCCGCAGAACGTCGCCGAGTTCGGCGAGGGCCTGAGCGTGCCCGCCGAGGAGGTCCGGCTCTACCTCGCCCTGCGCGAGGCCGCCCACCAGCGGCTCTTCGCCCACGTGCCGTGGCTGCGGGCCCACCTGCTGGGCGCCGTCGAGGCCTACGCGCGCGGCATCAAGGTCGACACCTCCCGCATGGAGGAACTCGTCGGCCAGCTCGACCCGAGCAACCCCGAGGCGCTCCAGGAGGCCCTGGCCGGCGGCCTGCTCCAGCCCGAGGACACCCCCGAGCAGAAGGCCGCGCTCGCCCGCCTGGAGACCGCGCTCGCCCTGGTCGAGGGTTGGGTCGACGCCGTCGTGCACGCCGCCGCCGAACCCCACCTGCCGCAGGCCGGCGCCCTGCGCGAGACCGTCCGCCGCCGCCGCGCGGCCGGCGGGCCCGCCGAGCAGACCTTCGCCACCCTGGTCGGCCTGGAGCTGCGCCCGCGCCGCCTGCGCGACGCCGCCCGGCTGTGGGCGCTGCTCGCCGACGCCCGCGGCGTCGAGGGCCGCGACGCCCTGTGGGAGCACCCCGACATGCTGCCCACCGCCGCCGACCTCGACGACCCGGACGCCTTCGTGCACCGCGGCGCCGGCGACGACCTGGAGGGCGGGATCGACTTCGACGCCCTCGACAAACTGCTGGGCGAGGCCGCGGCCGGCAAGCCCGACCTGACCAAGAGCGACCGGCCGAGGGCCGACGAGCCGAAGCCCGACCAGAACGGCACCGACGGAGAGGGCGAGCCCACCGCATGACGGCCACCGACACGGGCGCGTCCGCGCTCCACGCGGACGCCGTCCGCACCCTGACCGACTGGCGGCCCGCCGACGAGGACCAGGAACAGCTGCGGCTCGACTACCTCGCGCACCTGGCCGAGCAGCCCGGAGGCCTCTACCGCTCCTGCCTGCCCGCCCACATCACCGCGAGCGCGGCGGTCGTCGACCCGGCCGCCGGGCGGGTGCTGCTCACCCTGCACCCCAAGGTCGGCATGTGGCTGCAGATGGGCGGACACTGCGAGCCCGGCGACGCCGACCTCGCCTCGGCCGCGCTGCGCGAGGCCGTCGAGGAGTCCGGCATCCCCGACCTGACCCTGCTGCGGGACAACGGCACCCCCGTACCGGCCAAGCTGGACCGGCACCTGGTCCGCTGCACCGGCAAGGACCGGCCGGAGAACACCCACCTGGACGTCCAGTACATCGCGCTGGCCCCGGCCGGGGCGCAGGCGCTGATCAGCGAGGAGTCGCTGGACCTGTGCTGGTTCGACTACGACCGGCTGCCGGAACTCACCGACCACTCGGTGCGCGACCTGGTCGCCCGGGCACGGCGGCTGACCGGCTGAGGTGCGACACGGAAAGGGGGCGCGGGCTATTGCAGCCCGCGCCCCCTTTCCGTTGGCCCGTTCCATCGGCCTTCCCGGCGGCGCCCCTCCCGGACTCAGCCGCAGGAAGCCGCCGGATCCTCACCCGGGGTGCCGTGCCGGGCGCCCGGGATGTGCGGCAGACGGGCGGCGGAGACCACGCCCTCCAGATAGCCGCGGGCCCGCTCCGTGCGCGGGTAGGCCTCCAACAGCGCCCAGAACGCCGGCCCGTGGTCCGGCACCAGCAGATGCGCGAGCTCGTGCAGCAGCACGTAGTCCAGCACGTACTCCGGCATGCCCTGCAGCCGGTGGGACAGCCGGATCGTCCCCTCACTGGGCGTGCAGGAGCCCCAGCGCGAATTCTGGTTGGTCACCCAGCGGACCTGCGCGGGCTGGGCGCGACCGCCCAGGTAGGCCTCCGACAACTCCCGGGCCCGGGCCATCAGGGCATCGTCCCCGAGGATCCGCCGACGCTCCTGGGCGGCGAGCTTCTCCAGCATCTGCGCGACCCAGCGCTGCTCCTCGGCGTGCGACATCCGGGCCGGGATCAGCACCACGGTGCGGTCGCCCTCGCGGTAGGCGGAGACGGTACGGCTGCGGCGGGCGCTGCGCCGCACCTCGACCCGGCCGCGGTCGTGCGCTTCGGGCGGCACCGCCCCGGTGGGCGGGTGCTGCGGCCTCGCCTGCGGCTTCTCGTGCTGCTCGTACTGCTGCTCGTCCGGGCACCCACGTGTGCTCGGCGCCGCCGTCTGGGACCCGGACGCTGCACGGGCACGCCGACGCGACACCGGTGGATGGGAGTCCCGCTCGGCTGCCATGGCACACGACGTTACCCGGTACCACTGGCAGAAGTCCGCTGCCATGGCCGAAATCTTTCGTGGAGCGATCGGGAACGAAAGGCCGACAGAGGGTGTCCGGAAACCGACGTTCGAGCGGATGGGCAGTTATCCACAGGGCCTGCGAACAGATGGTGTGATCATGCACTCGGACCTGTGGATAACTTTCAGCACGCAGTCGACGCGATGGGGCATGCTGCGGTCAGCCGTCCGGAAACGATCGGAAGGGAGATCGTCGTGCGCCTCGCTCTGAAGCCCGCTCTGTCCCGCAGCTGGCGGGACTCCGAGACCCTGCAGTTCGGCACCGTCACCCGGTACGCGGGGGTACTCGAAAACGCCGACAAGACCCTCTGCGACTTCCTCGGGCTGGTCGACGGAACGCGCGACCGACCCGAGCTCCTGGAGGCCGGCGAGCGGATCGGCCTCGGCCGCGAGCCCGCCGACACCCTGCTGACCGAACTGGAGGAAATCGGGCTGCTGGACGACGCGGAGGCGACCGACCGGGTGCTGTCCCGCTTCCCCCAGCCCCACCGGGACCTCCTCGGGCCCGACCTCGCCTCACTGTCCCTGGTCCACTCCGGCCCCGGCGCCGCACCGGCGGTCCTGACCCACCGGGCAGAGACCCGGATCGAGGTGCGCGGCGCGGGCCGGGTCGGCGCCGCCGTGGCGGCGGTGCTCGCCGCGGCGGGCACCGGCACGGTCACGGTGTCCGACGGCGGCCGGGTCAAGCCCGGCGACTGCTCCCCGGCCGGGTTGCCGCCCGCGGACATCGGGCGGCTGCGGTCGACGGCCGCGCGGGAGGCGGTGCAACGGGCCGCGGGCCGACCACTGGTGCCCGTCCCGCGGCGGAAGTCCGACGGCCCGCCGCCCGACTTCGTGGTCCTCGCACCCCGGGACGGCAGCGCCGCCTTCGCGGGTGGGACGTACGAGGCCAAGCTGCTGCTCCGCGCCGGGGTGCCGCATCTGTACGTGGGCGTGGTCGAGGAGTTCGGCATCATCGGGCCGCTGGTGATCCCGGGGAGGTCGGCCTGCGGGCACTGCCTGGTGCTGCGCAGGGAGGACGAGGACGCCGCGTGGGCGCGGGTGCTGGCCCAACTGGCGAACAACGGCCCGGGCCGGGCCCGCACACCGGCCTGCGACACGGCCCTTGCGACGGCCGCCGCCGGACTGGCCGCCCTGCATGTCCAGGTGTATCTGGACGGCGGCCGGCCGCCGAGCGTCGACGGCTGGTGCGAGGTGTCGGCGAGCGACGGGATGCCCCGCCGCCTGCGGCTGCGAGGACACCCGGACTGGGGGTGTCCGTGGGAGACGCTGCCACCAAACGGAGGGAGCGAGAGGGGAGAGGAAAAAAAAGAGGGACGGGAAAAAGCCCCGACATGCCGGGGAGCCCCAACCCCCCCCACCCCTTACCAGG
>NZ_JBHTTU010000161.1:6762-8834 GCF_042794375.1 Kitasatospora sp. NPDC056531 | reverse complement strand
GCCCGGCCCGTGACAGGCCCGCAGGTCGGCGGCGGGCGGGCCGGTGAGCAGGGCGGCGACATCGTGGGCGAGGGCGCCGAGCGCGGCCGGGACGGGGGCGCGGTCGGTGTGCCGGGAGACGGCGTAGCCGGTGCCGTCGACGGCCAGGACCGGCCAGCGCGGGGCGGCGGCGGAGGCCTCGTTGATCCGCTCGACCTCGGCGGCGGGGGCCGGCTCGCCGTCGACGAAGGCGCGCAGGACGGCGCGGATCGCGTCGCGCAGCGCCCGGAACGCCGTCAGGTCGGCCTCCCCGAGCGCGGCCCGGGCCTGCGGGGCGTCGGTGTCGACGGCGAGCCAGGTGGCGAGGTCGTCCGGGGTGGCGAGGGTGTCGCGGACTTTGCCGCGGGTGGCGACCAGTGTGTTCGCGAACGCGACGGCGAGCGGCGGGGCGGACCCGGCCGGGGCCTTCGAAGCGGTGACGGAAACCATGACCTAATGGTAGTCACCCCTTGCAACCGTCATGTTTGACTGCCATGATTCTCACGGCTCACAGCACATCAACCGTGAGAAATGACTCGGGGGAGCACCACAGCATGACCACGACAGCGATCGGGCCCGGCCCGCAGACGCGGACGCAGACCCGCCCGGCGGAGGAGCGGCCGCCGGCCACGGCCACGGATTCGACCTCGGCACCGGCCTCGCTCTGGCGGAACCGGGACTTCCTCAAGTTCTGGTCCGGCGAGACCCTCTCCCTGCTCGGCACCCAGGTCACCACCCTCGCCCTGCCGCTCACCGCCGTGATCGCCTTCGACGCCACCCCGGAGCAGGTCGGGCTGCTGCGCTTCCTGCAGCTCGTCCCGTACCTCGCCCTGGCCCTGGTGTTCGGCGTCCTGGTCGACCGGATGCGGCGCCGGCGCGTCATGCTGCTGGCCAACGGCGCCAGGATGGTGCTCATCGGCCTGGTCCCGCTGCTGGCCGTCACCCACCACCTCGATCTGCCGGTGCTGCTCACGCTCGCCTGCGCGATCGGCGTCTTCTCGGTCCTGTTCGACGTCAGCTGGATGTCCTTCGTCCCGACCCTGGTCAAGGACCCGAAGCACTACGTCGAGGCCAACCAGAAGCTCGGCGTCACCTCGTCCGCGGCGGACGTCGCCGGCCCCGGTCTGGCGGGCGTGCTGGTCGGCGCCCTGAGCGCGCCGGTCGCGCTGCTGGTGGACGCCTTCTCCTACCTGGTCTCGCTCGTGACGCTGCTGACGATCCGCACGCCCGAGCCGCGCCCCGAGCCGCCCGCACAGGGACGCCACCTCGGGCGGGAGCTGGCCGAGGGGCTGCGCTGGGTCTTCGGCGACCGCGTCCTGCGCCCGCTCGCCCTGGTGGCGCCGTTCTGCAACTTCTCGATGGTCTCCGTGTGGACGGTGTTCGTCCTCTACGCGGTGCGCGACCAGGGGCTGACGCCCACCCAGCTCGGCATCGTCTTCTCCGCGTCCTCGGTCGGCGGCCTGGCCGGCGCGGCGGTCTCCGGACGGGTCGTCAAGCGGTTCCACCTGGGCACGGTCTACGCGGTGTCGATGGCGGCGATCTTCGCGAGCCCGCTGCTGCTCCCGTTCGTGCACGCCTCCAAGCCGGTGGTGACGGCCCTGTTCGTCGGCTCGTTCTTCATCAGCTACCTGGGCCTGGGCGTGGCCGGCGTGGTGATGGTCAGCCTGCGCCAGACACTGACGCCGCAGCCGCTGATGGGGCGGATGAACGCGGCCTTCCGGACCCTGCTGTTCGGCGGCGGCTCGCTGGGCGGCCTGCTCGGCGGCGTCATCGGCGGCGCGCTGGGACTGCGCGCGGGACTCGCCGCGATCGCCGTCGGCTCGACCCTGATGCTCGTCCCGCTGGCCCTCTCCCCCGTCAGCCGACTGCGCCGACTGCCTCCGCCCGCCGCCTGATCCGCCAGGCCCCCGGACCAACGGGGGGGGGGGGGGGGCATGGGGGGGGGGGGGGGGGGGACATGGAGAGAGTAGTGGGGGGGGTCGCCATGCGGGCGACGGAGTCCAAAAAAAGAGAAACGGGGAGTAGTCTGCGAGGGGAGCGCCACCTTCTCCCAG
>NZ_JBHTTU010000161.1:6053-6752 GCF_042794375.1 Kitasatospora sp. NPDC056531 | reverse complement strand
CCCGGGGGGGGAGCCCCTCCCACCCCCGGTACACGCGCATCAGGGGTCTCGCCGGTAACGCCGCCGGACCGAACGCAAGGGCAGCGGGAGACGCTTCGGCCGGGCGGCCCGCGGCTCCTCAGAGGCGCAGGTCCATCCGCTGTTCGACCGTGTCGAGGCCGAACTTGTGGGCGGGGCGGGAGACGGTGAGCTCGAAACCGGCCTGCGCGTACAGGTGGTGGGCGGCGTCGAGGCCGGCGACCGTCCAGAGCAGCACGCCCTCGTACGAACGGGCACGGGCCTCGGCCAGGGCGGCCCCCAGCAGCCGACGGCCCAGGCCCCGGCCCCGGACGTCCGGGTCGAGGATCACCCACCGCAGCTGGCCCCAGCCCGGGCGCTCCTGCGCGCGGACGAGGCCGGTGGCGCCGACCACGCGGCCGTCGAGTTCGGCGACCCACAGGCGGCCGGGGGCCGCGTCGCCCTCGCGGACGCGGGCCAGGACCAACTCGGCCATGCCGGCGGCGACGTAGGCCTCCATGGTCGCGTCCATGCCGTACTCGCGAGCGTAGAGAACGCCGTGCAGGGCGGCGACGGCGCCGAGGTCGCCGGGCCGGTCGGCCTCGCGGACGGTCGCGATCGCGGGCTCGGTGGCGGCCATGGCAGCATCCCCTTCCACTGAAACACTCGTTTCAGTGGAACGATAGACCCCGTGTCCAATCC
>NZ_JBHTTU010000161.1:0-6043 GCF_042794375.1 Kitasatospora sp. NPDC056531 | reverse complement strand
ATCCCACCAACGCCGTCTCCCGCCCGTCAGCGCGCCGCGAGGAGATCCTCGCCGCGACCGTCCGCTACGTCGCCGAGCGGGGCGTGTCCAACCTCTCGCTGCGCCCGCTGGCGGCGCAGATCGGCTCCAGCCCGCGCGTGCTGCTGTACCTGTTCGGGTCGAAGGAGCAGCTGGTCCGGGAGGTCCTCGCGGTCGGACGGGCCGAGCAACTGGCGCTGCTGGAGCGGTCCGAGGTCGAGGGCGGCAGCGCCCGCGAGACCCTCGACCTGCTCTGGGAGTGGCTGACGAGGCCCGAACGCCGGGGCGCGCTGCGGCTGTTCTTCGAGGGGTACGTCCGGGCCTTCGACCGCTGCGAGCCCTGGCTGGACTTCGGCACCGCCTCGCTGGACGAATGGCTGCCGCCGCTGGAGCGCGTCCTCGCCGGCACCCGGGCGAACGCCACCGTGGTGCTCGCCGCCCTGCGCGGCCTGCTGCTGGACCTCCTCGCCGACGGCGACGACGGGAACGGCGACTCCCACGCCGGGCGCGTGCACGCCGCCTGGCGCGACTTCCTCGACGCCACCCTCGCGTAGGGACGGGCCAGGCTCCGCGCCGTCAGGTCATCCCCGCGGCCGGGATCCGGCTGGCGGGCAACGGAAGTATGGGGACGGTGCGGCCACCGGCAACGGCCCATGTGCATGGTCAACCTCCCGTCGATTCAAGACAGTTGTTGATCATCGGAGTCCCGCCGGGCGTTCTCCGGGCCGCCGCGCGCGAGGGGCCGGGTCGTCGTCTCTGCCCGTGGCGAATCTGCGGCGGGCAGAGAAACCGCATCCGAGGGGCTCCCGGGGTCAAGAGTGGAGTCGACGGCAGACCTCCTCGACAAGGAGACCGGATGACTCCCCTCACCACTCCCCCGCTCCGCGCGGAGCAGGGCGACACACCGCCCAGCCGCTTCGACGACCATCTGGCGGCACAGCTGCTCGCCCAGCGGATCGTCCTGCTCGGCACCCAGGTCGACGACGTGTCGGCCAACCGGGTGTGCGCGCAGCTGTTGCTGCTGTCGGCGGAGGATCCGCGCACCGACATCAGCCTGTACATCAACAGCCCCGGCGGGTCGGTCACCGCGGGCCTCGCCATCTACGACACCATGCGGCTCATCCCGAACGACGTGTCGACGCTGGCGATGGGGTTCGCGGCCAGCATGGGCCAGTTCCTGCTCACGGTGGGGGCGCCCGGCAAGCGGTTCGCGCTGCCGAACGCGCGGATCATGATGCACCAGCCCTCGGCGGGCATCGGCGGCACGGCCGCGGACATCGAGATCCAGGCGGAGAACCTGGAGTTCACCAAACGGGCCATCGAGCGGATCACCGCCGAGCACACCGGGCAGAGCGAGCAGACGATCGCGCGCGACGGCGACCGGGACCGCTGGTTCACGGCCGAGCAGGCCAGGGAGTACGGGATCGTGGACCGGGTGGTGGAGTCGGTGGCCGACATCCGCCCGGCCTCGTCGCGTCGACGGATGGGGCTGTGACATGGGGTCGTACACGGTTCCGTACGTCATCGAGCGGACCTCGCACGGTGAGCGGTCCTACGACGTCTTCAGCCGGCTGCTGAACGAGCGGATCATCTTCCTCGGCACCGAGATCGACGACGGGGTCGCCAACGTGGTCATCGCGCAACTCCTGCACCTGGAGTCGGAGAACCCGGAGCGCGAGATCTCGATCTACCTCAACTCGCCCGGCGGATCTTTCACTTCGCTGATGGCGATCTACGACACGATGACGTTCGTGCAGGCGCCGATCTCCACGTTCTGCGTCGGTCAGGCGGCGTCGACGGCGGCGGTGCTGCTGGCCGGCGGGGATCCCGGGCGGCGGTTCGTGCTCCAGCACGCGCGGGTACTGCTCGGCCAGCCGGCCAGCGGCGGCCGGCAGGGGACGGTCTCCGACCTCAGCCTCGCGGCCAAGGAGATGGTCCGCATCCGCTCACAGGTGGAGGAGGTCCTGTCCCGGCACACGCACCACGATGTGGCGACGCTGCGCGCGGACCTGGACCGGGACAAGGTGCTCACCGCCGAGGAGGCCGTCGCCTACGGGCTCGCCGACGAGGTGCTGAGCCGGCGGCTCGCGTTCGCCTGATCGCGCGCCGGGGCCGACGGCCGAACCGGCGGCCGGTACGACGGGGGTGTACCGGCCGCCGGTCCGGCCGGACGGATCGGCCAGGCGGTCCGGCCGGACGGTTCGGTCAGGCGACGAGGCAGAGGCCGTCGTACCGCGCCGTGGGCGACGTGCGGCCCCCGCCCACCCGGCCCTGGCCCACCCGGCTCGGGGCGTACCGGGCCAGCTCGTCCTGGGCGAGCGAGAGCAGGTCGCCGAGGCCGAGCCCGAGGGCCTTGGCGGCGGCCGCGAGCACCTCGGAGGACGCCTCCTTGCGTCCGCGCTCCAGCTCCGACAGGTACGGCATCGAGATCCGGGCCGTCTCCGCGACGTCCTTCAGCGTGCGCTCCTGGGCGAGCCGCTCGCGCCGCAGCACACCGCCGACGAGGTCGCGCCACAGGGGTTCCCTCGGCGCGGGTGCCGACGGGGCCCCCGCCGGTCGCTGCGGGGCGCGGGGCGCCGCGCCGGATGCGGGCGGCGAGGTCTGCGGGCGCAGAGGGATGACGCGGGCTTCGTTCGGCGCATGAGTGCTCACCTCTTCAGCCTAGGGATCCGGCGCGCCGGGGGAAGGGATCGGCGTTCTGCCCTCGGTGAATCCGTACGGTCGGACCGGCGGCGTCGCGGGGCCGGGGCCGCCGGCACCGTCCGGAGCTGATCCCCCGTCGGGCGCCGGTCAGCGTCCTGCGGCCGTTCCGCTGTTCGCCACGCGGCTGTTGTCCGCCGGGCGGCCGATGGGGGTCGCGTGCCGGGTGAGGAGTGCGCGCAGGGCGTCGGGGGCGGGGGTGCCGCGCTTGGGCAGGACGAGGAGGCACGAGCCGCTGCGGTTCAGGACCACGAAGAGGTTCCGCGTCTCGGCGAAGCGGGGCCCCGCCGTCCAGCTCAGGGTGCGGATGCCGGTCCCGTCGGTGACGCTCACGCCGCTGCCGTCCACCACCGCGCGGTACTCGCCGCCGCGCCGGGCCGCGCGCCGCTGCGCCAACATCGCCTGCAGCCGGGGCGTGAACACCACCAGCGCCACCAGCGCGGCCAACGCCACAGCGTCCGACACGACCGTCTGGCCGTCCGCCAGCTTCGCCGCCAACCCGAACGCGGTGAAGGCCGCCATCGCCGACGGCGCGACCCGCGGCAGCCAACCCGCGAAGGTGCGCCGCGTCTGGACGGCGATGGCCTCGCGGAAGTCCTCGCCCGTCGGCCTGTACGCCAGCTCCACCCGCTCCTGGTCCACCGATGCTCCCTCTTGATCCACTGTTCGGTGCGGCGGATGTTAGCAAAGGGTTCGCAAAGCGGTGTCATCTCCCCGGGGCCCGGCTACCCCCGTGACCAGCGGCTCTCCACGATCCCGCAGTCGTACGCCGTCACCCCGCCGGCCCGGTAGGCGTGTCGCACCAGCCACGGCCCGAACACGCTGCTGCCCGATCCGGCGAAGCCGGGGTTGACGAACAGGCGCAGCTCCTCGGCCAGGCCCTCGCGCAGCAGCGAAGAGACCAGCCCCGCTCCCCCGAAGCAGAGCAGTGTCCCGCCTGCCAGTTCCTTCGCCCGCGCCACCGTCTCGGCCAGCTCGCCGTTGAGCACCTCGGTGCGCGGCCACCGTCGCGCCGGCCGCCCCGATCGGGACACCGCGAACTTCGGCAGCGCCCCGATCGCCCGGCTGAACTCCCAGTCCGCGTCGGCGGGATGGAGAGCGGCCATGCGCTCCCAGTGCCCCAGGTACCCCTCGTCCGCCATCGGCCGGCTCAGCAGGACCCCCGAGGCGCCGGCCAGTAGGCCGTTGAACGAGGCCCGCAGATCCGCACTCCACGGCCACTGCGGGCCCCAGTTCCACAACTGCCAGTCGGCGCCCGGCACTTCGCTGTCGACGTAGCCGTCCGCGGACACCTGCATCGCCACCACCAGCCGACCCGTGCCACCCATGTCGCACCTCCTCCACCGCGACGGTAGCGGGCGGGTCCGACAATGCGCCGCGGGTGTGCGCTACGGCCTGCTCCGCGGGACGTAGCGCTGCCACGTGGCGGTCAGTGGGCCGACGCGTGCTCCAAGGCCTTGATGGTGGAGCCGTGCGCACTGGCTCCTCGACGACGGACGGCCGCTGTCGGAGCTGCCGGACACGACGTTCCGTCACATGGCGGTGGGGCCGGCGGCCTTGACGTCCCCGGCGACGGATCCCCGAGGCCGGTGATTCGCGGGATGGGTGCCGGCCCGTAGTGGATCATGGAGTGTTTCCCGACGTTGCGTCACCCCGCCGCCCCCGAGAGCGAGTACCCGCGTGATCCCCGCCGTTCCCGACCCGACCGTGCTGCACCCCTTCCCCGAGCAGCCGCGCGTGGTGCTCCTCAAGCCGCTGGTCACGTCGCCGCTGATCGAGGTCGGCGAGTACTCGTACTGCGACGACCCGGACGACCCGACGGCGTTCGAGACCCGCAACGTGCTGTACCACTACGGGCCGGAGAAGCTCGTCATCGGGAAGTTCTGCGCGTTCGCCCAGGGGGTGCGGTTCGTGATGAACGGCGCCAACCACCGGATGGACGGGCCCTCCACCTTCCCCTTCCCCATCATGGGCGGCGCCTGGGGTGAGCACTTCGACCTGCTGACGGGCCTGCCGGGGCGCGGGGACACCGTCGTCGGCCACGACGTGTGGCTGGGCTGCGGCACCACCGTGATGCCGGGGGTTCGCATCGGGCACGGCGCGATCGTCGCCGCCGGGTCGGTGGTCACCTGCGACATCCCCGACTACGCGATCGTCGGTGGCAACCCCGCCAAGGTGATCCGCCTGCGCTACGACGAGGCCGACATCGCCCGTCTGCTCGCCGTCGCCTGGTGGCACTGGCCCGCCGAGCACCTCACCCGGCACCTGCGCACCGTCATGTCCGGCACCGTCGACGCCCTTGAGGCCGCCGTGCCCGCGCCCTGAGCCGCGGTGCGCCGCGGCGCGTGGACGTCGGGGTCGGACGGGGCCGGCGCTGTCACGACTCGGGGGGCGTGCCGGCGCGTGGGACCCAGCCGTTGTCGGCGCCGGTGCGGATCAGGGTCTCGGCGTAGCGCCACAGGTCGGCGGAGGAGTCGCCGATGACGGACTTGCGGGCCCGGACGTCGGCGTCGGTGACTCCGGGGGTGCGCCACGTGCCGCCTTGGTTGCCGTAGTTGAGCAGCAGCGGCTGGAGGCGGTCCATCGCCTTGGCGAACCGGGCCTCCGCGCTGGCGCGTTCCTCGAACTCGTCCCAGATCGCGCGGAAGTGGTCGCGCTGGTCGTCCGGGAGGATCGCGAACAGCTTGTCGGCGGCCTGGCGTTCGCGTTCCTCCTGGTCGGCGGTTGCCGCGGAGTCGTAGAGGAAGGTGTCCCCGGCGTAGATCTCGACCAGGTCGTGCAGGATGACCATGGTCAGGGCCTTGACGGGGTCGACGGGCTCGTCCGCGTACTCGGCGAGGACCAGGGTCATCAGGGCGAGGTGCCAGGAGTGTTCGGCGTCGTTCTCGCGCCGGTCGGCGGCCAGCAGCGGGCTCTGCCGGAAGACGTTCTTGAGCTGGTCGACCTCGATGATGAACTCGATCTGGCGGCGCAGCCGGTCGGGGGTGCTGTCGGGCTGTCGCACGGCGGCGGCGAACAGCGGGGTGTCGTCATTGGGCACGGGGGCCTCCCCGGGGCTGTGTTGACGGTTCGTCAGGGCCTGGAGGTGTCGGCACTGGGGGCTGTCAACTCCTGCTTGATGCTTCGTCATTTGTAGCACCTGTCAGCGGATCTCGACTGCTCGAGTGCAAGGTCGAGCTCGCCATCCGGCGAAAGCCAAGCCGGGCGGCGCTCGATTCCTGCGGCGGCATCAGGCTCACGAATTTGATTAAAGACGCTCAGTGATCCTATGGTTACCGTGTGGAGCTTCTCCGACTGTCAAAAGCCGCAAAGTGCTTGGGTGTTC
>NZ_JBHTTU010000160.1:0-9020 GCF_042794375.1 Kitasatospora sp. NPDC056531 | reverse complement strand
GCCTGGAGGAGGGCCCGGGCATCCCGGTGTCGATAACGGCCATGGCCGCGCCCACCGGGACGGTCGCGCCGGGTTCGACCAGCAGCCGCTCGACCGTTCCGGTCTCGAAACACTCGACCTCGATCGCCGCCTTGGCCGTGTCCACGACCGCCACGATGTCGCCGCGGGCCACCCGGTCCCCCGGCCCCACCAGCCACTCCAGGAGCGTCCCCTCGGTCATGTCGGCGCCGAGGGCCGGCATGGTGAACTCGGCCATCTCAACCGACCGCCCGCCGTGCCGCCGCCACGATGCCCGCGACCTGTGGAAGGGCTGCCTCCTCCAGCTGCCGGGCGTACGGCACCGGCGCCTCGGCCCCGCACACCCGTTCCACGGGCGCGTCCAGGTCGTAGAACCCCTCTTCCGCGATCCTCGCCGAGACCTCTGCCGACAGCCCCGCGGTCCGCCAGCCTTCGTCGATCACCACGGCTCGGTGGGTGCGTGCGACGGAACCCAGGATCGTCGCGTCGTCCAGCGGGCGCAGCGTCCGCAGGTCGACGACCTCGGCCTCGATGCCGTCCGTGGCCAGCCGCTCGGCGGCCTCCAGGGCCTTGCCGAGCGAGCCGCCGTGGGTGATGAGGGTGACGTCGCTCCCGGCGCGGCGGACGGCCGCGCTGTCGAGGTCCACCGGGGCGGCGCCCGGGTCCGGGGTGCCGGTGACGTTGTAGAGCGAGCCGTGTTCGAAGATCACCACCGGATCGGGATCCGCCAGCGCGGGCGTCAGCATGTACCGGGCGTCGTCCAGGGTGGCCGGGGCCAGCACCCGGATGCCCGGGATGTGGGCGTACCAGCCTTCGAGGCTGTGCGAGTGCTGGGCGGCGAGCTGGCGGCCGGCGCCGGTGGTCATCCGGATCACGAGCGGCACGGCGACCTGCCCACCGGACATGTGCAGCAGCGTCGCGGCGTTGTTCAGGATCTGGTCCAGGGCGAGGAGGCTGAAGTTGACGGTCATCACCTCGACGATCGGCCGCAGGCCGGCGATGGCCGCACCAACCCCCGCGCCCACGAAGGCCGACTCGGACAGTGGTGTATCACGGACGCGGTCGGGTCCGAACTCGTCGAGCAGTCCGAGGCTGACGCCGAAGGCACCGCCGTACCGCCCGACGTCCTCGCCCATCAGGAAAACCCGCTCGTCGGCCGCCAGGGCCTCGCGCAGCGCCTCCCTGAGCGCGTCCCGGTAGGTCGGCTCCCGAGCTGTCTTCGGCCCGGTCACGGCCGTTCCCCCGCCGGGCTGTGCACGAAGCGCAGCAGGTCCTCCGGAGGTTCCAGCCCGCCCTTCCCGGCCTCCTCCACAGCCCGCTCCAGTTCCTCGGCGACCTCCTTCTCGACGAGGTCGAGCCCGGCGTCGTCGAAACCGTCCTCGGCGCGCATCCGGTCGGTGAGGAGGGTGATCGGGTCGCGTTGTTTCCATACCTCGATCTCGGCCTTGCCTCGGTAGAGGTCCGGGTCGTACATGGAGTGCGCGCGGAAGCGGTACGTGCGCAGTTCGAGGAAGTACGGGCCGGCTCCTTCCCGGACCGCCTGCGCCGCGCGCCGGACGGCCCGTTCGACGGCCAGGACGTCCATGCCGTCCACGGCCCAGGCGACCAGCCCGTAGGAGGCGGCCCGGGCGGCCAGGTCGATCTGGGCGTGCTCACGGACCAGCGGGGTGCCCATGGCGTACAGGTTGTTCTCGCAGACCATCAGCAGCGGCAGGTCCCAGAGCGCGGCGAGGTTGGCGCTCTCGTGGAACTCGCCCTCGGCGACCGCGCCGTCGCCGAAGAAGCAGCACGTCAGGTTCGGCCGACCGCGCATCCGGTCGGCCAGGGCCAGGCCGGCCGCCACCGGGATTCCCCCGGCGACGATGCCGTGGCCGCCGTAGAACCGGCGGCCGACGTCGAACAGGTGCATCGACCCGCCCCGGCCCCGGCTGCAGCCGGTGACCCGGCCGAGCATCTCGGCGAGCACCGCCGCCATGGGAATCCCTCTGGCCAGCGCGTGGCCGTGTTCGCGGTACGTGGTGACCACCGAGTCCTCGGGCGTGAGCGCTTGATGGACGCCGACGGACACGGCCTCCTCGCCGATGCACAGATGAACGAAGCCGCGGATCTCTCCGGCACTGTAGAGCTCGACGCACCGCTCCTCGAAGCGGCGGATGCGCAGCATCTCCCGCAGCAGGTCGTGCCGATGTTCCGGGCCGCCCGGCGGCCTGGGGCTCCTGCGGTGCGGGTCGGCCGCCGTCCTGCGGGTCATGTCGTCTCCTCCAAGGTCGACAGGTCGCCCTCAGGCAGGCCCAGTTCACGGGCCCGCAGCAGCCGCCGCATGACCTTGCCACTGCGGGTCTTCGGCAGGTGCTGGTCGAAGGCGATCTCGCGCGGGGCAATGGCGGGGCCGAGGCGGTGCCGGGCGAACGCGGTGAGGTCCCGGGCGAGTCGGTCGCCCGCCTCGAACCCGGGCTTGAGCGAGACGAAGGCCTTGACGACCTCCCCCACCACCGGGTCGGGACGGCCGATCACCCCTGCCTCGGCCACTGCGGGATGCTCCATCAGCGTGCTCTCGACCTCGAACGGGCCGATCAGGTGCCCGGCCGACTTGATCACGTCGTCCGCCCGCCCGACGAACCAGTAGTAGCCGTCTGCGTCACACCGGACCACATCCCCGGTGAGGTACCAGCCGTCGGCGAAGCAGGACCGGTAGCGCTCTTGGGCGCCGAGGTAGCCGCGGAACATCGACGGCCAGCCGGGCCGCAGGGCCAGCTCGCCCTCCGCCCCCGGTTCATCCAGCACCCGGACCCGGCCGTCGGTGACCTCCGCGCGCCCGTTCGGCCCGCGGGAAAGGACACCCGCCGTCACTCCGGGCAGCGGCCGTCCCATGGAGCCAGGCCTGATCTCGGTACCGGCCATGTTGGCGATCATGATGCAGCCGGTCTCGGTCTGCCACCAGTTGTCGTGGATCGGCAGACCCAGGATCTCCGGACCCCAGCGCACCGCCTCGGGGTTGAGCGGCTCACCCACGCTGGCGACGAAGCGCAGCGCCGACAGGTCGAAGGACCGCGGCAGGTCCGGCGGGCTGCCCCGGGGGCTCATCCGCATCAGCATCCGGATCGCGGTCGGCGCGGTGTACCAGACGCTCACCCGCTGCTCGGCCAGGATGCCGTACCAGCGCCGGGCCTCGTACTCGCCCGCGTCGACGACCATGGTCACCCCGTGGGTGAGCGGCGCGATGATCCCGTAGGAGGTGCCCGTCACCCAGCCCGGGTCGGCGGTGCACCAGAACACGTCGTCCGGGCGGAGGTCCAGGGCCAGCGCGGCGGTCGCATGGTGGGCGACCACGGCCTCGTGCACGTGGACCGCGCCCTTCGGGGTGCCGGTCGTCCCGCTGGTGAAGTGCAGCAGCGCCATGTCCTCGGGATCGGTCTCCGGAATCGTGAAGTCCTCGGACGCGCCGACCGTCAGGGCGTCGAACGCGATGGTCCCGGGCAGGTCCCCGGCACCCGGGCCGGCGATCAGGACGTAGTCCAGTCCGGGCAACCCGTCGCGTCCGTCCGCCACCTTGCGGCGGTACAGCTCCGCAGTGGTGACCAGGACCCGCACCTCCCCGAGCCGCAACCGCTCCGCCACCGGCACCGGGCCGAAGGCGGGGAACAGCGGGCAGAACACCGAGGTGTTCTTCAGCGTCCCCAGGACGGACACGTACAGCTCCGGACAGCGGCCGAGCAGTGACGCGACCCGGTCCCGCTTCCCGACCCCGAGGGCCCGCAGCCCGTTGGCGAATCGGTTGCTGCGCCGGGCGAGTTCGGCGTACGTGATCGGGGTGACCGTACGGTCTGCGGCGATGCAGCGGAGTGCGGCCTTGTTCCCGTGTCCGGCTGCCACGTGCCGGTCGACGGCCTCGTACGCGATGTTCAGCCCGCGCCGTCCGGGAAGCCCGTCGAGCTGCGCCCGCGCCCGCTCCCAGACGGGCTCGCGCCCGGGCGCCCGGCCCCCGCCCATGTCGGCTACCGCCCCCGGTGCACGTTCTTGGACCACGTCGCCGTCCACGGCGGCTCCTTCCGGACCGCAGGCCGGTGTCCGGGCCCGCTCCCCCCATCGTCCGGCGGCTTCCGGACCTGCGCGAGACGGCGTCCGGCCACTCGTCGGTGCCCGTTCGCCTCGGTCCGTCGGGGCCGATCGGCCCCACCTCCGTCCACCGCCGACGGGCCAGGCTAGAGGTGCCGATGTTTCGAGGAGATCGAGGAGGCAACGTCATGACCGACGACAGCACGACCCACGACACGATCCTCGTCGGCGATGGGGGTCCCCCCGGCCGAAGGCTGGGGGAGGCTCGGAGCAGTCCCGGCGCGCCCTGCGCTGGGCGGTGCACCAGGCGGAGCTGACCGGCTCCCGGGTGGCGGCGGTCATCGCCTGGGAGCCGCCGTTCTCCGGAACGGGCAGCGGCGTCTCGATCGGCGACCCGCAGGCCCTCCGGAACATCGCGTGCAAGGTTCTGGCCGAGAGCATCGAGAAGGCCGTCGGACCGGAGCCCCCGGTGACGATCACCGCCCGGGCCGAGGAGGGCACCCCGCCCAGGTGCTGCTGAAGGCCGCCGGCGACGAGAGCGTGACCCTCCTGGTCGTCGGCAGCCGAGGACTCGGCGGTTTCACCGGGGCCCTCCTGGGCTCCGTGGGCCAGCACTGCGCCCAGCACGCCCCGTGCCCCGTGGTGATCGTGCGCGGGCGTCACGCCTGACCACGCGTCCGGTCCGCCGCCCAGCGGCGGCGGACCGCGTCCTCGTGCTCGGCCTGCTCCACCGCCTGCTCCACGGCGGCGAGATCGGCGGTCAGCCGCGGGATCCAGTGCCGGCGCAGGGCCCGGACCCGCTGGCGGGTCCGGGCCGCTTCCTCCCCCACCAGCCGGGCCGCCGTCCGGTGCGCGGCGTAGGCAGCGGCCGCCCGAACGGCCTCGCGGTAGGCCGCCTCGGCGTGCACCAGTGCGGTGTTGCCCGGGGCGGGCTCGTGCGCGGCCCGGATCGCGTCGGTGCAGGAGACGCCGGACGGATGGCGCACCCCCATGGAGACGGTCCACTCGACCACCACGTCCGCCCGATCGGCCACCGCCGCCGCGGCCAGCGCGCCCTCCCCGCTCACCAGCAGGCCGCGCAGGAGCCACGTCTGCGCCTCCGCCGATCTCTCCCGCCACCGTGCCTCGGCCGTCTCCTCGTCCTGCCGCAGCTGCCCGTGCCGTTCCAGCAGCACCCGCAGCTTGCGGTCGAGCAGGTCGGCCCCGCGCAGGGCGACGTCGAGGCTGTGCCGCAGCCTCAACCGGGCCGCCCGGCCCGGCGGGGTGTGCCGGCGCGCGGTCATGGCGCACCGTGTGCGTCGAGTTGCTCGGCCGGGAGCATGGCGAGCTGGCTGCGGGGCAGGGTGAGCAGGACGTCCCAGGCGCGGTCCAGCGCGTCCGCCAGCGGCCGGTTCTCGTCCGGCCGCTGGGCGAGGAACCGCTGCGGGAAGGCCTCGTCCAGGTCGAGGTGGCGCAGATCGGTTGGGCTCAGCGCCGAACGGCCGACCAGGTCGGCGAGTTCGCGCACTTGCCGGGCCCGCGCGAGCGCGGCCAGCAGTTGCGCGGCGACGTCGAGGTGGTCGGACCTGGTCCGGCCCGGTCCCGCGCCCTTGCGCATCAGCCGGGAGAGCGAGGAGAGCGCGTCCACCGGCGGGTACACCCCGCGCGCGTGCGCCTCGCGGGAGAGCACGATCTGGCCCTCGGTGATGTAGCCGGTCAGGTCGGGCACCGGATGTGTGATGTCCCCGGCGGGCATGGTGAGCACCGGGAGGAGGGTGACCGAGCCGGGCCGGCCACGGATCCGGCCGCAGCGCTCGTACAGGGAGGCCAGGTCGCTGTAGAGGTAGCCCGGGTAGGCCCGCCGGGCGGGCACCTCGCCGCGTGCCGCCGACACCTCGCGCAGGGCCTCGGCGTACGCGGTCATGTCGGTCATCACCACCAGCACGTGCCGTCCGCCCTCGAAGGCGAGGTGCTCGGCCACGGTGAGGGCGATGCGCGGGGTGAGCAGTCGCTCGATCACCGGGTCGTCGGCGGTGTTGAGCAGCAGCGTCAGCTCCCCGGTGCCGGAGCGCTCGGCGAGCCCATCGTGGACGAAGGCCGCGTCCGCGTGGGTGAGGCCCATGCCGGCGAACACCACGCTGAAGGCCTCGCCGCCGCTGACGGCCTGGGCGGCCACCTGCACGGCGAGTTCGAGGTGGGGCAGCCCGGCCGCCGAGAACACCGGCAGCTTCTGCCCGCGCACCAGCGTGGTGAGCACGTCGATCGCCCCGACCCCGGTCAGTACCGGTTCGGCGGGCGGCTCGCGCCGGACGGGGTTGACGGGGGCGCCGCCGACCGCCGCCGACGCGGGGCCGAGGACCGGCGGACCGCCGTCGATCGGTTCCCCTCTGCCGTTGCACACCCGGCCGAGCCACGCGGGACCGACCGGGACGCGCAGCGGGCCGCCGGTGAACGCGGCCCGGGTGGCGGCCGGGTCCATGCCCGCGGTGTCCTCCAGGACCTGCACCACCGCGAGGTCCCGGTCCACCTCCAGGACGAGGCCGTGGCGCCGCTCGCCCGATCCGAGGGTGATCTCCACGAACTCGTCCCACCCCACTCCGGCCACTCCGCCCACCACGAGGAGCGGCCCGCGCAGCTCCCGCACGTCCGTGAACTCGACCTCGCCGAAGTCCGTCACCGCGGCTCCCCGAGCGTGCCGAGCACCGTCGCGCAGCCGACGGCCACGGCGTCGGTGTCCCGCGGCCCGGCCTCCTCGCGGGCGCGCAGCAGCGGGGTGAAGTCGGTCTCCTCGATCGTCTCGGCCGGTGTGCCTGCGTCGGCCAGTTCCCGGCACCGCGCGACCACGGTGAGCACGGCGTCCGCCAGTGCCGCCGTCTTCTCCGGGGAGCAGTACGCGTCGTGCGCCGACAGCGCGCTCTGCTGGAGCAGGCCTTCCCGGACCAGTCGCCCGGCGAGCACGCTGACCCGCTCGGGGCTCGGGAGCGCGGTGATGCCGACCAGGTCGACCAGGTCGGCCAGCCGGTCCGCCTCTGCGAGCAGCGCGGCGACGCGGGCGCGGCGCTCGCCCCAGGCCGGGTCCCCCGCCCGCGCGTGCGCCGCGCCGAGCGCGGCGGCGTCGCGGGCGAACGAGCCGGACCACGACACGGCTGGATAGTGCCGGGCGTAGGCGAGTTCGCGGTCGAGCGTCCAGAGGCCGCGGACGAATCGCTCGGTGTGGGCGGTGACGGGCTCGGTGAGGTCGCCGCCGGGCGGGGAGACGGCACCGAGGACGGTGACCGATCCCCGGGCGCCGCCGAGGGTGCGCGCTGCCCCGGCGCGTTCGTAGAACGCCGCGAGCTCGGAAGCGAGCCCAGCCGGGTAGCCCTCCTCTGCCGGCAACTCCCCCATTCTGGAGGAGAATTCGCGCAGCGCCTCGGCCCAACGGGAGGTCGAGTCGGCGATCACGACGACATCCAGGCCCATGTCGCGGAAGTACTCGGCGACGGTCGCGCCGGTGTGCACGCTCGCCTCCCTGGCCATCATCGGCATGTTGGAGGTGTTGGCGACCACGACCGTCCGGTCGACCAGTCGGCCGCCGGTCCTCGGGTCGTCGAGTTTTGCGAACTCGGCCATTACTTCGGCCAGTTCGTTACCACGCTCGCCGCAGCCCACGTAGACGATGACATCGGCGTCGCACCACTTGGCGATCTGCTGCAGCAGGACGGTCTTCCCGGTGCCGAAGCCGCCGGGCACCGCGACTGTCCCGCCCCGGGCGACCGGGAAGAGCAGGTCGATCACCCGCTGGCCGGTGTGCAGCGGCTCGGCGGCGTCCAGCCGTTCCCGGACGGGCCGAGGCCGGCGGATCGGCCACCCGGCACCGACCCGGACCGGCGCGCCGCCCACCACGGCGAGCACCTCGTCCGCCCGATACGGCCCCTCCGGGGCGATCCGCTCCACCGGCCCGGACGTGTCCGGCGGCACCAGGACCCGCAGCGGCACCGATCCCCCGGCCCACTCCCCGAGGACGCCGCCCGGCGCGGCCTCGTCGCCCGGCGCCGCCACAGGGACGAAGCGCCAGGTGCGCCCGTCGGCCTCGGTGCCGGTGCCCGGACACAGCCAGTCGCCGGCTCCGGTGAGCGGGCGCAGCAGGCCGTCGAAGACGCCGCCGAGCAGCCATGGGCCGAGCGGCACCCGCAGCGGTCGGCCCGTCGGGCGGGCCGGGTGTCCCGGGGCCAGCCCGCCGGTGTACTCGTACGCCTGCACGCTCGCCACGTCCCCGGTGATGGCCACGACCTCGCCGGGCAGGTCCTCCGGGCCGAGCAGCACCACGTCGTGCATGGCGACGCCGCCGTCGCAGGCCACCTCGACCAGCGGACCGGCGACCCGCAGGATCCTCGACGAGCCCGGGTCAGCCATCCGGTCCCCCGTCGCCGTCGTCCGATTGCCAGAGCGTCGCTGCTTCCGGGCCGAGCCGGTCGAGCGCGCGGCGTACGAGCGCGGGCGTTCCGAGGTCCACCATGCGGCCGGGGGCAGTGGCGAGCAGTCCGCCGTCGGGGTGGGCGGTGATCCGGATGTCCGGTCCGAGCAGGTCCCGGGCCCGCCGGGCCAGCCGCTCCGCCGCACCGGGCTCGCTCTCGTACCGCTCCCGGACGCGCTCGGCCACCCGGCGGCACAGCTCGGCGTAGGCCTCGCCCTGGGCCGCCAGCTCTCGCGCCCGGGCCGCGCGGGCGGCCTGGGCGGTCTCCGCCGCGGCGGCGGCCTCGCCTTCCTCCGTCCCCGCCTGGAGGGCCCGGTCCAGCACGGCCGCCGCCTCGGCGCGTGCGGCGGCGAGGGTGCGCTCGGCGTCGCGACAGGCCTCGGCGAGCGCCTGCTCGGCGTCGGCCCGCGCGGCGCGCAGCAGTTCGGCCCGGACGGGTGCCAGCGCGTCGGTGCCACCGGCCCGTCCGGTCACGGCAGCACCGCCGTCACGGGCTCGGTCGCGTCCAGCC
>NZ_JBHTTU010000159.1:0-9086 GCF_042794375.1 Kitasatospora sp. NPDC056531 | reverse complement strand
GTACCCGCCCCCGCCGCCGCCACCACCGGCGATGGCAGTGGCGGCGCAGCCGCCGTCGAATCTGCCCCCGGCGCCGCCGCTGCCGACCGTGGCACCGGAGAACCCGCTCCCCGGCGCGCCGTTGGTGACCGAGCAGAGTGGAACGACGCCGGAGGCCCCGCCGGCACCCCCGGTACTGGTGGTGGTGCTGCCGCCGCCCCCGCCCTGCCCCGGCGCGGCCCCGGAGCCGGTGGCACTTCCCGCGGTACCGCCGGTGGCATCCGGCGTCGTCCCGCCGTTGCCCCCGTTGCCTCCCGTGGAGCCCGCTCCGGTGCCGCCGGAGGCACCGCCGCCCCCGGCGACCACCAGCAGGGAGCCGCCCGTGCTGACGCTGGAGGCCCCGCCCCCGCCCGGACCTTCGAACTTGAAACCACTGAGCGGGAAACTCCCCCCAGGGGCGCCGCCGTTGAACCCGCCGGCACCCGCCGTGCCGGTGCCGTTGCAGCCCTTGCCGCCGGTGCCGCCGACGTTGACGGTGAAGGTCGTCGGTGCGGTGGTCTGCGGCAGGGTGGTCACCACCCGCGCCCCCGTCCCACCGGTCCCCGTGACGGAACAGGTGGTGCCGGTGTTGTCGGCGCCACCCGCGCCGTCCGCGATGATCGTCACCACCGCCGCCGCCGGAACCGTCAGGGTCTGCGACGCGCCGGTGAAGGTGAAGGTCTGCGACGGATCGGCCCCTTGCGCCTGCACCGGCACGTCCTCCACCGGCGCGGCGGCCACCGGCGCGGCCGTGACCGCCAGCAGCGCCATACCGGACAGCAGCGCGCCCCCCACCGACACCACCCCCACACCGCGCTCCCCACGCCGTCCTCCCGGGCCGTCCGGATCGGACGCGACGACGTCACGCACCGGGGCCGTGTCACCGACCAGGGTGTTGAACACGGCCACAGGCCGCTGACGGCTGACCCGGTACCACGGCAGATCGCCCTGTGCACGCGTACGAGCACTCATCCGCAGGTTCACCTCTCCTCACAGCAAAGCGCCCCGCACCCCTCACGCGACAAGGCGCAAGTGCGACAGGGCACCTGACGGGAAATCATGACAAACCACAGTAGATAACGCGATCCGATCACTTCGAGGTAGCGAGGTGATGGGAAGTCCCGTGTGTCGCAGCGCCCCGCGCGAGCCGGCGGGGAACCCGGCATCCGGCCAGGTCACCGCCTGATCCCGGCACCCTTCCCGGCCCCGCCCCCTATACCTCCGCCAGCGCAACCCCGACCGCATCGGCGCCCTCGCCCGCCTCATCCGCGAAGCCGCCCTCACAGCGGTCCTCACAGCGGTCCTCGACGGCACCGAACGCATGCGGCCCGGCGAAGGGAGGGACACACCGCCGTCGCCGTCTTCACCCGGGGAGACCGCGCCGAAGCCGGCCGGGCCGGCGTGTGCAGGGGCGTGGCCCGACTCCTCTCCGGGTACAGTGCGGGAAGGCCGAGCCGGGGCGGAGTCGTGGCCTTCCCGGCCTTCCCGGCCTTCCCGGCAGGGGGCGTTCCCAGTGCCGGGCAAGGGCGTCGGTGGGTATGGAGAACGGCCCGGCCTGCCCGGCCGGGCACGGCGTCAGCGCCTCACCGGGCTCTGACGATCCCGGCGCGAGATCCGGATTCGTGCCGCCGACGTCCTCGAAGCCGAGGACCAGTCAGCCGCCCCCCGCTCTCCACCGTCCACAGCGGCGCCGAAGCGGGCCCCCGTCCACCGGTCGTCGGCGTGCCCGCGTCGGGGACGCCGGGTGGCGGCGGGCGGTTCGTCAGGTGCCGCTGTCCTGCTGGCGGTGGTCGTAGTCGGCGCGGGCGGCCAGGACGTCGGGCATGTGGGTCTCGGCCCAGTCCTTGATGGAGCGCACGAGCGGCAGCAGGTCGTGCCCGAGCGGGGTGAGGGTGTAGTCGACGCGGGCGGGGACGGTGGCGGCGACGGTGCGGCTGAGCAGGCCGTCGCGTTCCAGGGCGCGCAGGGTCTGGGTGAGCATCTTCTCGCTGACCCCGGCCAGGCGCCGGCGCAGGTCGCTGTAGCGCTGGGGCCCGTCGGCGAGGGCGTTGACGGTCAGGCTGACCCATTTGTCGCCGATGCGGTCGAGGAGTTGGCGGGCCGGGCACTGGGCGAGGTAGGCGTCGTAGTGGGCCCGTGCGGCGGCGCGGCGCTGGGCGGCGGTCGTGGTGGGCAACTGGCGCTCCTCCCCTGGAGGTTGGTTACGCACCTTGGGGTGCGTTCTTCCCGGCGGGGAGTAACTCTCCCTAGGTTGGGCGGTGTTGTCGAGTCCTTGAAGGGATGTGGGCGGTATGCGCGCGGTGGTGGTGCGCTCTTTCGGCGGGCCCGAGGCTCTGGAGGTGGCCGAGGTGGCGCTGCCCGGGGTGGGTGCGGGGCAGGTGCGGGTGCGGGTGAAAGCGGCGGGGGTGAACCCGGTGGACGCCCTGACCCGCGCGGGGGTGCTGGCGCAGGCGGGGCTGATGGCGGCGCGGGAGGTGACGGGCATCGGCTGGGACGTGGCCGGGGTGGTGGACGCCGTCGGGCAGGGGGTGGCGGGTTTCGCGCCGGGGCAGCGGGTGGTCGGGCTGCGCGACCGTCTGGACGTGGACCTGGGCGCCTATGCGCAGTTCGCGGTGCTGGACGCGGGCGCGCTGGCCCCGGCCCCGGCCGGGGTGGGCTTCGCGCAGGCGGCGACGCTGCCGCTGAACGGCCTGACCGCTTGGCAGGCGCTGGACCTGCTGGACCTGCCGGCGGGTGCGAGCGTGCTGGTGACGGGCGCGGCGGGGGCGGTGGGCGGCTTCGCCATCGAGCTGGCGGCGCTGCGCGGCCTGCGGGTGGTGGCTGTGGCCGGGGCCGGGGACGAGGCGCTGGTGCGCTCGCTGGGCGCCGAGTGGTTCGTGCCGCGCACGGTGCCCGATATGGCGGCCGCTGTACGGGAGTTGGTGCCGGGCGGGGTGGACGGTGCGGTGGACGCGGCGGTGCTGGGCCTCGCCGCGCTGGGGGCGGTGCGCGGGCAGGGCGTGTTCGCGGCGGTGGCGGGCGGAAGCGAGCCGGTGGGGCTGCGCGGGATCCGGGTGGAGAACGTGTGGGTGAGCGCGGACGGCGCCGCGCTGGCCCACCTGTCGGCGCTGGCCGAGCAGGGGCGCCTGACCCTGCGCCTGGCCGCCACCCTGCCGCTGGAGCGCGCCGGCGAGGCGCATGAGCGCCTGGCCGAGGGCGGGCTGCGGGGGCGGCTGGTGCTGGTGCCCTGAGCCTGGCCGGTCAGCTCGGCGACCGTCGTCCCGGTGGTGCGCGCCGCGTTGCGACCTGCGCCGCTGCGCGGCTCCGGGCCAAGGATGAGCCAACCCCCAGCTGAAGCAGGGGGTCTGCGCTCAAGCGATTCTGATCAGCACTCCCGGGGCGCCGGATCACCCGGTTGAGGTTCCATGGCCACGATGCTAGCGTCCGAGAAGGTCTCACATGAGACGATCTCAACTCGGGGTTGCATCATGCGTGTTCTGATCGCCGGCGCCGGCCTGGCCGGCCCGTGCCTCACCCACGGCCTGCTCCGACACGGCCACGACGCAGGCCGTCGCCACCTCCTGCCTGGCCACCGGCGGCGTCAGCATGACCGGCCCCCGACCTGCGGGACTTCATCGGGATCAAGATTCCTGCGGATGCCGCCGGCATCACCGTCGACCGGCTCACGCTACGCCGGATCATGCTGCGGGAGCTGACGGACTCGATCCGCGTCGGTGCCGACTTCCGCCGCTTCGAACGACTGGACGAGGGCACCGTACGGGTCCACCTCAGCGACGGCTCCACCGCCGAGGGCGACCTGCTGGTCGCCGCCGACGGGGCCAACTCCGGCATCCGGCGCCAGCTGCTGCCCGACTTCCCGGTGACCGTGCAGGACACCCTGCCGATCTACGGCCGTACGCCGCTGACCGACCAGGCACGGGATCTGACCCCGGAGCCGGCGCTCAACGGTTTCCTGGGCGTGTCCGGCCCGGACGGCCGCCGTCTCGCGCTGGCCGCGCAGCGGTTTGGCCGCAGCCCCGCCGACTTCGGACTCCCGGCGGCCGACGACTACGTGATGTGGAGCGTGGCCGCCCCGGCCGCCGCCTACGGCCCCGGGCTCTTCGGGCTGGGCGCGGCGCACCTGCTGGCGAAGGCGACGGACACCGTCGCCGACTGGCACCCTTCGCTGGGCGCGCTGGTCCGGCTGGGGGACCTGCGCCACCTCGTGCCCGCGAGCGTCCAGATCTCCGAACGCCCCGCGCTGTGGCCGCCGGCACCGGTGACCCTGGTCGGTGACGCGGCGCACCCGATGGCCCCGGCCGGGATCAGCGCGGGAGCCGCGCTCCACGACGCGGGCCTGCTCGCCTCCCGACTCCTCCCGGACGCGCCCCTGCTCGACGCCGTCCGCTCCTACGAGAGGGACATGCTCGACTACGGCTTCGCCGCGGTCGCCGCCGCCAGCCGCAACCACGCGGGGTGACGCCTCGGCCGGGTCCGCGTGAGCGCTTTACGCCGGACCGGCGCAGGCTCAGGCGGTGCGCTGGCCGTGGAGGAGGACAGGCAGGGTGTGGTTGGCCAACGCCTCGGCGAGGCGCGCGTGCTGGGCGGGGGATGTGACGTCGGGCAGTTCGCGCACGGGGACGAAGCGGGCGCCGAGCAGGCCGCTCCTGTGCCGGGGCGGGACGGTGAGGGAGGTGTCGTCGCACACCGTGCCGCCGTCGAAGACCAGGTTCAGGCGTTCCAGGTAGCGGTCGGCGGGGGTGAAGTCGACGGCGACGATGTGGGTGAGGCGCAGGTTCAGGCCGGTCTCGGTGTGGAGGTGGCGGCTGCGGCGCGGTGCGGGGGCTCGTTGGTGTTGGCGGCGCCGCCGGGCAGGATCATCCCGTCCATGTAGTCCGGGTTCACGAGCAGGACGTCGCCGCGCCGGTTGCGCACGAGGACGAGGCAGCCGAGCCGGGTCACGGGCGGCTTGGCGAGCAGACGGGGGTCGCGCATCGGGGTGGTTCTACTTTCTGAGGGCGACGAAGAGCAGAGGGCGAAGCCCGCCCACCAGAGCAGGCGGGCCAGGAGTTCAGTCGTCATAGGTGAGGCGCTCGTAGCGCAGGCCCTTGCGCAGCAGGTCGACGATCCGCAGGAGGTCGACCGGGCGGGCGGTGACGTGGAGCAGGTACTCGCACGTCAAACGGCCGCCCGCCCAGTCGACTTCGAGGGTGGGGAGGGTGACGCCGCCGAGGGCGAGGACGGTGGTCAGGTCGTCCAGGACGGCGGCGGCCTGCCGGCGCTGCCCGGCGGTCGCACGGGAGAGGGTCGAGGACATCACTGCTCCCCCGGGCGCTTGTGCACCTCGAAGACCTTCCACGCGCTCCAGGCGTCGGAGAAGAAGGTGAAGGAGGCCAACTCACCGCCGGCGGCGCTGCGCAGCCACTCCCCCGTCATCTCGTTACGGACCCGGTAGCACCGGGCCTCGGTGTCCCAGCGGACACCGTAGCCGTGGAGGCGGGGAGCCTGGTCTTGGGGCATGGGGATGGAACCCTCCGCGATCGATGTTTCACGTTCTGTGCACATGGTGGCGTGGCATTGCCTACGATCGGAAGCGGCTTGCTACTTGCCTTCGGGCTGGCTAGAAGTTGAGAACTGCCATGAACAAGAAGAAGGTTGACCCGGAGTCCAGCCCCTGGGCGCCCTTCGGAATCCAACTCCGCAACTCGCGAGAGGCCAAGGGCCTTCTCCAGGAGGAGCTGGCTCCGCTCCTTGAGTGCTCCCCCTCGCACCTCTCCTACATCGAACTTGCGCACCGGCCCCCGAGTCGCAGGCTCGCCGAACTCGCCGACATCGCACTCGACACCGGCGGCACCCTCCTGCTGATGTGGTACCAGCTGAAGAACGCCGCGATTCTGGAGGGCTTCCCGGAGTACGCCCGCTACGAGGCCCTCGCGGAGCGGATCAGGATCATTGAGGTCAACATCGTCACCGGGCTCCTGCAGACCCAGGCGTATGCGACAGCCATCGAAATGGGCTATGCCAGGCAGACCGATACGAGCGAAAAGCTGGCAGAGGAACGCATCGACTTCAGGCTCAACCGTCAGAAGATCCTGGAAAGGTCTTCTCCTCCGCTTCTGCACGTGGTGCTGGACGAGAGCTGCCTGCGAAGGGTTGTCGGCGGGCGGGATGTCATGGTCGAACAGCTGCTCCACCTTGAGGAAATGACCACTCGCCGCAACGTGGTCATCCAGGTGGTGCCGTTCTCCATGGGCGAAGAGCGCCCGTTCACACACATGGCGACTCTCCTTACCATGCCGAACCGCAAGCTTCTCGCTTACGGCGAGATTGAGCAGCGTGGCTACATCGACCGCGATACCAAGTCAACTGCCGTGCTGGCCAACAGCTACGATCGGCTTGCGATCGAGGCCCTTGGTCAGGCCGAATCGCGAGCTTTCATTCGTGCGGCGAGGAGGGACTTGGAGTGGATGTCGACCTGACTGGCGCTTCCTGGCGGAAGAGTTCGTACAGTGGCGGGGGCGGCGGCCAGTGCGTCGAGGTCGCCGACGGCTTCATCGGCGTCATGCCCGTTCGCGATTCCAAGGACCCCTCCGGCCCCGCCCTCCTCTTCTCCGCCTCCGCCTGGCAGTCCTTCGTCACCGCCGTCCGCGCGGGCGCGTTCGACCTCCTCTAGCGACCACCCGTGAGTGGGAAGTCGGCGGGGCCGAACTCCCACTCCCGGCAACGCCGGGTACTCCTCGGGCAGCGCGACTGCGGTGCGGGCGTGCAGCTCCGCCATGTCCTGGCGGTCCTTGGCCGTGGGCTGGTAGCCGAGGTGGCAGCGCACCTGCGTCTCGGCGTCGACGCACAGCACCTCGCGCCCGCCGACCACCCCGGTCACCGGGGGCGGGTAGGGGAAGCGCTCCCCGTCCGGGAGCAGCTGGTAGCCGCCGTTCCCGGCGGAGCCGGTGACCGGGTGCAGGTCGATCTCCCGGCCCGCGCCGTCCGTGACGGCCAGCGCGGCGGGCAGCCGGTCCCGCAGGACGGTCGTGAAGCCGGCCTGGGCCAACGCCTCCCGTACGACGTCGAGTTGGTCCAGCAGGACGACCAGGTCGAGGCCCGAGTGCGGCCGGGTCGCCTCCCCCACGAGGGCGTCCACGCCCCAGCCGCCGTCCACCCACGCGGTGGCGCCCGCCTCCGCCAGCAGGTCCAGTACGTCGAGCACGCCGCTCTGGTCCATCACCGGAACCATGCGTGGCCCCGTTCCTGCCATGCCCGCACCGCCGCGCCGGCGGAGGCCGTCGGCAGCTCGACCACGACCTCCTCGCCCTCACGACGGCCGTGCTGCTGGAGCGCGATGCCGATGAGCGCCAGCTCCGCCGCGTGGTTGCGCAGGACGTACTGCTCGGGTGTCTCCTCCCCCGGCTCCCCCGGCTCCCCCGACTCCTCGCGCTCCCAGGCCGCCACGGCCGCCTCGGCCACCGCCCTCGGCAGCCGTACGGTGACGGGGGCCGTCTGGGCGTCGACGCACCGTCCGATCGCGGCCAGCACCTTGGTGTCCGCGCGGTACCTGCCGTACTCCGCCTGCTCCTCTTGCTCGTCTTGCCTCTCTTGATCGTTCACAGGGCGAGGGTACGACGCCCGGCGTGGATCCGCTGGCGCAGGAAGAGGGCTGCTCGCTCCAGCGCCTCGTCCGCCTCGTCGAGGACGCCGGCGAAGGCCTGGAAGACGTGCGGCACGTCGGCGGTGACGTCCAGGACGACGTCCACCCCGGCCGCGCTCGCCCGGGCGGCCAGGCGGGTGGAGTCGTCCAGCAGCACCTCGTTGGTGCCGACCTGGATCAGCATCGGGGGGAAGCCGGTGAGGTCGGCGAGGACGGCCGGGCTGAGCAGGGGCTGGTGCGGGTCGGCTCCGGCGAGGTACATGGCGCCGGTGTGTTCGAGGGCCGCACGGGTGAAGATCGGGTCGATGCCCTCCTTGGTGTCCACGCTCTCGCCGGTGCGGGTCGCGTCCAGGCCCGGGGAGAAGGCCAGGATCGCGGCGGGCAGCGGCAGGCCGGCGTCCCGGGCGGCGAGGCAGGTGGTGACGGCGAGGCCCCCGCCGGCGGAGTCGCCGGCGAACACGATGGCCGCGGGGTCCTCGCCTCGGTCCAGGAGGGCGCGGTAGGCGCTCAGGGTGTCCTCGATCGCGGCCGGGAAGGGGTGTTCGGGGGCGAGCCGGTAGTCCAGCGAGTACGCCCCGAGGCCGGTCCTGGCCACGAGGTTGCCGGTGAGCGAGAGGGCGGTCTCGGGGGAGCCGAAGACCCAGGCGCCGCCGTGGAAGTACAGGATCGTCCCGGCGTTCGGGCCTTTCTCCTGCCCACCCTTCGGCTCGACGCGCAGGGCGGGCCGGTCGCCGAGCGTCGTCGGTGCGGTGCGGATGCTGTCGTGCGGCACGATCATCCGGGCCATCAGCGCCCTGAACCCGGCCCGGATCTCCTCGACGGACCGGGGCCCGTCGAGGCCCGGCCGCCGCAGGATCCCGTCGATGTGGATGCGCTGTTCCCTGCTCATGGGCACACTCCCGCCACAAGTATCTTCCCGTACACTATCTGCTGTGGAATATACATTGGGTGGCGAGAGCGCCGCAGCCGAATTCGACCCAGGCCCCGGCCCTGACTCCGGCCCCGGCCCCGGCCTTCCGGACCTCTTCGCCGACCTGGTCCGATGCGAGACGCGCCTGTACAACGCCCTCAACGACCGCCTGCGCGAGGGGCACGGGATCGTCACCTCGCAGTACGAGTTCCTGCGCTACCTGCGCGACCACCCCGGGTGCCGGGTGGCGGACCTCGCCGCCGAGTTCGCCATCGGCGTCGGGGCGACCAGCAAGGGCATCGACCGCCTGGAGAAGCAGGGTTGGGCCGCCCGCCGGCCGAACCCCTCGGACCGCCGGTCCTCGCTGCTGGCCCTGACCGACGACGGCGCGCGGCTCGTCGACGCGGCGGAGCGCACCTTCACCGGCGCCCTGGCCGAACTGCTCGGCGCCGCCCTCGACGGCCCGTCGGCGTCGGCGCTCGCGCGGGCCCTCGCGACCCTGCGGTCCGCGCTCGAACACGACCGGATCGGCACGCC
>NZ_JBHTTU010000158.1:0-9089 GCF_042794375.1 Kitasatospora sp. NPDC056531 | reverse complement strand
CGGGACCGCCACTTGCCCGCTGTCGCCGTGGTGATGCCCAAATCGGCCGCGACCTGAGCGTTTGATGATCCGTCCGCACAAGCCAGGATGATCCGGGACGCCACATCACCTACCCGAGCGACCCCCACGACGATCAACGAAATCGTCGAAAGTCGAGAGGCCCTTGACCGGGGCAAACAGCGCAGGACAAGGGGACTGGTCAAGGGGTGCGGTCAGACCGCGGACAAGGGGGTGCCGTGCAAGGTCGGCCGCGTCCGGGTGCTCGCCCCGGTGCCGGAGCCGGCTATCGCGCCCGCACCGGCCTCCTGCTGACGGAAGGCCACCAATGACCACCACCTCGCCCGCCGCACCCGACCCGGACGACGGCGACCAGGCCGCCGACCACCACCAGCCGGACCGTCCGGCGAAGGCCTCGCCGGACGGGGACAAAGGGCCCGACGCCGCCTCCGCGTGCACCTCCGCCCGAACCTCCACACCCCCGGCGGCCGACCGGCCCGTTTCCGCAGGCCAGCAGCCCCGGTCAAGGGGGCGCGGACGTGGCGACAACCCTCTTCCCCCTGCTGCTGAGGCGCGGTGGAAGCGGGGTTCGACACAGCCGATAGGGAATGGGGTCATGGTGTCGCTCGCCCTGTTCCAACGCGCCACCGGCCGGGAGCTCTGGCATCTGGCCCTGCCCAGGCAGCGCAACGACCGGGCGACCCGCGATGCCCTGGTCGACCTTCAGGTCGCCGGGAGGGTGCGGGAGGAACTCCGCCTGCCGGACAACCGCAAGCTGTGGACCCTGACCGCAGCCGGCCGCCGCGAAGCCGCCGGACTGCTCCCGGCCGGGGCGAAGCTCGCGGCGCTGCGCCCCGAGCGCGACGGCCCGGGCACGGCGTTCTCCGAGCACGCCCTGGACGTCGTCGCCACCGCCGGCCTCCTCGCCCGCGCCGGGTTCGGGCACCTCCGGGCGTTCTCCACCGAGGTCGAGCACGCGATCCCGCACCGCCGCTCGCTGTTCACCGACCTGGTGCTGCGCGACCCCGGTGCCGACGTGCCGGTGCTCCTGGTCGAGGTCGACCGCGAGAACGAGGGCGTCGGCACGCTCGTGGAGAAGCTCACCTCCTACCGGGCCTGGTGCGAGCTCCCGGCGAAGGGCACCACCAAGGCCGCCGCCGAGGCCTCGCTGCGTCGCTTCGGCGCCCGCACCCACGACCTGCGCGTGTGGCCGACCGCCTACCCGCCGACCGGCCGCGAGGGCCTGCCGCCCGTCGCCCTGGTCCTCGAGGCCGGCCGCAGGCGCACCCGCCCTGGCACCAAGCCGCTCACCCCCGAGCAGAAGAAGGAGAAGGCCAAGACCGACCACCTGCGGCTGCTGCGCCGCATCCAGGCGGTGGAGGCCGCCTCCGAGGGCGCCTGGTACGCGCCGCCGTACCGCGGCCACAACATCACCGCTCGCAACCACCACCATGCGCTGCCGGTGGTGGCGACCACCCTGCCGCTGCTGCGCCGCCTCGGCGCTGGCGCCTCGTGGCACCGGTTCGGCCGGGATGGCTGGCACACCCTCACCAACGCGCTCGACAATCCGGATGGCGACGAGCTGCTGCGCGCGGAGCAGGCCGTGGCCGAGCGGGCCCGCCAGGCCCGGGCGAAGGAAGAGCGCGAGCGGCGCCGTCCGTCGTGCACCCGCTGCAAGGCGCCGTTCTCGGACGAGCGGTGGGCCGAGCGCGAGCGCGCCGCCTGGGGCGACGACGGGCTGTGCGTCGGCTGCCGCCAGGCCGCCGCCGGCCAGAAGGCGCGGGAGACCGCCGAGCGTGAGCGGGCCGCCGCCGAAGCTGCGGCCGCCGGGGCGAAGCGGCGCGGCTCCTGGTGGCGCCGATCCTGACCCCGCCCCACCCCGGCGCAGGCCGCTGACCTGCGCTGGGAGTTCGGGTGTGGCCAACGGCTCTGGCCCGTATTCGGTGGTAACAAGGGGTGACGGTCGTCGTTGGCATGGTGTGCGTGATGTCAACGAGCTTGTGGGTGTGGTGTTTTCGGGGCTGTCGGCGCTTGTCGTCGAGGGTGTGACGGACGAGGGAGAGGCCATCCGGGTGTCGGCCCGGACCCGGGACGATCCGGTGCCGTGCCCGGTGTGCGGGCACTCGACGGGACAAGTGCACGCCTTCCACGAGCGGCTGGTCGCGGACGTTCCAGTGGACGGGCGCCGGGTCGTGGCGTCAGTGCGGGTCCGACGCATGGCGTGTCCGGTGCTGGGGTGCCCGCGGCAGACGTTCCGCGAGCAGGTCCCCGGCCTGATCGAGCGCTACAAGCGTCGCACCAACCGCCTGGCCGACCAACTCGGCTCGGTGGTCAATGAGTTAGCGGGCTGGGCGGGCGCTCGCCTCTCCCGCGTGCTGGCCTGCGCGATCTCCCGCTCCACCGCCCTGCGCATGCTCATGCGCAGGGCCCTGCCGCCGCTGCGCGTCCCGCGCGTGCTCGGGATCGACGACTTCGCCCTCAAGCGCCGGCACCGCTACGCCACCGTGATCATCGACGCCGAGACCGGTGAGCGGATCGACGTCCTGCCCGACCGCACCGCCGAGACCGTGGCGGCGTGGCTGCGCGAGCACCCCGGAGCCGAGTACGTCTGCCGGGACGGCTCCGGCTCCTACGGCGAGGCGATCCGCCAGGCCCTGCCCACCGCGGTACAGGTCAGCGACCGGTGGCACCTGTGGAGCAACCTGTGCGGCAAGGTCCTGGCCGAGGTCCGCTCCCACGCCGCCTGCTGGGCCACTGCCGTGAATCCCGCCCGCCCCGGCGGGGTCCGCGAGCAGACCACCCGCGAACGCTGGCAGCGGGTCCACCACCTGCTCGGCCAGGGTGTCGGGCTGCTCGAATGCGCCCGCCGCCTCGACGTCGCCCTCAACACCGTCAAACGGTACGCCCGCATGAAGGAACCCACCGCAGAGCGCCGCGCACCCCGCTGCAAGCCCACACTCGTCGACCCCTACCGCGACCACCTGCGCCGGCGCCGGGCCGAGGGCCCCGCAGTGCCCGTCACCCACCTCCTGCGCGAGATCAAGGAGCTGGGCTACACCGGCAGCGCGAACCTCCTGGTCCGCTACCTCACCCAGGGTCGAGCCGAAGGCGACAAGCCCGTCACCACTCCGCAGCGCTTCGCCGGCCTCCTCCTCACCCGACCCGAGAACCTGCGCGACAAGGACAGTGTGCTGCTGGGTGAACTCACCAGTTCCTGCCCGGAGATGACCGAACTCGCCCGTCTGACCGGAGAGTTCGCCCGGCTGCTGGCGCCGGCCGAGGGAAATGACGCCAAGCTCACCGACTGGATCGCGTCAGTTCGCTCCGCCGACCTGCCCCACCTGCGCTCCTTCACGAACGGCCTGGAACTCGACCGGGCCGCCGTCGACGCTGGACTCGCCACCCCGTACCACAACGGCCGGACCGAGGGAGTCAACACACGAACCAAGAGGATCATGCGGCAGATGCACGGCCAGGCCGGATTCCCCCTACTCCGCCACCGCATCCTCCTTCAGTGATCGCCACAGAGCGCTACCACCGAATACGGGCCAGAGCCGTTCTTTTTACAGACCCACGGACCTGCGAATCTGCGGTTTGTTGTCACTGGGGGATCAGATCAGCTGGTGTCACTAGACCCTGCTGCGGTGGCGTATGGGGGCGGGGGAGCGCTGGGTGTCACCAGGGTGCGGATGTGTAGTGACATCAGGAGACTTCGCTCAGTGACATCTTGATGCAGATCCCTAAGCGGGCGGTCAGCTCAGTGCCAGATGGTGTTGGGCCTGTGCTCATGAGTTCCGTACCAGGCTCGGGGCTGCGGTTGTCGGGATGGGGTTCAGGGGCTGTGGGTGGTGTGCCCGGGCAGGGGGCCGTAAGCGGCGCAGAAGTCGCAGTCGCAGCTGGTCATGGAGTTGGCCTGGCAGTGGGCGGTGGGCCAGTACGGGGACGCGCAGGGGCCGGGGTCGACAGGGGTGTCGCCGTCGGGCAGGGTGCGTTGGCACCAGCCGCACTGGATTGCGGCCGGTACGCCGGCCTGACGCAGGCACTGTGCCGCGCGGGCGGCGATGTCGAACGGGATGCCCGACCTGACGGTGGCGGGCGCGCTGTCCAACAGCTGCTGGCTACGCCACAGGCTCAGCCCGGTGACCGTGCGGACCGCTTTGAGGGCCGTCGGGTCGTGAGGGGAGTCGCCGGCCAGCAGGACTGTGAAATCCGGGTCCTCCACGGATACCCCTCGTCGGTCGGTGTTGTGCCCGGTGCCAGTCAATCGTCCTGGCAAGCTGTCAGGCCATGGATTTTCGCTCGGCCGGCCTGGCCGGTCAGGGCACCAGTTCCAGCATCGATGCCGGTGGCAGTGACGGGTTGGCGGCGGCCGCTTCCACTACCTGCCAGTTGTCGTCGGCGAGCAGTTCGACGATGGCTGTAGGCGGCAGGGCCTTATGGCTGGCGGCGATGGTCCTGGCCTGTCGGTCGGTCAGGCACGCGAGCAGGGCCGGGGCCGTCGCGTGGCGGTGGCGGGCGATTTCGCGGAACGCCTTCTGCACCGGCGGCCGGTGTCGGGCCAAGTCCTCTAGCAGGGCAGGTGTCGCGTCGGGATTGGCTGCCACCTTCGCGGCGACTCGCGCCCCGTGCTGTTCGACCATTGCCCGCAACCGGGCTTCGGAGAGCCCTGGGTGCGGTGCGATGGATTTGACCACTTTGGCGTCGGGGTCGCGGGCCAGCGTGTCGCGGATTTCGGCTGGCAGGTCGCGGCGCTGGGCCAGGAGCATCCGCACGGTCGCATCCGGTGAGGCGGCCAGCTCTTCGACCTCGGCCGGGCAAGCCGCGGCGATGCGCGGCAGCAGGGGCGAGCCGAGCCGGGTGACGCCGGCAAGGTGGGCGAGGACGTCGAGCGGCAGGCGCGGGTGGTGCGCGAGCCGGCGCTGGACGTCGTGGCCGCGGTCGGTGGCCAGGGTGCGGATCAGGGCTTCATCGATCGCGGGATTGTCCGCGAGCCGGGCCCGGACCCAGGGGACGGGATCCTCGGCGAGTCGTGCGTATACCTGGGGCGGCAGGTCGGGGCGGGCGGCCAGTTCCTGGCGCAGTAGCACCGAGGGGTGGTCGGCGAAGAGCGCGGCGGCGGCTGCGGGGGTGGCCGGGTTACGCAGGGCTGTCTGATGGATGTCGTGCACGGTGGACTCGTGGGAGCCGTCGCAGGCGGCTCCTGCCGGCAGCTCGCAGTCGGGCTCCGGACAGTGGGGGGCGTGGACGAAAGGGGTCGTCTCGCAGTCGCAGACCAGGCAGGACCGAGCCGCGGGCAGCCCTTCGCCGGTCAGCAGCGCCGTCAGTAGGGCCGGCGGTGTCGCCTCGTTGGCCGCCGCCGCGCGGCGGACCTCGGCGTGTGGGTGCCGTGCGAGCCTGGCGGCGAGGTGCGGCGTCGTCCACAGCGCGAGTTCCGCGACGACCCGGATCTCCGGGTCCGCGGCGAGCGTCAGCGCCACGTCCGGCGGCAGATCGGGGCAGGCGGCCAGCCTCTCCCGGTGTTCCACCAGGGGATCGGCGGCGAGCAGGCGCGCCCACTGCGGCCTGCCGGTGCGCTCTTCGAGCAGGGCGAGCGCGGCGCGCGGCTGTACGGCGGGGTCGACGTCGGCGGCGCTGAGCCGGCCCTCGTACGCGAGCCGTACCGCGGCCTCCTCGAAGCGGGAGGCCAGCGCCTTCACCTGTGCACGACTGAGGTCCGGGCGGCAGGCCAGGGCCTCAGCGAGGTCAGCGTCCGCCACCGCGATCAGCCGCTCGACCAGTTCGCAGGGCAGAGCCGGGTTGGCGGACAGCCCGTACAGGACGTGATTCACAGGCGAGCATCCTGCCCGACGCACGATCGGACGGCTCGTGAATTTCGGCGTTGCCGACCACGACACCGCCCTCCAGCACGCGCTACGCCGTGAGCGCCACCACCGGGACGTCGCCGCCGAGCCCCCCTCGCTGAGCCGCGGCCTTGGCCTGTCCTGGGCGATCGCTTCGATGAGGGCCCGGCGGACGACCACCGTCCTGGAGATGCTGTCCGCCCACGTCTGGCGCCGCGCGTGGACGACCGGCCGCACCAGCCAGGCACCGGTCGGAAGCACGGCCAGGTCGTGCAGCAGCCCCCGCACGATCGACCGGGCCGCACCGACCGGAGCCCCCGTCTCCTCGTCCACCGTCACCACCCCCGCCGACCTCTGCCCCAGGCTCTCCCCGGTCCGGCCGCGCTCCGCCCACTGCACCACCAGCCATGCCGCCAGGCCCTTGCCCGCGCCCGGGTAGGCTTCGAGGCTGGGAGCGGCCCACGCCAGGTGGCCAAACTCAATTGCGCAACAGGGAGGTTGGCGCCGGGCGGGGTGGGCATGGCTGATCCGGGGGCCATGGGACCGAGGGGGACGGATCCAATGTGTACGACCATGCCTGCGGACGGACCGGACAGACCCGACGCGGCCGGGACGGGGGTTGCAGACCGATCGGGGGCGAGCCCGGCCCACCGGGCGGCACCGCGCCGGGCCCGGGCCGGTCTGGCGGCCCAGTTCGTCCTGCAGTTCCTCTACATCCCGCTGGGGATCGCGCTGGTGTTCGCGCTCCTGTTCACGATGTTGGCGGGCGGCGGCCCCGGTGGCGGCGATGCCGGCGACTTCGTCGAGGCCGTGGGCGGGATAGCGACGGCCTCGATCTCCTGGCGGCGCCTGCGCGTCGAGTGGCACGGCAGGCCCGAGGACTGGGAGCAGTACACCGAAGGGCTCCTGCGGAAGCATTTCGCCTCCGCGGAGAAGAACAGCGGCTGGGAGCCGTCGAAGCTGCCGCCCGGCGGCGTGCGCCTGGCCGTGTCGTACCTATGGCGCCCGAACTACCGCGGCCTGGCGCCCATCCGGGTCGAGCAGTTGGCCCGGCGGCACGGCTGGTCGGTGGACTGGGGGAGGAGCAGCTCGGCGAAGGGCGAGCTGTGCTTCTACCGGCTCATCCCGCCCCCGGAGCAGGCCGGCGTACCGGACCCCACCGGGCCGCCGCCGGCGCCCGGCACCCCATGGGGCCCGCTTCGTTGCCGGGTGCTGCTGCCGCTGTTCACCCTCGTGTTCTGGCCACGGGTCCGGACCCTGGAGCTCCTCCGCAGCCCGAGACTCTACGAGCGCCACCTGCGCAGGCACCTGGCGAAGCTCTTCCGGACCGAGCTGGCGCGCGAGCGTACGTGGGACAACTACCGGTACGACTCGGCGGGCCGGATCCTGCGCCGGGTCGCCGTCAAGCCCCGGCACTACCGGGGGGCGGGTGCCTGGGCCGTCCTGCGGATCGCCGCCGAACACGGCTGGACACTCGACCACTCCTTTCCCGCGGACCCGTCGGGAACCCTCCATCTCTGCCGCTTGGAAGAGCGCACCCGGCGGAGCCGCTGACCCGGCTGTTGAACGCCTCGGGCAGCACCAGGCCCTGGGAAACGTCATGGCGCAGACCTCCGTCGGTTCAGCAGTGCCAGGGAATTCTGCACGGAGACGATCGCCGCCAGCAGCCACTGCCCGTGCCGCATGCACACCCGCTCCCACCGCTGTGCGTACCGCACCACCCGCACACACGTCTCCCGGTCCGCCGGGCCGCGCACGACCGGCACCCGAACGCCACCGGCCCCACCACCGCACCGCCCACCCGCCACACCCCCCCAGGGCCGCTCCCGCCCGTCCGTATGGTCAGCTTCTCGTCGTCCAGCCTCCAGGCCGGCAGCGCCCGCCCCAACACCTCCTCGCCGACCCCGCACAACCCGGCCAGCACCCGCCGCCCGGCCGCATCCAGCAGCACCTCGGCATCCGCCCGCAGCGCACCGCCCTTGTGCCGCGGCTGGTGGCCGCGCCACTGCCAGGCCGTCAGCAGGGCGGCGTCGTCCAGCCCGTAGCGGGCAGCGACCCGGCGAAAGAAGGAGAAGGCCGTCTCCCCGGCGAACGGAGACACACGGAAGATCCCGGGACCACAGCCTCGCGGAGAACAGCAGGACCCGAAGGCAGTTCCCTCCTTCTCACGTCCTGCCCGCCTGCCTCCCCGCCCTGTCGACCTTGCCGACCAAGAACACCTTCAGGGCGCCCGGGCCGCGAACGCCTTGCTGCGCCCCGTGTTGGACGTGCCGGGCTCGATCGGTGGCCAGGAGAGCGCACTGCTGGAGCCGCGGGACACGGATGGCCCCGGACCGGCTGGACTGTCCTGGGGGTGTCCGGGCTCATTGATTGTGGTCAGGGGCTGTGCTTCTGAGCTGGGCTTAGCTTGAGTTTTAACCTCTGCCTCGGTCAGCTATTGGCTGGTCGAGGCAGCTGAGAGAGACCGCACGGGGTGCCAGCTCTCAATTTTCATGCGACACACCGAGGTCGTGACGCATAGCGGTTCGCATGGTTCGGAGCATGTCCCAGACCTCATACTGGGCCTGGGCCGCGGTCTCCATCGTTTCGCCTGGTCCGGGTGTGGACGGTCACGTAATTCCCCAGGGCTAACGTCACGGAATTCCCCAGGGGCCCGACCTGGCCCAGGGGCTGAGGCTAGTGTGCTGCGGTGATCGAGATCCCGGAGAGGTTCGCGCAGGGCACGATCGAGCGAGAGGGTGAGCACGGCCGGGCCTGGGTTGCGTCTCTGCCCGCCCTGATTGATGAACTCCTTGATCGTTGGGACTGCAGACCCGCCAGGCCGGTCCGGCATGGACAGGTGGGGATCATCGTTCCGGTGCGGTCGGCTGACGGAGCATCCGCAGTCTTGAAGATCTCGTTCCCTCATCCAGGCAACGTGCACGAACCGGATGCGTTCGCGGTCTGGGGCGGACGCGGCGCCGTGTTGCTGCACGAGCGTGACGACGCGCGATTCGCCATGCTGCTGGAACAGGCCCGCGACGAAACCCTGGCCGACCTCGTCGGCGTCGACGAGGCCGTGTCCATTGCCGGTCGACTCGCTCGGAGACTGGCCGTCCAGGCCCCGCCCGGTCTCCCACGCCTTCGCGACCAGGCCGACGGATGAGAAGAGGACCTTCGAAAGACATCTCACGTGCCTAACAAGTCAAGCCGCGACGGCCAGATCCGTTGATGAGGAGGTGAAGGCGTGATCTTCGTCGAAGAGTTGCCTGG
>NZ_JBHTTU010000157.1:1442-9182 GCF_042794375.1 Kitasatospora sp. NPDC056531 | reverse complement strand
GACGGGCCGTACGGGGCCGGCGCCGCGGCCCCGTACGGCGTTGCGCCCGCGTCGGGCGCATCGGGCGTGTCAGGCGCCCAGGACCTCGCCCACCAGGGCCCGGGCCTCCTCCTGCACCCGGGCCAGGTGCCCCTCCCCCAGGAACGACTCGGCGTAGATCTTGTACACGTCCTCGGTTCCCGAGGGCCGGGCGGCGAACCAGGCGTTGTCGGTGCACACCTTGAGGCCGCCGATCGCCGCCCCGTTGCCGGGCGCGTTCGACAGCACGGCGGTGATCTTCTCCCCCGCGAGCTCCCCGGCCGTGACCTGCTCGGGCGCCAGGCGGGCCAGGCGGGCCTTCTGCTCGCGGTCGGCGCCGGCGTCCACCCGGGCGTAGGCGGGCTCGCCGTGGCGGGCGGTCAGCTCGCGGTAGCGGGCGCTGGGGGTGGTGCCGGTGACGGCGGTGATCTCCGAGGCGAGCAGGGCCAGCAGGATGCCGTCCTTGTCGGTGGTCCACACCCCGCCGTCGCGGCGCAGGAAGGAGGCGCCGGCGCTCTCCTCGCCGCCGAAGGCGATCGAGCCCTCCAGCAGGCCGTCGACGAACCACTTGAAGCCGACCGGGACCTCCAGCAGCCGGCGGCCGAGGTCGGCGGCGACGCGGTCCAGCATCGAGGAGGAGACCAGGGTCTTGCCCACCGCCGCGTCGGCGGGCCAGTCGGCGCGGTGGCGGTAGAGGTAGTCGACGGCCACCGCCAGGTAGTGGTTGGGGTTCATCAGGGCGCCGTCGGGGGTGACGATGCCGTGCCGGTCGGCGTCCGCGTCGTTGCCGGTGGCGATCGCGTACTCCTCGCGGCGGCCGATGAGGGAGGCCATCGCGGACGGCGAGGAGCAGTCCATGCGGATCTTGCCGTCCCAGTCCAGCGTCATGAACCGCCAGGTCGGGTCGGTGACCGGGTTGACCACGGTCAGGTCCAGGCGGTGCGACTCGGCGATGCGCGCCCAGTAGGCCACCGACGCCCCGCCCAGCGGGTCCGCGCCGATGCGAAGCCCCGCCGCCCGCACCGCGTCCAGGTCCAGCGCCGAGGGCAGGTCCTCGACGTAGGCGCCCAGGTAGTCGTAGCGGCCGGTGGTGGCCGCAGCCAGGGCCCGCGTGTAGGGGACCTTCCTCACCCCGCGCAGGCCCTCGCGGATCAGCTCGTTGGCGCGGTCCTGGATCCAGCCGGTCGCCTCGGACCCGGCGGGGCCGCCGCTGGGCGGGTTGTACTTGAAGCCGCCGTCGCGCGGCGGGTTGTGCGAGGGCGTCACCACGATGCCGTCCGCCAGCGCCCTGGGGCTGCGCCGGTTGTGGGCCAGGATCGCGTGCGAGACCGCCGGGGTGGGGGTGTAGCCGTCGGCGGCATCGATCAGCACCTGCACACCGTTGGCCGCCAGCACCTCCAGCGCCGTCACCTTCGCCGGCTCGGACAGCGCGTGGGTGTCCGCGCCCAGGAACAACGGCCCGGCCACCCCCTGCTGCGCCCGGTACTCGCAGATCGCCTGCGTGGTCGCGGCGATGTGGTCCTCGTTGAACGCCGCGTCCAGTGACGAGCCCCGGTGCCCCGAGGTCCCGAACGCCACCCGCTGCGCCACCTCCTGCGGATCCGGCTGCAACGCGTAGTACGCCGTCACCAGCCGCGCCACGTCCACCAGGTCACCGGGCTGCGCCGGCTGCCCGGCCCGTGCGTGTGCCATCCGTCTTCTCCCGCCGAAAAAAGGTCCGAAACTCGCGATCCGTCCACTGCCCCCGCGCTCACCGATCGTAGCCAGAACGCGACCGTGCCCCGAACCGCACGGGCCACTCCGGGACACGTACGGCCGATTCCGCCCGACCGCACCGACGGCCACGGGACACATAGGGCCGTCCCGGCCCGGACCGACAGCCGGACCCAGGACGGCGGCCGGACCCAGGACGGCGGCCGGGTTCAGGACGGCGGCCGGACCCAGACCGGCGGCCGGACCCAGGACGGCGGCCGGACCCAGACCGGGCGGCCGGACCCAGACCGGCGGCCGGACCCAGACCGGTGGCCGGACCCAGGACGGTGGCCGGGTTCAGGCGGGCGGCTGCTCGCGGTACCCGTCGAGGGCCGGCGCGGTGAAGCCGGCGGCGAACTTCGTCACCCGGTACCCGGCCAGGCCCGCGCGCGAACGGGTCGGTGGCCGCCGGCGCCTCGAGCGCCGCCCGGTCCCGCTCCTCCGCCAGGACCACCCCGCCCTCCCGCGCCACCTTGCGCCCCGCGGCCAGGAACACCCCCGCCCCGAACCACCCGCGCAGCCACTCCACATGCCGCGCCAGCGCCTCGTCGATCCGCTCCAGATCGCGGTGTACGTCAGCTCCAGTACGAACACGCGGCCAGGCCGGCCCCTCCCGCGCACCGCCGGCCCGACGCACGCCCGACGCCCCGGACCGCGTCGCCACCGCGGCCCGGGCGCGGCTGCACCCGGCGGCAGGACCGTCCGCACCGCCCCGGGCGGGCCACGGGCCGATCCGACCGGGAACACCCCAACAGAATCAGTACCTACCCTGATTCACATCAGATCCCACACATGAATCCGTACCCTGACACCCGCCGCGGCGGACCGTCGGCGTCCCCGACGCACAGGTGAATCAGAACCCTGATACACGCCGTGGCTCGAACCCCCGTCCACCTCACCACCGGCACCCCGGCCCCACGACCCGGCCCCACGACCCGGACACCCACCAAGGAGCAGCCCCCGTGGCACAACAGCGCACCCTCGGCCCCGCAGGCCCCGCAGGCCCCGCCGTCAAGGCGATCGGCCTCGGCTGCACGGGCATGAACCGGGTCTACACCTCCCGACTGCAGAGCGCCCACGAGTCGATCGCCGCCATCCGCCGCGTCGTCGACCCCGGCGTCACCCTGCCCGACACCCCCGACCCCTACGGCCCGTTCACCAACGAGGAACTACCCAACGAGGAACTGCCCAACGAGGCGCCGGCCGGCGAGGCGCCGGCCGGCGGCCCGCGCGAGCACGTCGCGCCCGCCACCAAGGGCGCACTGACGGCCGGGCCCGAGTCCCGCCCCGGCTCCGCACAGGTGGCCGCCGACGGCCGGCCCGAGCACCTGCGCACCGCCGCGGGGGGGGTCGCCGCACCGGCTGCGCACCGACCGGATCGACCCCTACCACCTGCACCGGATGGACCCCGCGGTCCCGCTCGCCCACAGCCGGGGCGCCCCGGCCGAGCTCCGACAGGAAGGCAGGATCCTGCACTTGGGCCCGTCCGAGGTACCCGCCGCCCGGCCGGACCAGGCGCACGCGATCGCCCCGGTCGCCGCCGTCCAGTGCGAGCCGTCGCAGTGGAACCGCGACCCGCTGACCGACATACCGCCCCGGTGCACGGCAGGCGACGCCGCCTCCGCCCCGTCCCCCGCCCGGCCGCCGCTTCCCGGCCGGCCGCTTCGACGACGACACCCCCGACCAGGACGACTTCCGCCCCCGGCCGCCACGCTTCCACGAGCAGGCCCGGACACGGAACCCGCGGACCGCGGACGGCGCCCGAAAGCCCGCCCGGCGCCACCCCGCCACCCCCGCCCGGACAGCACCCGCCCGGCCCCCCGCCCAGGGCCAACACGTCGTCCCGATCCCGGACAGCACCCGACCCGCACACATCGAACAGAACGCGGGCCGCCGCCGACCTGCGCCCCAGCCCCGCCGACCCGACCCGCCCCGACCCGCCCCGACCCGCCCGCCGACCCGCCCGCCGACCCGCCCGCCCGCCGACCGACCGCCGACCGCCGACCGCCGCCGGAACCCGCTACCGACCCCCACGACACCCGGACGCGACCAGGCCAGGGGACATCAGCCCACTGATGTACCGTAAAACCCGAATACCACGGACCAGGGGACAGCCAGGGATGCGAACACTGTGACCGAGAACAGCTCCAGCCGGCCCACCCCGGCCCAGCCCGACTTCCACAACCGCCTGGGCCACGCCATCAAACGGGCCGAACAGGCACTGATCGGCGAGAAGACCCGCGCGCTGCGCACCGTCGACCTGACGGTCCCCCAGTACGTCACCCTGCTCGTCCTCCAGCAGTCCACCGGGATGTCCGGGGCCCAACTCGCCCGGGAGTGCATGGTCACACCGCAAACCATGACGACGATCCTGACCAACCTGGAAGCCAAGGGCCTGATCACCCGCGAGACCTCCAACGTGCACCAGAAGGTCCTGGTCGCCAAACTCACCCGCCCCGGCCACGCGCTCACCAGGAAGGCCGACACCCTCGCCCGCCGCGTCGAACAGCGCCTCGCCGACGCCCTCGACGAAACCGAACAAGCCCAACTGCGCGACCTCCTGAACCGCTCCACCGCCGCACTGCGCAACACCGACTGAAGCCGGCCCGGACCCGAACGAGGGGCGACACCACCGACCACCACCCACCCCACAAGACCCCATCACCAACACCCCCACCCCCGGGCACCGGCACCACCCCACCCCCGGCACCGCCCTGGTGCCGCCCTGGTGCCGCCCTGGTGCCGCCCTGGCGCCGGTGGACCTCCAGCAGCGGATCGCCCAGCGCCCCACCGCCCCGCCGAGCGGCGCCACCGTCCAGCGCCCCACCGCCCCGCCTGAAGAACGCCTTCGAAACCGCCGCACCGCCCGCCACCCCGGTCCGCCACCCCCGCCCAGCCGAGCGGCGTCACCGTCCTGCGCTCCGCCGCCCGCCTGAAGAACGCCTTCGAAACCGCCGCACCGCCCGCCACCCCGGGCCAGCCGACAGCGACAACGGCCCCGACCCCCCACACACAACCGCTTCGCCGCCGCCGTGGACACCCGCCCCGGCAACAAGGTCCCCACCACGTACCGCACCGACGCCTTCGAAGACACCAACCCCGCCGAACGGCCGCACCACCCGGGCGCCACCGGCCCCGTCCCCGCAGGCATCGCCACCGACTACGGCGTCGGCCAGAGCACCCGCCCCCCGGCCACCCCACCACCGCCGTCCAGAACGCCGTCACCACCGTCACCACCCCCGACCACACCACCACCCTCCAAACACCGCACGACCCGGGCGCCACCGACACCGACACCCTCCTCACCCACCACACCCGACCCACCGACACACACCCCGACAAGCACACACCCCGGCCAGGACCCACCCCACGGATCCCGCCCACCCCGACCACGACGCCCGGACACCCGCCCCACCGACACAGGAAACGCGGCCACCGACGACCCACGACCAGCCCGCCCGACGGACTCCGACGGACCCCGGCCGCATCACACGCCGGTACCGCGCAGCCCGCGACAGGAACGGGCGAGAGCGGATCCGAACCACCACAACCGAAGCGGGAGCTCTACAGGCCCTTGGGCCCCCGCATGCCCAGCCCGCCCTCAGAAGACGTCAACACCGTTGCCCCACACGGAAGACACGCGGGAACACGGGAACACGGGAACACGGGAGCATGCGCGGGAACGCAGGAGCGCGGGAACGCGGTGCTCAGCGCGCCCGGACCGGGACGGCGGCGACGCGGGGCGCGGACGGGAAGCGCCGACAACCACGGCCAGGGGCGGCACGCTCTACTACGGCGTTCACGGCGCACTCCCCCCTTCACCGCGCGGCGTGCGGTGCGCGGTGTCGTCCGCGACCACTCCCACCCAGCACTCCCCGGGGGTGCAACGGGTTTTCCCAACCCGGGCCCCGGGAGGGTGCCGACCCCAATCCTGCCAGGTCAGACAAGGGTTGCGGTAGGACCCAGCACACCCCGGTTTCACCTTGCCCAGGCCCCTCTGCGGGGCGCACACTCGTGCGACACCCCTCCCCTTCGCGGCCCGACGCGCCGCCGCCCGCCCTCCCGGGCGGCCGGCGCGCGAGCCGTCGCGCCCCGGCGCCACCGAAGGGGGGCGGGTGGACCGATGGGCAACGACGAAGGGGGACACAGGACATGAACGTGCACGCGGACCTGGTACTGAAGGCGCGGGTGCGGCTGATGAGCCACAACGACCGGATCCTGGACGGAGAGGAGGGCCTGTGGGCCTACCGGACCCTCTTCACGGTCAACCCGCACATCTACGCCTACAAACTGGCCTACGTCCTGCGGGAGCTGAGCGAGACCAGCCCGCGGACGGCCCACCTGCCCGACGCCCGGCACGCCCTGCTGAAGGAAGCCCAGGCAGCCGCCGCCCACATCCCCGCCCACGCCCCCGCCTACCAGCGACACATGTGGGACCACACGATGTCGGACCTACGACAGATCGAGCGGCGCCTGGGACAGGCGGGGCAGTGACCCACACACAAGCCGGTAGGCGGTCGCGGGATGGGTTGCGGGACAACGGACCCCCTATTGACGACTGATCGGAGAAATTCTGATATGAGCAGGTCAGGACCGTCCCGCCGCGCCCTGACCGCCGGCGCCGGAGCCGCCGCCGTCGGCCGGAACACCGCCGCCCGCCCCTGGACCGCCCACCCCGGAACGGACACGGCCGCCCCCCCCGGACAAGACGGTGACGCTTCAAGGCCACCGGCCGGAGCGGTTCTGCGGCGACTTCGGACACCTGGTCACCTGCGCGCCGCGCGCGGTGCTGCAGCCCGGCACGGTGCTGGACGTGCACAAGACGGTCGCCTTCACCCGCCGCCACCACACCCCGGTGGCCGTCAACGGGCAGAGCGGCGACGAGGCGGTCCTCGGCCAAGGCGGGCTGGAGTCGCACTCCAACTACGGCCAGGCCGACCCCCCACGGCGGCATCGCGATCGACACCCGCGGCCTGGACACGATCCCATCGATCCGACCCGGACAGGCGGTGGTCGAAGCCGGCGTCACCCGGGCACAGCTGACCGACACGGGCCTCATCCAGGGCCGGGTGCCACCCTGCCTGACGAACTACCCGCACCCGCCCGTGGACGGGACGCTGAGCGCGGGCGACATCGGCCGGGCCGTGCAGCGCTACGGGATGCAGGTGGACACCGTCCAAGAGCTTCAGGTGGTCACCGGCACCGGAGAACCGGTCACCGCCTCCCGCGAACACGAACGGGAACTGATCGAGGCCGTGCCGGCCGGTTGATGAGGCTTCGCGAAAATCCCCGGGGCCGCTCTTCGCCCCAGTTCGTCCGCTGGGCAAGTGACTGGGGATGACGGGGAGCGAAGAGCGCGTCCTGCTGGTACCGATGCGGAAAACCCGTTGCCCCGGAACCTGTTTGAGCCGATAGAAGGGGGCATGGACGACGAGATCATTCCCCCAGTCGAGCGGATGCTCACGGAACACGCCTGCGAGCGCATCATCGTGGACTTCGTCTACCGCCTTGACCTCGGCGACCCGAGTTCGGTGGCCGAGCTCTTCACGCCCGATGGTGTCTGGCACTGGCCTTTCGGAGACCGGCGCATCGAGGGGCGCGAGGCCCTGCGCGCCTACTTCGCCTCCCGCCCGGCGGACAGGCTGTCGCGTCGTCTGATGACGAATATCCTGGTCACGGCGGAATCCGAGACAACAGCCCGGGCCGTCTCGTATCTGACGACATACCGGGTCGACGGCTACTCAGGCGGGATGATCGAGCCCAGGCACCCGGCGAACGTCGGCCACTACGAGGACGTCTTCCGCAAGATCGACGGCGCCTGGTTCCTGGCCAGCCGCACCGTTTTCCTTCCCTTCGGCGGCGGCACCGAACGGCTCCCCGCCGCGGATGCATCACACACCTGACGACCGGAACGGAGCCCAGACAACCCCTTCTGCAAAGACTACGTTGCCAGGTGGGCGCCTAGTGGGG
>NZ_JBHTTU010000157.1:0-1430 GCF_042794375.1 Kitasatospora sp. NPDC056531 | reverse complement strand
ACAAAACACCTCCCCACCACGAGTACACCACACGCCGAACAACCGAACCGGACCCCGTCCCCCCTTGTTCCCCGTGCTCCGGTCATCGGTGAGGGTCAGCTGGGGTCGCTCGCGTAGGAGGTACGAAGGACCGGGTTGATGCCGGGGATCAGGTCGCCGATGGTGATGTCGTCGATCCAGCGGTGCGGGACCTGGCCGTTGCGGCAGATGCTGTCCGGCTGGCCAGTGGCGACCACGAAGACGAAGGTGCGGGTGACCGAGTCGCCGGTGTCGACGATCCCGAGGAAGCCGGTGATCTCGGCGTCCGCGTAGCCGAAGGACTGAGCCGTGATGCGGTGCAGTCCGTCGGCAACGGTCTGCCCAGCAGCACCGGGCCGGACGGGAGGCACCAGGCCTGTGGCGTGTCCAGGTCCCAGAGGCCGGCGTGGACCAATAGGAACGTGCCCTTCTGCTCGATCAGTACGACCGAGTTGAAGCCGGTGATGCCGTCAATGTGCCTGCGGGCGACCAACTCGTCGACCTGGTAGAGGTTGAACGGGCCAGGACCAGGCCGGTGGTGTGCTCCACGACGGCGAGCAGATGGATCTCGCAGCCGGTTGCCTCAGCGGCGCCGCGAAGGCTCCTTCCGTCCACCGATGCCGTCCACCGACACTCCGCGCAGGCCAGTGGCACCCGCCGCCTTCGGGCGGCGGTCGGCCAGCCGGCGACCGACCACTCGATCCAGCGCGTCGCCGTCGACGCGGGCCGGCAGTGGGCGCACCGTCGACTCCGCGGGCCATCATCTTCTTCGACAAGCAGTTCGGCATCACCCGCACCTACCCGACCACCCAGGGACTGGGCCTGGCAGCCCTGGACACTCCCGGAACACGCAAGCGTCTAACCCGACAACGACCCAACCCCCACACAGACCCCGCCCACACACAGGCCCCGACCACCCCACCCGACCCGACCCCCACAGGCCCCCCACAGGCCCCGGCCGCCCGACGCGGGCAGCCGGGCCTCCTGCCGTCGCGCCGCGTTCCCCGTGTGCGCGGCGGGGGTCGTGGGCGTAGTAGCGTCTGGCGTGAAGTCGCGCGTGGTGCGCGGCTGTTGGTGACGGCGGACGGGGGTCTGAGCTTGGGAAGGGATGGTGGGAGTGGGACGGGCACGCGTGGCGGAGCGGGTGATCGTACACCCCGGCATGAAGGACGTGAGCGTCCAGCAGGTACTGGAGGCCCTCGCCGATCCGGCCCGCAGGACGGTGGTGCGCACCCTCGCACACGCGCCCTGCGATCTGAGCTGCGGCTCCTTCGACCTGCCGGTGGGGCGTTCCACCTCCAGCCACCACTTCTCGGTACTGCGCGCCGCGGGAGTGCTGCGCCAGTACTACGTGGGCACCACGAAGATGAACGCGCTGCGCACAGAAGAGCTGGAAAGGCGCTTCCCAGGCC
>NZ_JBHTTU010000156.1:1947-9207 GCF_042794375.1 Kitasatospora sp. NPDC056531 | reverse complement strand
GGCACCGGCAGGTCGACGGTCAGGCGGTCAGCGGCGGTGAGCCAGGTGTCGGTGGAGGTCGGGCTGGTCAGCGGGGTGGCGTGGCGGTAGAAGCCGGCGATCATCGCCTCCCGTCCGGGCAGGTTGAACTCGCGCCCGAGCGAGCGCATGATCGAGTTCTCGGTCGGCCGGTAGAGCCCCGCCGGGTAGTAGCCGCCGCCCTCGTACGTCCCGACCGTCCCGCCGTCCGGCGAGGCCTGGCCGAGCCAGCGGGACCACTTGACGCCCTGGTCGCGCATCCGGTCGGCGGTCAGCGTGCTGAGGTTGGCCTCCGGGGGCTCCTCGCCCTGGTACGTCCCCTGGCCGTCGTACGCGTACTCGTCGGCCAGCTTGCCCAGCGAATGCCCGGTCTCGTGCACCGCGATCTGCCCGGACTTGGCGTTGCCGCCCGCCACGGTGGCGATGCCCTCGTAGCCCAGCGGGGACTTGATGTCGTTGTAGCCCGCGCCGCCGTACTTGGCGCTGTTGGCCACCACGATCACCAGGTCCGCCTGCGGGGCCTTCGCGGCGTAGCGGTCGACCGCCTTGTCGTCCACGCAGAGCAGCCGCTCCACGCCGTCGCACCAGAAGTACGAGCCGAGCGCGGTGTGCCGGACCGTCGCCCGGTCCGGATCGCCGGTCACACCGGACTCGGGCGAGACGGCGGACACCGCCCAGACGTTGAACAGGCCGCGGTAGGTGGCGTACGGCTCGACGGCGGTGATCTCGCGCCACTTCTCGGCGGCATCGGCGCGGAACTTCTTCTGCTCCTGGGCCGTGTAGCCGTCGCCGATCACCACCACGTCCAGCTTGGTGGCGGTGTCGCCGTTGTGGACCAGCGGGGTGACCTCGCCGTCGCCGTCGCCCGGTGTGGTCAGGCCGGGGGTCGGGGCGGCGACGTAGGGGGAGGCGGCCGGCGCCGTGGTGCGGGAGATGCCACCATCCTCGGCGAAGACCTCCACCTGCTGCCGGGGCTGGTCCGTGCCCGGCGCGCTCCAGGCGGGGGAGGCGCCGAGGAGCGTCGCGGCGAGGGCGGTGGTGAGCAGGGCGGTTGCGGCCTTGCTCGCTGTCCTGATGGCAGTCCTGGTCGCTGTCCTGGTCGCTGTCCTGGTCCTGAGGTGCACGGGTGGCCTCCCGGTGGGCGATGTGTGGGAGATCCCTTCCCTTGTTCTAGACCTGACAACCGTTCAGTGGCTACCCGCGAGCGCCTCCGCCAGGACGTGGGCCTGCTCCTCGGTGATGCCGAGCGCGAGCGGGATCTGCCGGGGGCTGTAGTCCGAGGAGCAGACCGGGATCGGACTGCCGGTCGTCACGCTCCAGCGCGGCTGGTGCGCCAGCCCGGGTTCGTCCACCAGTCGCGCGGCCAACTCCCGGGCGGTCTCCGCCCGGAGGCCGACCGCGACCAGGGCCTCGGCCACCGCCCGCTGCGCCTCCGGCGGTGTGTCGGCGTCGCCCAGCACCGGAAGGAGCAGCAGAAGCCGCCGCGCCTCGTCGCAGAGCCCCGCGGGGTCGTGCTCGCCGGCGCTCCGCGCGAGGGCGGTCAACTCGCGCCACGAGAGCCCGGGGCCGGAACCGTGCGGACCGTGCTGCCCGAGGAAGCCCAGCCGGCCCCAGTCGGGGTGGTGGACGAAGAAGTCGATGACGCTCTCGTCCTCGAAGTTCTGGTACGCGACGCAGGCGGTGTGGCCCCGACTGAACGGCACCCGCAGCACCGGCCCCGGGGCCTCGGCATCGCCGAGCCGCTCCAGCATCGCGTCGTAGGCCTCCTCCGCGATGCCGTACGCCTCCGGTTCCTCGTCGCCGTGGCCCAGGGTCAGGAGGAGATGGGCGAGCCAGAAGGCGGGCTCGCGCGCGAGCTCCTCGCCCGCGCGCAGCTCCTCGTCCTCGTACTCGGGGATGTGCACCGCAGCAGTCATGCGGGGGAGCGTAGTGCGCGGCTCGGACAGGCCGGCGGGGCGGGGGTCAGAACTCCTCGAAGGAGGTGTACGTGATGACGGCCGCGATCAGCCAGAACACCACGGCGACGCTCAGGGTGACGATCAGCGGCCACTGGATGGTGATCAGGAAGATGGAGCCGATGCCGGTCGCGATCGTGATCCCAGCGGCGTACCCCAGGGCCATGCCCACCAGGTATTCGATGTCCCCGACCGTGCCGGTGGCGATCATGACCAGTCCGACCGCGATCAGCCCGCTGAACTCGGCGATCGCCAGGTACGGGGCGTACGGCGGCCGGGAGCGGTGCCCGTGGTAACTGAGCTCGAACACCTTGCCCTTCAGGATCTTCAGGTCCACGACGGTACCGGTGTCGACATCCCGGTAGAACGCCTTGCCGACGTTGTAGCGGCCGGTGGGCGCCGTCTCGCGGGCCACGGTCAACACGTAGTCGGTCGAGTCGGAGCTCGGCTCCTCCGACTTCTCCGTCACCCGGCCGCTCTCCAGCGTCACGCAGTCGTCGCTGGGCTTCGCCGCCGGGGCGCAGACCGGAGTGGCGCGGTACGCGCGGGCCTCCTCGAAGGTGTCGGTGAACTGGACGAAGCCGAGAACGGTGAGGGCGAGCCCGACGACGACGAGCACGACGTGGGCGGCGGGCCGGAGCCTCTCGCAGACGCTCTGCCTCCGCGGCGGCGCCGCGGGCTGCGGCTTGGGCTCCGGCTTCGGGGGCGTGTTGTCGACGGGAATCGAGTTCTCAGGCATCGTCACCGCCCAGTGTCCGTACGGTCCGCTCGTCCACGGCCATCCCTACCCGATGTAACCTTCCCCGGCTTCCCCGGCTTCCCCGGCTGCGGCGACTCGTCGAACGCGCGACCGGCCGCAATGGAGGCTATCGTCCGCTCGCTGCCACGCGGTGCGGTCCGGTGGCCGAGGGCAGGGTGAACCGCGGGGCCGGTGCGCCGGCGGCGAGGGCCCGGTCGGCTTGCCCGGAGAGGGCCAGTTCCTCGCTCGCGTGCTCCATGATCTTGCGGGCCGCGGCGGGGATCCGGGGGTAGCGCTCGGCGTAGAAGGCGTGAAGTTCGACGTTCAGGGTCACGGACTCCCTCGCTAGAATGGGCGTTCCAAGTTTGGACCTCACAGTAACTGGGGCGACGTCAACTTGGAACAACTATTCCAGGATGATTTGTGAGGGCTCTCCATGCCGGACGTCAAGCACTTCGACCCGGACGCGGCTCTGCGGATCGCGCAGCGCCTGTTCTGGCGGCAGGGCGAGGCCTCGACCGGGATCCAGGAGGTCGTCACCGCGACCGGCCTGAGCCGCTCCAGTCTTTACGCCACCTTCGGCGGCAAGCACGACCTGTACCTGGCCGCGCTGCGCCACTACGTCGAGCAGTGGTCGGTGCCCGCCTTCCACCGTCTCACGACGGACGACCGTGGCCTGCCTGCCATCGCAGAGTTCTACGAAGCACTCATCGACGTGCGCTGCACCGGGGAGTTCGCCCACTGGGGCTGCATGGTCACCAACGCCCAGGCCGGCCCCGAAGGCGCCGCCCCCGACGTGCGGGCCCTGCTGGAGGACCATCACCGGCTGCTGCGCGACACCCTGCGGGCCGCCCTCACCACCGCCCGCGAACTCGGACACCTGGACGACCGGGTCGAACCCGACGAAGCCGCCGAGCTGTTGGCACTGGTCGCGTACGGCGTGAACCTGCGCTCGCGGACCGGGGCCGACCCAGAGGCGCTGCGACGAACGGTGGCGACGGCGTTGGCGCGCCTCAATCAGCCCTGATAGCAGGTCACTCCCCGCAGCGCGGGGTGGGGGCTACCGGGCCGGGGCGGGCCCCGGCTGGTGTCAGAAGGCGTTCAGGGCGGCTTCGATCAGCGTCGCCACCGGCACGAGTGCGTCGCGCTGTGTCAAGCCGTCCTTTACCACGTTCTGGTACACGACGGCGAAGCTCCTGCTCCGCACCGTGTCGCTGACGAGGATCCCCTCGGACATCACGGTCTGGCCGGTCTTCAACGGGCCGATGCCGACCTTGCCGTGGGTGGCGACGAACTGTCCGTCGGGGGGCCAGATCGGCGGGGTGGTGGACGCGAAGAGCTTGCCGGCCCGGGCCATGAGGTCCTTCATGCCCTGGCTGCTCGTCGGCCCGACGAGCTTGTCGTCCGCCAGCAGCGTCAGCAGTCTCGCGAGCTGTCGCGCCGTGGTGCCCTGGGCGGTGTCCACGTCGTTGACGCACGGAATGCGCGCGGCCGGCCAGATCCCGGCGTAGTCGCCCGCCAGCCACAGTCCCTGTGAGGAGGTGCTGTCGAAGAGGCCGTCATCGGCGATCTTTCCGTCGAGGTACGGGTATCCCAGGCCGTGGATCGTCGTGGTGGCCCCCGGATCGTTCTGCTGCACCATCATGTCCTCGAACGCGCTCACCTGCGCCGGAGTGAAGTCGACGATGAAGTCTCCACCGGGGGCGCCGAGTTTGAGGACGGCCGAATAGTCGGGCCGCCTGTTCTTGTCCTCGGCGCGCAGCGCCGTCGACGCGTTGATCAACGACGGTGTGTGCGCGGCGATGTCAGGGTCGAAGGTGGCTTTCAGTGCGGCTTCGACGGCCGGCCAGGTTGTCAGCCCCTGGTCCTGGGCCAGCTGGTCGGCGCTCGCCCGCAGGTCGTAGGCCGTGTACATCGCCGCGGTCTTGATCAGGCTGGCCGAGTAGCACTCGTCCTGGTCCCGGATCGCCGCCCACGGATGGTTGAGCCCTCCCTCGAACCCGGTCAGCGCGACGACGATGACGGCCAGGTCGTCGACCGTCGGGGTACCGGCGTCCGACAGCTGCTGCCGCGTGCTGTCCAGGGCGTTCTGCATGGGCGGGTTGTTGTTGAACGCGAGCGGGTCGTCAACGGGACCCGTGAACAGAGGCATGACGGTTCCTCGGCACTCTGGATCCGTGCGTTGCGACGCGGTCGGCGCCTCGACGGGTCCTTCTCAGGTCCGGCGCGCCGGCCCGCGCTCCGAACGGGCTGCCATGTCCAGCCTCACCCGATCGGCGGACACGTGCAACTTGGCGGCGGTGCCGCGTTGTGCCCCGGGGGCGGCCGGCTGCACGCAGCGGTGCAGCAGCAGTCGGACGTGCTGCTGCACGTTGTCCCGCTGCCCCGGGTACAGCAGCGCATGTTGTCCCGTCTACCGGTCGTGACCAGGCACCCGGCGGTTCGGCGCTGCGTCCGCCGGAATGAGGATGCTCAGGCGCGCGGCCAGCTGTTGCGGAAGTTCTCCACCGCCTAGGGATCGATGGAGGCCTTGTCGGCGAGCAGCGCGGCGGCTTTGTCCACTTTTAGGGGACAAAGTTCGTCCGCGAGTTCAGGCAGCTGTCCGGGGTGTCGAGCGCCTGGCGTGGCTGGACTACTGCGCCCAGCCTCCCATGGTCGGCGCGGTGCCGATCAGGCACTCGATGCCGGTCGGGAATCCAACGAGGGCGTAGGCAGTCAGGCGCAGGTGGCCCTCGAGGCAGACCAGGTTGTCCTGCCTCTCGCCGACGAGGATGAGCGGAGGAAAACGCTCGCCTCTGATGAGCGCCCGGGCTGCGTCGACGAACGGTTCGTTGGACACGTCGAACGCCCGTAGCCCCGCCTTGATGCGTGCGGCCGCGTCGGTCGGCCGGCGGCTGCCACCCGACAGTTCGACCCAGTAGGAATACTCGAGGTAGCGCACGTTGGCCGCCTCGTCGGCGGACAGGAGTGCCCTGGTCCACGTGACCTGAGTGGGGAAGTTCTCGAACAGGTCGCGGTTCTCGCCGTACCCGCGTGTCGCAGCGAGCAGAGCGCGACGTGCGAAGTTCGCTCCAGCGTCGGAGAGGTCCGGATAGGTCAGCAACTGCTCGGCCTGCCCGGCTGTCGCGAGGTGGGAGCGGAGGTTTTGGCCGAACCTCCGGCTGGACAGCTCGCCGTGCAAGAAGCAGGCGACCATCTCGTCCTCACTGCTCATACCCAGTACCTGCACGGCCGTCAGCATAGGACCGACCCCGCTTGCCGGCACCGCCCGGGCAACTCCGTCACTTCGCGTCACCGGCCCACCTGACCCAAGCCAGCGGTCGAACCGGGTAAAGTGGTTCAGATCGTCCTCTGAGCTACTTGTCAGGTGGTTCGGCATTCTTCAACGGCACCCCGCACAGGCACGCATCAGGTCGAGGGTCCGCTGCGCAGCCCCGTTCATCCAGGGGTGGGTGGGGTCCTGGAAGTCCCTCGTCGTGTCTTCGTCCGTGCTCCGCTGGCGGTGTCGGCCGGGGGCGGAGGCACAGCGGTGGCCGGCCCCAGGTCGGCAGTCGCCGTCCACTGCTGTGACCGGCAACGATCACCGGCATGAGTACTCGGTGCCCGACGCCTGGTCTGTGAACCATGATGAGGAGATGACTGCCGGCTCACGTGCTCATTCGTTCAACTCGGCGGCCGTCCAGTACGAGGCGAGCCGCCCGTCGTATCCGCCCGCGCTTTTCGACGCCGTCGAGGAGTTCATGAGCCGTTCGCTGGTGGGTGTCCGCGTCGCGGACATCGGTGCGGGCACTGGAATTGCGACCAGGCTCCTGTGTGAGCGGGGTGCTGACGTCATCGCCGTCGAGCCTGGTGATGCCATGGCGGTCGAGTTTCGTCGGGTGCTCCCGGATGTGCCGGTTGTCCGGGGTGACGGTAACGCCCTGCCGCTTGCCGATTCCTCGCGCGACCTCATCACGTACGCGCAGTCATGGCAGTGGACCGATACCAGCCGTTCGGTCCCTGAGGCGCTGCGCGTTCTGTGCTCGGGTGGCGCGCTGGCAATCTGGTGGAACACCACCGCCTTCGACGTGCCGTGGATCCGTGCCCAGCACGAGCGCATCGCGCACCACTGTGGAGTTCCCGCGCATTCCGCGGTGCGTCCCGATGACACCGAGGCCATCCGGCTTGCGGGATTGAGCGGGTTGCGGGTCACGCGCCGACAGATCCGCTGGCAGCGCAAGGTCTCTCTCGACACACACCTCGCCAATCTCAGCAGTCGCTCGGCGTTCCTTGTCCTCGGCCAGGCCACAAACCGGGCCTTTCTTGCCGAGGAACGCAGGCTCCTGAGGGAGGCTTTCCCTGCTGAGGTCGTGGAAGAGATCTACGTCGTTGATCTGCTGGTAGCCGCTCGTCCGTGATGTCTACCTGCCTGTCAGGCTGCTGGGGCGACGGCTCGGCGGCCCCGGCGGATGCCTTTCTCGCCGCGGATGCGGGCGCGCTCGCGCCGTTCGGCGGCCAGCACGTCGGGATGGCGGCCTGTCCGGGGGCCTGCGGCCTCAGTCCCGTCTG
>NZ_JBHTTU010000156.1:0-1937 GCF_042794375.1 Kitasatospora sp. NPDC056531 | reverse complement strand
GAGTACAACGCACCGGAGGATCTACTCCACCGTCTGAGGTTGATCGGCCTCACCGGGCCCGCCCGCTGGGAAGATCCACATTGGCCCGACTACATCTACTGACCGTGGCGCAGAGGTACTGGGCCCGAGGCACTCCGGGCAGATGGAGCCGTACCGGGGGGCCTCAGTCCCGTCTGTTGGGGCCGGGTTCGGTTTCTGGCCTTCGGGGGGTCTGCCCCGCACCCCGTGTTTTTGGTGTGGGGGTGCGGGGTGTGGTGGGGTTAGCGGAGGGTGGTGAGGGCGGCTTCGTAGTTCGGTTCGTCGGCGATCTCGGTGACGAGTTCGGTGTGCAGGACGGTGTTGTTCTCGTCCAGGACGATGACGGCGCGGGCGGTGAGGCCGGCGAGTGGGCCGTCGTTGATGGACACGCCGTAGGTGGTGTGGAAGTCGCGTCCGCGCAGGGTGGAGAGGGTCTTGACGTTGTCCAGGCCCTCGGCGCCGCAGAATCGGGCCTGCGCGAAGGGCAGGTCGGCGGAGATGCACAGCACGACGGTGTTCTCCAGTGCGCCGGCTTGGGCGTTGAAGGTGCGGACCGAGGTTGCGCAGGTCGGGGTGTCGATGCTCGGGAAGATGTTGAGGACCTTGCGCCGGCCGGCGAAGTCCTTGAGCGAGGTGTCTGCGAGTCCGGCGTCGACCAGCGTGAACTCGGGGGCCTGGCTGCCGGTGGTCGGCAGCGTGCCGCCGATCTGGACCGGGTTCCCCTTCAGCGTGACCTGAGCCATGAAAAGCCTCCTACCAGCGGTATACGGGTGACAACGCCGCTGATCCTACTGCCCGTCCCCGCCCTCGCACGCCTGGTGACCGAGGGTCGGACAGGAGCGGGGGCCGTACCGGCCGTACCGGCTGTACCGGCTGTACCGGCTGTACCGGCTGTACCGGCTGTACCGGCTGTACCGGCTGTACCGGCCGTGGCCTGTGCTGCCTCGTGTGGTGACGGCGCCGGCCGGCCGCTGCGCGGCACCGTTCGGGGTGGGTTCCGGCGAGTTTGTGGGGTCGTGGGGGTTGAGGGGCGGGGTGGTTCGGAATTGGGGTGTGGATGTTGCTGAATTGTTGGAAGCCGCTTGTCTGTTGGTACCGGAGGGGGTCGCGACCGGCGGCGACCTGACGTTCGGTGATCTCTGGGGCCATCTGGCCCGTGATGAGTGGGAGGTGGCGCTCACGGTGTTGGAGGAACTCGGTGGCGTCGGTGTGCTGGGGTCCGGTTTTTGGGAGGATCTGGCCGCGGCGGCCGCCGGGTTGTATCTGGAGCGCAGTGCGGCGTGGTGCCGTTGGCGGGGGTGGGAGGCCCGTAACGGGGTGGTCCGGGCTGACTTGACGCTCGCCCCTTGTGGGGGAGGGTGGGCGTAGGAGCCTGTTTTGCGGGGCCGGGGTGTTGCGGCCGATGTGGGATGTCGGTAGCCGTGCTCGGGCGGGCGGGCTGGCTCTGGATATCGCGGCCGTGTGGGTGGAGTTCACGCCGTTGCTGGGGCCCGGTGAGCGTGCGCGGGTGCGGCTCGCGCCTCTGGATCCCGTCCGGTGGTGTCGGCTGGAGGTGGGCCGGGTGATCACTATGTACGAGGGCTGCAGGGTTGCCGGGAGCGCTGTCGTCGTGGAGACACGGGCGCCGGTGGCGCCGCCGGCGCGGTAGCCGCCGCGCGCGGTCGCTGGGGCGGGCCGGCTGTTGTCGACGGGGTGAACGTGGACGAGAGCCGCTCGGGCAAGGTGAATGAGGGCCGCATTGCTCCGTGTGTGGACGGTCGTGGACACTGGGATGGATCCATGATCGACAACGAATCGAGAGCCGTCCCTTGCGAGTGACTTCACCTGAGCTTGGCGTTTAACCTCGCAGGTCACCCGACCTGCTGATCTGCGGTTCTTCCCGAGACAGCGGAGGCGGCCGTTCTCCACGCTTCGAGATG
>NZ_JBHTTU010000155.1:4911-9357 GCF_042794375.1 Kitasatospora sp. NPDC056531 | reverse complement strand
GATCCAGCAGTGGTTCCTCCAAACCCACGGCCCCGAGAACCACTTCAACCAGTCGGTGCGGCTGGAGTGCGCCGAGCAGCTGGACTCGACCCTGCTGAGCGACGCCCTGTCCGCGCTGATCGGGCACCACGACGCGCTACGGCTGCGGCTGGAGGAACGCGACGGCCGCTGGCACCAGTACCTCGCACCGGTCGACGACACCGACGTCCTCGACGTGGTCGAGGGCGCCGGTCTCACCGCCGAGGAGGCGGAGCAGGCGCTGCTGGCCGCCGCCGAAGCCGCCCAGGCGTCCTTCGACCTCGCCACCGGACCGCTCCTGCGCGCCGTCCTGCTCGAAGCGGACGAAGGCCCCGACCAGCTGGTGCTGGCCGTCCACCACCTCGCCGTGGACACCGTGTCCTGGGACGTCCTGCTGCAGCACCTCGGGCTCGTCTACGGCCAGCTCGACGCCGGCCGGCAGCCGAGCCTTCCCGCCAAGACGACCTCCTTCCAGGCCTGGGCGGGCGCGGTCGCCGCCCACGCCCGGTCCGAGGAGTTCGCCCCGGCCGCGGAGCACTGGCGCGCGCTCGGCACCCTCCACGCGGGCGAACTGCCGCGTGGTGACGACCCGGGCGGCAACACTGCCGCCGATGCGCGGACCGTCTCCGGCACCCTGGACGCGGCGGCGACGGAGGCGCTCGTACGCCGGTCGGCCGCGGTCCACCGTGCCGACATCAAGTCCGTCCTGATGACCGTCCTGGCCCGGACCCTGGCGGACTGGACGGGGCGGCGGGAGTTCCGGATCGACACCGAAGGCCACGGCCGAGACGCCCTGGGCACCGGGCTCGACGTGTCCGCCACGGTCGGGTGGTTCACCGCGGTCTATCCGGTGCACGTACGCCTGCCGGAGGGGGACGACCCGGTCGCCCAGCTGCTGGACGTCCACCGCCAGCTCTCCGGACAGCCCGTCGGCGCCGGCTACGGGATGACCAGGTACCTGCGCGACGAGTCCGCGCCGTGGACCGCGTCGGACCTCTGCTTCAACTACCACGGGCAGCTCAGCTCGGGCTCGGAGGACGGCCTGCTCCGGCGGGCTCCGGGCGGACGCGGCGCGGAGTTCGCACCCGGCCTCCCCCGGCCCTACCGGTTCGATGTGACGGCGCTCGTCGCGGACGGCGAGCTGCGGCTGCACTGGGGCTACCCGGGCCGCGAGTGGGAGGCGTCCGCGATCCAGGAGCTGGTCGACCGGTTCCTCGGGCACGCCCGCACCCTGGCGATGAGCTGCGCGCCCGGCACCGACCCGGCGGAGGAGAAGGCACCGTGACAACGCCCCGGACGCCGGACGCCCCGGCCGACGCTCAGGAAGGGACCATGTTGAACCTCGTCCGGCTGTCCAAGAGCCAGCAGCAGCTGTGGTTCGCCGAGCAACTCGGCGCGCACCCGGCCGGATACCTCGTTCCGCTGCCGCTCCGACTGTCGGGACCGCTCGACGTCGGCGCGCTGCGGTCGGCGCTGACGGCCCTGGTCGCACGGCACGAGCTGCTGCGGACCTCGTTCCGCCTCGTCGACGGCGAGCCGTGCGGCGTCGTACGGTCGGCCGAGCGGTTCGGTCTGTGCATCGAGGACGCGCCGGAGCGCACGAGCATCGAGGAGCACGTGCTCGCCGAGGCGACGGCCCCGCTGGACATCGCCGAGGAGCTGCCGATCCGCGCCCGCCTCCTCCGCCTGGCCGACGAACTCCACCTGCTCTTCGTCACCGTCCACCACCTGGCCTTCGACGACTGGTCGCGCAACGTCCTCTACGCCGAACTGGCCGAGCTCTACAACGCCGCCGTCACGGGCCGCGCGGCGGACCTGGCCCCGCTGGAGATCACCTACGCGCAGTTCGCGGCGGAGCAGGAGGACCGGTCCCGGGACGGGAGCGCCGCGGAGCACCTCGACTACTGGCGGGAGCAGCTCGCCGGCCTCGAACCGTTCGAACTGCTCCCGGAGTTGCCACGACCGGCGCACCGCTCCGGTGCCGGGGACGTCACCGGCTTCGTGATCCCGCGTCCGGAGGCCGAGCGGCTCGCCGCGCTCGGCCGGTCCGTGGGCGCCACGCCCGCCATGGTGCTGTTCGCGGCGTGCCAGGTCGTGCTCCGGCAGTACACCGGCCGCGACGACGTGACCGTGGGCACCGCCGCCGCGGCGCGGGACGCGGCCGAGACGGCCTCGATGATCGGCCCGCTCCTCACCATGCTGGTGCTGCGCGGCGACACCTCCGGCGATCCGACCTTCGCCGAATCGGTCGAGCGGATGCGGGACTTGGTGCTCGACGCCTTCGAACACGCGGAGGCCCCGTTCCCGATGCTCGTCGAGGAACTCGCCCCCGAACGCGACCCCTCCCGCACCCCGCTGTTCCAGGTCATCGTCGGCTACGGCAGCGGGCGCCGCCGAGCGCCCGACCTGGCGGGACTGACCGTCACCGAGCTGCCGGTGCCGGGCGTGGGTTCCAAGTACGACCTCGGCATCTGGTTCGACCACCTGGTGGACGGCGCGATAGCCGTGGACGTCGCCTGGGACGTCAGCCTGTACCGGCCCGAGACGATGCGCCGGTTCGCCGCCCAGCTGGAGGCCGTGCTCGCCCAGGTCGCCGAGGACGGCCGGCGTCGCATCGGCGAGCTGTCCCTCGATGCCGAGGCCGGACGGGCCCTGGCGCGGTTCTCGGCGGGGCCCGACCGGCCCGCGTCCGAGAGTGCGCTGCACGAGCGCTTCGCCGTCCAAGCCGGGAAGACCCCCGACGCCGTCGCGCTGGTGCTCCCGGACGGCGCGGCGACCAGCTACGCCGAGCTGAACCGGCAGGCCAACCGGATCGCGCACCGGCTGCGCGCGGCGGGTGTCGGCCCGGAGACGCTGGTGGGCGTCCGCGCGGAGCGCTCGTTGGAGCTGGTGGCCGCCCTGTACGGCGTCCTCAAGGCCGGGGGCGCCTATGTCCCCCTCGATCCCGAGCATCCGCGGGACCGCCTCGCCGACCTCCTCCGGGACACGGCCGTGCCGGTGATCCTGACCCAGGGGCGGATCACCGGAACGCTCCCGGCCACGGACGCGCTGGTCCTGGACCTCGACGATCCGGCGCAGTGGGCCGACTGGCCGGACAGCGACCCGGCCGTACCCGGCGACCTCGACAACGCCGCCTACACCATCTCCACGTCGGGCTCGACCGGGCGTCCCAAGAGCGTCGTGCTCTCCCACCGCAACGCGGTCGAGCGGCTGGACTGGTTGCAGGCGAGGTACCCGCTCCGGCCCGAGGACGCCTTCCTCCAGCGGTCCTCGCTGAGCTTCGACGCCTCGGTCCTGGAGTTCTTCTGGCCGCTGACCGTCGGCGCCCGCCTGGTCCTGCCCACCCGCGACGGCCACCGGGACACCGGATACCTGCGCGATCTGATCCGGACCCAGGGCGTCACCGCAGGCCAGTTCGTGCCGTCCATGCTGAGCGTTCTGCTCTCCGAGCGCGGCATCGAGGAGTGCACGACGCTTCGGCTCGTCGTGGCCTGCGGCGAGGAGGTACCCGTCGCCACGGCGCGGGAGCTGTTGCGCACACTCCCGAGCTGCGAGCTGTACAACGGCTACGGCCCGACCGAGGCCACGGTCTGCGTGAACTGGTGGCAGTGCACACCCGACACGCTGGCCGACCTCAGCACGGTGCCGCTCGGGACGCCGTTCGGCAACACCACCACCCACATCCTGGACGCCGACCTGCGGCTGGTCCCGCCGGGCGCCGTGGGCGAGTTGTTCATCGGCGGCACCGGCGTGGCCCGGGGCTACCTGAACCGCCCCGGACTGACCGCCGAGCGGTTCGTCCCCGACCCCTTCTCCGGCCGCCCCGGCGCCCGGCTGTACCGCACCGGGGACCTGGTGCGGCTGCGCCCCGACGGCGAGAGCCTGGACTTCCTCGGACGGGCCGACCAGCAGGTGAAGGTCCGCGGATTCCGCATCGAACTCGGTGAGATCGACGCGACCCTGTGCGCGCACCCCGACGTCCGGGACTGCGCGACGACTGTCACGGTGCTACCGCCCGGCGACCCCAGGCTCATCGCGTACGTGGTGGCCGCGGACGGCACGCTGCCGGAGCCGGACGCGCTGCGGACCTTCGCGGAGCGACGCCTGCCGGCCCACGCCGTGCCGAGCGCGGTCCTCGTCGTGCCCGAGCTCCCCAGGACGGCCAGCGGCAAGCTCGACCGGGCGGCGCTGCCCGCGCCCGAGCTGCCGGCGCCCGGTACGGCGGGTGGCGGCGAACCGCGGAGCGCCTTGGAGGAATGGCTCTGCGAAGTGTGGCGCGAGGTACTCGGGATCCCGCACGTCGGGATCCACGACAGCTTCTTCGGCCTCGGCGGCCATTCGCTGCTGGCGATGCGCACGGTGAACCGGATCCGGGACGAGCTCGCGCTGGACTTCCCGATGAGCCTGCTGTTCGACTGCCCGACGGTG
>NZ_JBHTTU010000155.1:0-4901 GCF_042794375.1 Kitasatospora sp. NPDC056531 | reverse complement strand
GCGCCCCGGCTGGAGGAACTCCTGCTCGCCGACGAGGCAGAGGCACACGGATGAGCGACCTGCCCCGACGCCGCCGCACGGGGTTGTCCGGACACCGGGACTTCCGCTCGCTCTGGATCGCCGACACGGTCAGCCAGTTCGGGGTACAGGTGTCCGTGCTGGCGATGCCGCTGGTGGCCGTGCTGTACCTGGGCTCCGGACCACAGGCGGTGGGACTGCTGATCGCGATGGAGTTCCTGGGGTCCCTGCTGATCGGGCTGCCGGCCGGGGTGTGGTGCGACCGCGGCCGGCGGCGCCCGATCATGGTCTGCGCCGACCTGGTGCGTGCCTCGCTGCTGGCGTCGGTTCCGATCGCGGCCTGGTGCGGAGCGCTGACGATCTGGCAGCTCTACGCCGTGGCGCTGGCCCAGGGCTTCGCGACGGTCTTCTTCGACGTCGCGTACCAGAGCTATCTGCCCACCCTGATCGGCCCGGGCCAACTGGTCGAGGGAAACACCAAGTTGCAGGCCAGCGCCTCGGTCGCGCAGATGGCCGGGCCGTCGCTGGCCGGTGTGCTGGTCCAGCTGCTCACGGCACCGGCGGCGATCATGGCGAACGCGGTGAGCTTCGGCCTGTCGGGCCTGTTCATCGCGAACATCCGGCAGGCCGAGCCCGCGCCGCCCCGTCCGGAGCAGCCGAGGCTGCTCCGGGAGGTCGGCGAGGGCGTGCGGCTGGTACTGCGCGATCCGATCCTGGGCGCGATCGCCGGGGCCACCGCCGTGGTCAACCTGTTCATGGCGGTGTTCGCGGCGGTCATCACCGAGTTCCTGGCCCGCGATCTGGGACTGTCCGCCGGACTCATCGGCGTGCTGATGACGGCGGGCAGCGCCGGCGGCCTCGCCGGCGCGTTCGCCGCCCCCGGCCTCATCCGACGGGTCGGCCACGCCCGCGGGGTGTGGCTGCCACTGGTCGTCGGCGTACCGCTCGGGCTCCTCGTCCCCCTGACCCGCGACGGAACCGGGCTCATCGCGTTCGTGGTCGGGTGGTTCGGCTGCTCGTTCGCGATCGTGGGCTACAACATCGCCCAGGTGAGCCTGCGCCAAACGCTCTGCCCGCCCGGGGCACTGGGCCGGATGACCGCCACCATGCGCTTCCTGACCTGGGGGGTCATGCCCCTGGGGGCGCTGCTGGGCGGCGCACTCGGTGCCGGCCTCGGAACCCGCCCGACGCTCTGGACGGCTCAACTCGGCGAGCTCCTGGTACCGCTGATCCTGCTCGCCTCCCCGCTGCGGCGGATCCGCGACCTGCCGGCCGCCGAACAGGAGTCGGCCCCCTCCGGCGACCTGGCACCGGCCGTGAACTCGGTTGCGCGGCACGCTGGTTAGGTGTGTGCTACTCCTTCGGCAGCGTGAAAGCGGCGGCGTTCTCGACCGCCCACTGCCGGAAGCTGCGGGCGGGCGTGCCGAGCAGGGTCTCGGTGGTGTCGGCGATGGTGGCCGGGCCGGCGCAGGCCGCGGCCCAGAAGTCGAGCAGGGAGCCGACGATCCCCGGCGGCATGAAGCGGCCCATCTGCTGCTCGGCCTCGGCCCGGGTGATGGTCTCGACGACAATCTCGCGGCCCAGGACATCGGCCAGGGTGGCGAGTTGTTCGCGGAAGGTGAGCGACCGGGCGCCGGTCAACGTGACCGCGAGGCCCCGGACGGCCGTCCCGCTGAACGCCTCGACGGCGACGTCGGCGATGTCGTCGGGGTGGATGGGCGCGATGTGCGCGTCGGGGTAGGCGAGTTGGACCGGCAGGCCTTGGGAGATCGGGCGTGCCCAGCCGAGGGTGTTGCTGGCGAAGGCGCCGGGGCGCAGGAAGGTGCACGGCAGGCCGCTCGCCGTGAGCGCCTGCTCGACGTGGAGGTGGTGCGCGGCGAGCGGGCGGGTCTCGGCGTCGGGGGCGTTGACCGAGGAGGAGGACATCAGCACGACGTGCTCGACGCCGGCGGCGCGGGCGGCCTCCGTGAAGGCCCCGATCCCCTCCGGGTTGGGGTACAGGAAGACCTGCCGTACGCCGTCGAGCGCAGCGGTGAAGGTCTCGGGCCGGTCGAGGACCAGCTCGGCGGTCGCGACCCCGGCGGGGACGGCCAGTTCGGCCGGCTCGGCACTGGCGGCGCGGACCGGCAGGCCGGCGGCGTGCAGGCGGTCGAGGACGGCGCGGCCGACCTTGCCGCGGGCTCCGGTGATGAGGACGGTCATGGGTTCCCCCTACGAGTCTGTGGGCCGCAGCTCCCTGCCGCAGCACACATGCATGCTTGCATGCATGTAATTGCGAGTCAACACATGTCTGCCATTACTCATGGACCGTAGGATGGGCGGCATGACGACGAACGAGCCGGACCACCAGGGCTCCCCGGACCACCCGGACCACCGGACGGCCGAGGACCTGCTGAACGCCGTGGGCCCGGCATTCGGCAAGCTGCGCCGCACCTCACTGCTGGAGGTCGAGAACCCCATCTCGGCCAAGGACCTGGGCCGCACCCTCGTCCTGAACCTCGTCCAGCAGCACACCCAGGACCCCGAGAAGGAGGTCACCGTCGGCGCGATCGCCGAACTCCTCGGCGTGGACCCGTCCGTCGCCAGCCGCATGGTGAGCGACAGCATCAAGACCGGCTACCTGACCCGCGCCGCCTCCCAGCAGGACGGCCGCCGCACCGTCCTCCGCCTCAGCCCGGCCGGCACCGAGCTCATAGCCCGCCTGCGCCGCCACCAGCGCGACGCCTACGACCACATCACCGCCGACTGGAGCGAACGCGACCGCCTGGAGTTCGCCCGCCTGATGCTCAAGTACGTCGACTCGCTCGACCGCCTCGCCGAGCGCGCCAAGCAGTAAGGACCGATGAGGGTGCCGCCCCGCTGACGTCCTCGTGCGCTACCCACGGAACGCACCTCCGGAAGGCCGGCGCGGCGCCGGTCGGTGGCTCCACGGCCCCAGGACCGGACAGCCGTTCGCCGCCGGGCCCCCACGGGCCCCGGAATTCCCTGGGCCCGCACACTCCCGGGGGCCCCGGCAGCGGCCGGACAATCAGCGCACCGGCAGCGTCAGCTCGGCCGGATCGGCCGTGGTCGAACCGAAGGCCACCCGGGAGCCGAGCGGAGTCTCCCCGCCGTACAGGGCGTCCCGGGTGCCGAGCACCAGTGCCAGGCGGTGGCCCGCCGGCAGGTCGTACGCGGTGGCGAAGAGCGAGACGTCCAGCGGGAACGGCTGCCCCGACGTCCGCCCGGACCAGCTTTGCGGCGCGTGCGAGATCAGCCGGCCGACGCCGAGCGCGTCCACGTCGTAGAGATAGGCGACGACCGTGCCCTGCGGTGCCGTCGCGGTGACCGTGGTGTGAACCCGGGCGACGCCGCGCAGCGACAGGCCCTGCGGATAGGGCTGAGACTGTCGGACGACGGCGGCCGAGCGGGCCAGCAGCGGGACGACCACGGTCGGCGGCCGGTGCACCGCCTGGTCGACGAGCCCGGACAGCAGGGCTACGCCGCCGCTCGCGCCGGAGGGGGTGTCGCCGAGCACGGTGGTCCGCCAGTTCGCGGAGGCCGGATCGCCGAGGGTGTCGGCGCCGAGCGCGAGGTGTTCGGTGCGGGAGCTGACGGACTGCCAGTCGGCGTGGCTCTCGTGCGCGCCGGAGGGGCGGACCTCAAGGCCGACCGGCTGCGTTCGAGCGTCCGGGGCCGGGGCTCCCTTGACGTACTGGTCGAGCCACGAGCGCGCGCTGTTCCAGGTGGCGTTGTCCAGTCCGAGCAGTCCGGTGAACTCCTGGCTCGCGTGGTCACCCGGGCGCAGTTCGAGGCGCTTGGGCACGGTCAGCCGTTGGTAGAAGTCGGTGACCTGGCTGGGGTTGAAGAAACTGTCGCCCCAGGCGTTGGCCATCAGGACGGCGGTGCCGTTCGCGTTGATCCGGTCCAGGTAGCGGGCCGGGGAGCGGGTGTCCGCCCATCCGATGACCTCGGGCAGGTCGCGGTCGGCGAAGAGGTCGTCCAGCACCCGCGCGAACTCGGGGCTCTTGCGGCCGGTCGGGGCCTGGATGCCGGCGAGCACGGCCGCAGCCTGCAGGTGCCGGGTCTGCCCACTGTAGAGCGAGTCGGTGAGGTCGGCCCAGCCGCTGAGAGAGGCGACGGCCTTGATCCGCGGATCGAAGGCGGCGCCGAGCAGGGTCAGACCGCCACCCAGCGAGAGCCCCACCATGCCGACCCGGTCCGGGTCAGCCGGGGTGTGCGCGAGCGCCCAGTCGATCACCGTGGAGATGTCCGCGACGTCCTTGGGCCCGGCGACATCGACCTCCCCGCCGGAGCCCCAGAAACCCCGCACCGTGTAGGTGACGACGACGTACCCGTCGGCGGCGAGCGCACGGCCCTGGGCGACGTACTCCAGGTCGTTCTGCCCCCAGCTGGCCGGCTGCACCACCAACGGGTAGCGCCCCTGCGGATCGGCCCCCGGCGCCCCGGGGGCCGGCGTGAACACGTCGGCCTTGAGGACGACGCCGTCCTTCATCGGGACGTCGGCCAGGCGGAACGACCCGACACCCACCGCGGCCGCGGGCGGCGGGTCCGCGACGGCGGGCTGCGCGACGACGGCCCCGCCAAGGGCGAGCGTCGCCACGAGGACGGCACTGGCCGTCCGGCGTCCACGACTGGGGGTGGGTCGTTCCATCACGTGCTCCATCTGTGCTCGAACCGATCAATTGCCGGAGCGTAGCGATCTGACGAAGCCTCAGGGGAGGTGGTGATCAGCCAAATTACCAGCCAGTAACGCCCCGCGCTCCCGAACGGCTGGAGCACCACGGCCGGAGTGAGCGCGAGAGGGCCCGTGCCACGCGGGTTGCGCGGGCACGGGCCCTGTCGGGGTCATCCTGGTGGTCCCTGTCCGGCCCCCAGGGTGC
>NZ_JBHTTU010000154.1:0-9554 GCF_042794375.1 Kitasatospora sp. NPDC056531 | reverse complement strand
GCGCCGGGTCGGCCGCTGCGCCTGCCGTACTGCTGTGCAGGGCAAGGTCGGGGCGGAGGGATTGGTCGACCGGGCTGCTACCAGTAGTGCCGTCGTCCGGCGATTCCGTGGCCCACCGCGCCGAGGAGCCAGAGGATCAGGCCGAGAACAACCAGAATGATGCCGATGGTCCACAGCACCGAGATGCCGGTGACGAATCCGATGATGAGGACGATCACTCCAACGACGATCACGATGGCCTCCGAAGGTTCAGATCTGCTGTGCGAATGCCCGCAGATTCGGGTGGTGTGCTCAACTGCTCAGCAAGGCCCCGGCGATCAGGAGCAGCACGACCACGACGGGCACGATGATTTGTGATGAGGGTCCCTGTCGATATCGGGCCCTGCTTGGTCCTTCCGTCTTACCGGCAACCGACGTCTCGAAACGTCCTCGCGTCGAAACGTCCTCGCGCCCGAGCGGGCCGCAGCGTGCGACCGGTAAGTCGTCCACGACCGCTCGGAGATGAACAAGAAGCAGCTCGTCAACTCTGGAGGATCTTGTGCACCGTCGTGCCTGCGGGTTGGGTGCAGCGAGGACGAGGGGCTCGCCCAGGACCGGTGTGGCGCGGCGGGCGGTGCGTGGAGGGCGTGGCTTCACGCGGTGGGCACTGTTCGTGGCCGACGAGGCGGCCTGGCCCGCCCGTCGACCATTCGTCCTCGATCGATCTGTGTCAGCAGTTACACGGGTTGCTTTTCGTGTTTACGGCTGCGTGAATCGGCGGTCATAAACTGGTGCCATGGACGATGGCTCCTCGACGGCGCGGCAGTGGACCTTCTTGACCAACCACGCCCGCGTGCTGGTCCAGATCGCGCGTGATCCCGGCATCAGGGTGCGTGACATCGCGGCGTGCTGCCTGCTGACCGAGCGGGCCGTCCAACGGATCATCGCCGACCTCGAAGAAGCCGGCTACCTGACCCACGAACGCACCGGGCGAAGCAACCACTACCACGTCCAGGCCTCGAAGCAACTGCGCCACCCGGCCGACGCCGGCCCGAGTCTCGCCGAACTCCTGTCCGTTCTCCTGCGCCGAGTCACCTGACCGCGTGCCCCGACGTGGCGCGCTGCGCGTGCGAATCAGGGGCGGTGACCGTCCGGGGTGGTCCCGAAGCACGTCGTGGTCCGCGTGAGGCCCACGGCCGTTCACGTCGGCCTGTTCACGCCCGCCGCATGGCCACGCCATGCTCCGGAGGATGACCCGCGACCGTCCGCTCCTGTCCGCGGGCGCGAGAGAGCGGGAATTCAGCGGGACGTGTCGCCGTCGTCTGCCGGAATGAGGTGCACAGCCGCTTCCTCCGCGCTCACGGCACCGCCATCGACGCCGATGTCGGATGCGACGGGCCCCTTCTCCGTGTCCGGGCGGGCACCTTCCTCGGGAGCCACCAGCCGCCCCGCCTGCCGGCTGCCCGCTTGCGGATCGATCGGCTCTCCCTCTCCGCCGGACAGATCGCTGGTCCCGTCCCCTTCGACAGGCGTGATGTCGGGCTCTTCCTGGGCGATCCGCTGGTCCAACGTCTCGCCGTCACGCTGCTCGGCTGCGGTCACACCCACGCGGTCGACGCCCAGCGGCTTCTCCGGTGACGAATAGCACTCGTCCAGCAGGTCGTCGTAGCCGCGCTCGTCCAGAGTGTCTTCCAGGTCCAAGGGCGCCGCGTCCCCCTGCTCCTCCATGTTCCCGGTGGGTTGGTAGACGTCATCGCCCATGCTGCCGTCACTCGTGATCTCTTCCTGGTTCTCGATAGGGCCTCGGAGGGTTTGCCGGCGTTTGCTGCCGACCGTGCGCCGCGACCCGGTGTACGGGCTGGGGCGTGAATGCCATACGGCGTCCGGTGCGCCGCGCGCCTACCCAGCCCTGCGGTCAAAACCGCTGAGATCGCTGCCGGCGCCGCCCGCGCTCGGAAGGTGGAGGGCTGAGCACGACAGCCTGGAAGGCGCCGACCTCAGCCGGACTGCGAGGTGTCCGAGCAGGGCGGTGAGCCGTTCGGCGGCTTGGGCCGGCTCTCGGTCGATTCGGTGCCCGCCTTCGGTGAGGACGGCGCCGACGGGGCTGAGGGTTGCTCCGCGTGGTCCGCGCCGGTCGTGTCCCCGGGCCCGTCCGGGTCGTGGAAGGAGACGTCGACGTGCTGCTCGGGGCGCCGTTCCTCCTGCCGGGCGACGGACCTCAGGACCTGCTCGTCGGCATCCGTGAGCGGTGGTTGCAGCAGGCTGCGCGGCCAGAGCCGACGGGCGAGCACGACGTTGGTCTCGGCCGCGTACACGGTGATCTGCGCGGCCAGGTAGGGCCAGGCCAGCAGGCCGATCACGGTCGCGAAGAAACCGTAGACCTGGCTCGCGTGCCGCAGTTCGTGGGCTACCAGGAGCGAGCGCAGGCCTGGAGGACCGTGAACAGCGGGCCGGCGACCGCGCATCCGGGCCGCATTGCCCTGGTGGCGACATCGCGCGGCGTGAGGACCCGGAAGCAGGCCAGGCACAGAGCGGCGTTCAGCAGTGCCGAGGCCATCAGGCCGCCGATCCGGGCGGGCAGCCCGGTCAGGGCGGTGCCGACCAGCGAGGCGGCGGCCGTGGTCAGCAGCAGTCCAGTGCCCAGGACCGCGAACAGCAGCAGGCTGCGGGCCAGCCGTGGCCAGTAGCCGGGCCGCTGTACCCCCGGGACGTTCCAGACCTCGGCCATGACGTGCTTGAGAACCTGGGCGATGCCGAGCGTTCCGTACAGCAGACCGAGCGCGCCGATGACCAGGGCCAGGCCGCTGCCCTGGAGGGAGTGGACGTTCTGGCGCAGTTGGGAGCCGATGATCGGGAAATCGGCGAGCGCGGAGTTCAGCACCGACCGCTGGGCTCCGAGATGGCCGTGCAGGACGAACCCGAGCGTGGTGCTGAGCAGGAGCATCAGCGGGATCAGGGCGACGAAGCCGTAGTACGTGATCAGGGCGGAGAGCAGCGCGCTGCGGTCGTCCCCGTACTTCTTGACGACGCCGACGATCACGCCGGGCACCACATGGCGCTGCTGGAACCGGTCCAGAGCACGCAGGGCCCGTTCGACACCGAGTACCGGCTCGCCAACCTGCACGAGGGCCTCGCCGACGACGAGGCCGGCGAACTCGGCCTGCGGATCGAACTGCACGGCGCCCATGGCACCGTGCCGACCGAGGAACGCCGGGCGCATCGTGGCCGACGCCCTGGCGGACCTGACGGTGCACACCGGCATCCCAACGGCGTCCGGGTGCTGGAACGCACCGCGACCGTGGTCCGGGTGGACTGGCGGCTGGTCGGCGCGGCCGGTACGAAGGGCTTCGGCGGCGGGTTCGCCGACCGGGGCGGCGGCGAGTTCGGCGAGCCCGAAATGAAGGCCTTCATCCGGCACACCCGGCGGTGTGCGGACGATCTGCGGAGCGCGCTGGAACGGCTGGCGGCCGAGGGCTGCGACGTGAGGATCGCGTTGGCGCACTTCGCCCCGGTGCCGGACACGCTGGCCGGGGCCGCCCGAGATCTACCCGTTCCCCGGCAGCTACCACCTCGCCGAGGCGATCGACGAGGCCGGGTCCGATCTGGTCGTGCACGGCCACGTGCACTTCGGTACGGAGCACGGCCTCACCGCGTGCGGTGTGCGCATGTGCAACGTGGCTCAGCCGGTCATCGGCCGCGCGTTCGCGGTTCACCGGCCGCACGGACCGGACGAGCGGTCCGGCGGCGGAGAGCGTTATGGGCGGACCGGTCCGGGTACGCGCGGGACGGCGGGGGCGACCGAACCGGAACGGAAAGGACTCCACCATGTTGCTGCTAGGACTCCTGCTGATGGTTGCATCCGGGGCCTTCGTCGGGCTGCTTATCGCGGACAACCTCGCCGGCGGGCCCGAGTACCAGGTGACGATCCTGGGCAACCACCTGGTGACGCTCAACACCCTGGGTGTCTTCCTGTCTGGTGTGGCACTCGCGCTGATCTTCTGCCTGGGCGTGGCCCTGATGTCGCTGGCCCGGCGGGCCTGGCTCGTGGGCACGCGACCGGCCTACCGCGAGGCCGGAACCGTGCCGCCGCCGGTGTCCGCACGACCCGCCGCGCCGGAGGCCAGCGAGGCGGCGCCGCCGGAGGAACGGGCCGCCAAACAAGGCGACCGGGCCGTCGGTGCACCGGTCCAGCCTCCGCGGAGCGGCCGGATTCGGCACCTGTTCGGACACTGACGGTGCCGCGTGCGGGCCATAGGACGATCATGAACACCCAGGATGGGGAGGGAGGCGCAAACACATGGCCGGGGCCCAGAGCTCCTCCGTACAGCCATCCCCGCTCGGCCCTGGGCGTGTTGGCTGCCACTCTCGGCCAGGCCCGGAGTCGTCGTCGAGGCTCGCACATTCACTGCGGACTTCCTGGTCGAGGCGGCGGCCCCGGCCTCCTGCGGATCGAGGTCAGTGACTCCAACCCGCGCGCCCCGCTGCCGAGACCGCCGCACGGCCCGGACGAACCGGGCCGCCGCGACGGCGTCGCCCTGCTGGTGCTCGGCGAGGGCCGTCAGGGAGTCGCTCAGCACGTACGTGCCCTCGGCCTCGGCCAGGGGCGCTCGTCGTGCCGGAACCGGTAGGCGAAGTGCCCGTCCGTCAGTCCGTCGCGGCAGGCGCGAAGGGTGGACCAGTGCAGTCTCCAGCCCTTGCCGGTGGGTTCGATGCGGGCGAGGCAGGCGGCGGTGACGGGGCTGTCGGTGAGGGTGGCAGGGTGTGGTCGAGTTGGGCCAGGACGGCCTCCCTGCACCTGGTCGCGAGCGCGGTCGGCGGCTGTCCGCCGCCAGTCGTCATCGCCCCGTCCCTCGGCCTGGTCGCCGCGCTGCGCGAGGCCGCCAAGATGCTGGAGGCCGCCGACGACATAGCCGACAAAGGATGAGAGTCACTCGACCGGAGGGGGCTCGCGTCCTTCGTGTCGCCGAAGATCCCGGACGCCATGAAGACGTCCGGGATGCTCTACACGCGCACCACGCGAGTTCAGCAAAGGAAATCGGAGGAATCAACTTGGGCGAGTACTTCCAGCCCTTGGACGAGGACGGCCAGCACTTCCAGATGTCCGTGTACCGGATGGACGACGAGTTGGTGATCCCGGCCGCCTCCGTCACTGCCATGCTGCGCGGCATCGCCGCGGCGTGGCAGACCTGGCGACGCAACGGCGCGCCCCTGGACCTGGAGACCACCGCGACACTCTGCACCGCCCTGGACACCTTCGCCGACCAGCTGGAGGCCGAGTGCATCGCGGCCGCTGACCTGCCTCCACAGGACACGCCGGACGGGCCGACCCCCTCGGACCGGTGACGACGTGCCGAACGAGTCGAACGCTTTGGCTCCCACGGGAGCCGAAGCGGCCCAGCGACTGGCCGACGAACCGCCGCCCATCACCTGCCCTGTCGGCGTCGTCGCGGCGTTCCACACCCTCGCCCAGGCGCTCCTCACCGGCCCCCTCCCAGCCGACCCGCCGGACACCGAGCGCCCTTGAAGCAGTGAGGGGCCGCTGCCAGCGGTAGGAGCCGACAGGCGGCAAGGCGTACGCGGTCTCACACGAACCCACCTGCCGCAATCGAACGCCGAGGTGACACTCCGCCAGCACTCCCTAATATCTGTGCCAGAACCGGGTGATGAAAGGCGGCTGAAGGCGGAGCCTGCTGTCAGCCTCCGGCGCGATCGGTATTCGGATCGTCAGGCACTGTGTGCGCAGCCAGCTGCTGAATGCCGGGATCAGGTGCACGGGGCTCAGCCGACGATCTCGTTCGCGAAGACCGTCCCGAGTGGCTCGGGGCCGACGTACTGCCGGCAGTTGCACGGCCGCTGCTGGGGTGACCGGCCGCCGTCCGCACGCTCCGGCTCCGGACCGGGTTCAGTCCGGGGCTCCGGCGGGCCAGGCGCCGGGCGGGGTTCGCCCGGCGAGGGCCTCGGCGGCTCAGGAGGAGGGACGGGTGAGTCGGGCGGGGCCGGCGGGCCGGCGGCTTCGGTGGTTCGGTCGGCTCGGGCGGGCCGGGCGGCTCGACGGGCTCCGGCGGCCCAGGGGGCGTGGGTGGCTCGGGCGTAGGGATGGGGGTGACGTCGGGGTCGGGCGGCACGGGAACGGTGCCCACGGTTTGGCCCCCTATCGGCCGAGTGCGTGTTCGAGTTCCTTCTTGTTCATCTTCGAGCGGCCGTGGATGTTGCGCTTCTTGGCTTCGTTGTAGAGCTGCTCCTTGGTGGGGCCCTGAGAGCCGCTGTGGGAGCGCTGCCCGCCGCGCTTGGAGGAGGAGATGTCCTTGACCGAGCTGCGGCTGGCGGTCTTCGACTCCCCGTGCCGGGCCCGTTCCTTGTTCACCGTGCGGGCGGCGATCTCCTTGGCCCGCTTCTCGCTCTCACCGCGCTCCAGCGCGCTGTCCTTGATGTGCTCGTACTGCCGTTCCCGCTTCGGGCTCGATCCGCGAGGCATGGTCATCACTCCTGTCGCTGTGATTGCGGGGCGCGTGTCCCCCGCATCAGTGAAACGAACCCGGCCGAGGCTGTGGGCAAACCCGCCCTCACCTGTCCGGTTGCCCGCCGCATTCCGACCGCGAGGATGCTGAGGCCGTGGGCGGCGTGCTGCTGGAGACTGCGGGCACGGGCCCGGTCGTCGAACCGGCCGTGTGCCCCGAAGTCCTGCCAGGAGTCCACCGGGTGGAACAGGTTGTCCGGGTCACTGGCGCGGCGCCGCTCATCGGTGTGCTGGGAGGCGAAGCCGGTACGGGCCAGGTGCCGGTCCAGCAGGCCCGGGGCGACCGCGTTGGCGATCAGGGTCGTCACCGTGCTCGCGCCGACCAGTACGCCCGCCGGCGAGGGTGATCGGCCGCGTACAGCGCGGCGCGGGCGGCGACCTCTGGCTGATAGATCGGCGGCATCGGCTGCGCCCGTTTCGGAAGGCGGGGGCGCGCACCCAGTCGAACTGCGGGGTGTTGACCGCGGGCAGCTGCACCATGGTCACACGTACGCCCGATCCGCTCGCCAGCAGCTCGCAGCGCAGTGCCTCGTGCCAGCCCTGGAGGGCGTGCTTGGCGCCGCTGTAGGCGCTCTGCAACGGGATTCCCCGGTAGGCGATCGCCGAGCCGACCTGCACGATGGTGCCGTGGTCGCGCGGCAGCATCCGGCGCAGCGCGGCCCGGGTGGCGTTGACGTAGCCGAGGTATGTGACCTCGGTGACCCGGCGGAACTCCGTGGCGCTGATCTCGGTGAAGGGCGCGAACACCGAGACGAAGGCGTCGTTGACCCAGACGTCGATCGGGCCGAACTCCGCCTCGGCCCGGGCGGCTGCCGCTTCACAGGCCCCTGGGTCGGCCACGTCCGCCAGGATGGTGCGCACCGGCGAGCCGGCGGCCTCCGCCTCGGCGGATGCGGCGCGCAGCCCGGCCGCGCCCCGGGCGACCAGCACCAGGCGGTCGCCCCTGGCGGCGAAGGCCCGTACACAGGCCCGGCCGACTCCCGCGGTGGCGCCGGTGATGACCACGGTGCGGGGCTTCGAACGCAGGTTGATCGTCATGGCGGGCGTCTTGCCGGGCGGGCGCCGCCGAAACGTCACACAGGGGCCCGGACCGTCACGCGCGGGGGCGCGGATCGGGGTCGTCCGGTGGCCGCGTGCACTTGCCGTTGTTCCGGTGCAGGCGAGGCGCCAGACGGGTAGCAGCAACCAGCAGGACCCGAACCAGAGCATGACGGCCGCGGTGATCCAGCCGGAGACCGTCGATCCGACGGCCACCCGCAGCAGGAGCAGCGGGGCCGACCCTACGGTGAGCGCCAGCAGCACGAGGCCGGTGGCCACCAACCTGGCTGCCGCGTCGACCAGTTGGCTTGAGGCGGTGCCCGGCGAAGATCCGGTGGTAGGCGACCGGGGAGGTCAGCGCTCCGGTGGCGAGTGCCCCGAGGACGACCGTGGCCACGTACAGTCCCCGGTCGAAGCCGCCGAGTTCGGCGAAGCGCGGCATGAAGACCACGCTCGGCAGGAATCCGAAAAGGATCTGCGAGCCGGTCTGCGCGACCCGCACCTCCTGAAGCAGGTCGCCCCAGCGCCGGTCCGCCCGCTCCTCGGGCGACTCCCGTCGGCCGGTCCGGGGCACGGAACCGTCGCGCCCGGTGTCCGGCGTCGTCATGGTCATCGCCTCCGCCTTCCGCTCCGTCTGGTGCGTGTAGCCGCACTGGAGGTGGGCAAACGCGCGGTATGGACGACCAGCAGACGGAGTGCCGGGCCGGGATGATGGCCGGACGGCCCGCTGCCGTCCCGATCGGACCGGGAGCGTGCCATGCCGCGGCCAACCGAGGAACCCCATCCGGACGAGGGGCACAGCGGCCGGCGGTCTGGGTGTCGCCGTGGCGGACGAATGGGTGGTGCGGATCGTCACCGTGGCGGGCGAGCTGGACCATGACAGGGCGGACGGATTGCGCACCGCGCTCGGCCGATTCGTGGAAGAAGGCACCGAGCGGGTCGTGGTCGGTCTCGCGGAGCAGCGGTTCTGAGACCCGACGGGACTGAATCTCCTCCTGCACGCCCGCCTGGACGCCGAGACCTGGCCGGGATCCGGTTGGAACTCGCGGGTCTGCGACCGATCGTGGCCCAGCTGTTCGCGATCACCGGTGGCCGACAGCGTGTTGTGGTGCCACCCCGATCTCGGATCGGCGCTGAAGCCGTCGGGCCCGGCGCCGGACTCCGGGGGCGGCGTTCCTCCAGCCTCCGGCTGTGGTCCTTCGTCCGAGTCGGAATTGAGGAGGCCGGTCATGCACCGCTCCGGAGACGGCCCACTGCCGGGCCCCGACCGGACGTCGGGGGCCGGACAGACCAGACGGCTCGCGCTCAGCGGCAGCGAGCGCCCCGTGCAGCGCAGCCGTGAGTTCAGCCGGCAGGCCCTGGAACGCTGGCACTGGCTGCCCGCCGTGGACGACCATCAGCAGGCCGTCACCGAGGACGTCCTGCTGATGGTCTCGGAACTGGTCACCAACGCCTGCCTGCACGCCCCCGGAGGCCCCCGCGAGCTGCGGCTGAACTGGAACGGCACTCGACTGCGGGTGGAAGTCTCGGACTCCAGCCCCGTGCCGCCGCAGCTGCGCCCGCACACCGACCCGGCCCGGCCGGGCGGGCACGGCCTGCATGTGGTGGACTGGCTCGCCCGCGCCTGGGGCTCGCTGCCAGAGGGGGACGGGAAGCTGGTCTGGCTGGAGGTTCCGTCCCCACTGGACAGTCCCGTCCGCCGGGACTGACGGCCGGCCGCGTCACTGCTGTCCGGGGTGCGGCTCCGGAGGCGGCGCCGGATCGGGATCCGGGTACGGCTCCGGAGACGGGAACGGAGGAATGGGCGGCGGTGCCGGTTTGGGTTCGCCCGGCCGCGGTGCGGGATTGGGGTGCGGGATCGGCCCGGTGTCCGGGTCAGGGGGTGTCGGAATCGTCATGGTGGCACCTTCCATCGGAGGCGCGGAGAGCACGCTCAGCGACCGAGCGCATTCGCCAGATCGCGCTTGTTCATCTTCGAACGTCTTTTGATATTGCGGTACTTGGCCTCGTTGTACAGGTG
>NZ_JBHTTU010000153.1:0-9570 GCF_042794375.1 Kitasatospora sp. NPDC056531 | reverse complement strand
GCTCGCAGCAGGCGGCGGGAGCCGGGGCGGGGCGCGTCGGGCTGCCGCTCCTGGGCGGGCTCGGCGAAGGGCTGTCCGAAGGGCTGCTCCGCGATGGTCCGCTCCGCGGACGGCTGCCGCCCGGGGACGGGCGAGGCGGCGGGCGAGGCCGGTTCGGGGGCGTCCGGGGCGGACGGGGTTCCGGTCACGGTGTCGTCGGTCATCAGATCTCTCGTGGATACCCCCGGCCCCAGCCGGGGAGGAAACGAAGCTCCCGCGTAGCGGGTCAGGACAAGCCAGCCCGCCGCCAAGGCGGTACGGCCCCTCGACAGGTGATCACCCGCAGATGGTCACAAACTGACGATGCATCATGTGAACCATGGCGGTCACTCACGTGAAGCGGGCCTACAAGTACCGCTTCTATCCGACCGATGCGCAGGCAGCCGAGCTGTCGCGCACGTTCGGGTGCGTGCGGAAGGTCTACAACCTGGCGCTCACGGCTCGGACCGAGGCATGGTCGCTGCGCCAGGAGCGCGTGAACTACAACGCCACGTCGGCGATGCTGACGGCATGGAAGAGGACCGAGGAACTGGCGTTCCTCAACGAGGTCTCCTCGGTGCCGCTCCAGCAGACTCTCCGACACCTGCAAGGGGCGTTCACCAACTTCTTCGCGAAGCGGGCGAAGTACCCCCGGTTCAAGTCGAAGAAGAAGTCCCGCGACTGCGCCGAGTACACCACGTCCGCGTTCCGCTACCGACGCGGGCAGCTCACGCTGGCGAAGATGGAACAGCCGCTGGACATCGTGTGGTCCAGGCCCCTGCCCGAGGACATGAATCCGTCCACGGTGACCGTCAGCCGGGACGGCGCGGGCCGCTGGTTCGTCTCGATGCTGTGTGACGATCCCGGTGTCAAGCCCCTCCCCGCGCTCGACACGGCCGTGGGCATCGACGCTGGTATCACCAGTCTGGTGACGCTCTCCACCGGGGAGAAGATCACCAACCCGAAGTCCGAACGCCAGCACCGGGAACGACTGGCCAAGGCCCAGCGGGAACTGTCCCGCAAGGCCAAGGGCTCGAAGAACCGGGCCAAGGCCCAGGTCAAGGTCGCCCGCGTGCACGCGAAGATCGCCGACCGGCGCAGGGACTTCCTGCACAAGCTCACCACTCGACTCGTCCGCGAAAACCAAGTGGTCGTGATCGAGGACTTGACCGTCCGCAACATGCTCAAGAACCGGAAGCTGTCCCGAGCCATCTCGGACGCCTCCTGGAGCGAGCTGCGGACCATGCTGGAGTACAAGTGCGCCTGGTACGGCCGGGACCTCGTGGCCATCGACCGGTGGTTTCCCAGCTCCAAGCTGTGCAGCGCATGCGGAATGATCCGCGAGAAGCTGCCGCTCAACGTCCGCACATGGGCGTGTGACTGCGGAGCAGTCCACGACCGGGACGTGAACGCGGCACGCAACATCCTGGCCGCCGGACTGGCGGTTGCAGCCTGTGGAGACGGTGTAAGACCTCAACGGAGCACTCCGGGCGGGCGGTCGTCAGCGAAGCAGGAAGTAGTCCCACCGCAGCGCACACGCGCAGCGGCTCAGCCGCGAGGCTGAGGGGAATCCCCCGGCTCCGGCCGGGGGAGGAAGTCAAACCAGGCGCTCCCACTGCTGCTTCGCAAGGTCCTTGACGGCCCCGGAGTCCACCGGCTTGGGGCTGAAGATCTCCACCGACATCTGCACCGTGCCGCGCTTGGCGGTGGCGAAGCCGTAGTAGTACTGGTCGCTGCTGTCGGACCAGCGCTCGGGCACGTCGTCCACCGTGTAGCCGCCGTTGGCGTCGTCGGCGAAGGGCTCCCCGTGGCGGGTCCTCGCCTCGCTGGAGTGGTCGGGCGCGTACTGGGTGAGCAGGACGCGGTACCTGATGTCGTCCTTCTTCCAGTTCACCTCGACCGCGCGCCGGAAGCCGGTGGAGTTCAGGTTCTTGAAGGCGAGCTCCGGCTTGTCGCTGAGCTCGGCGAGGTCGCCGACCGACACCCAGCTCGGCTTGTCCGGCAGGTCGCTCCAGGGGCCGCTGCCGGCCGGGGCGCTGACCAGCAGCTTGCGCAGGTCGCCGTCGATGGCCGGCGGCGCCGGCTGCTCGGCGGCGAAGGCGGCCGGGTCGACCACCTGGGCCGGGTAGGACGGGCGGGCGACCTGCAGCTTGGGCAGCGGCGTGGGCGGGCGCTGGGCCTGGATCGCGTAGCCGACGCCGCCGCCGGCCAGGGCGCCCAGCACCAGGGCGCAGGTGGACAGCAGCACCGGGCGGGGGCGGCGCGGGGCACGCGGCGCGGCCTCGGGCTCGGGCGCGGCCTCGGGCTCGGTGGCGGCCGTCGGGAGGTCGGGGTTGCCGGTCAACACGCCTTCGGTGGGCGGGCTTTGGGGCTGCGGCGGGACGGGTGGCGCGGGCGGGACGGGTGGCGCGGCCGGGTCGGCGGCCGGCGCGGGCGGCGGCTGCGTGGGTTCGGTGGTCACGGAAATGGCTCCAGAGGAGGAAGGGGTGGCGTCGGAGGGCGGGCGCGGGCGCGGGCTCAGCCGCCGGAGGCGAGCCACTCGCGCTGGCGCTTCATCACGTCGCTCAGCAGCGCCTTGTCCGGCGTGCCCTTCACCTCGACGTCGATGGTGTACTGGACGTCGCCCTGGCTGCCGATGCCGGTCATCGAGCCGGTGAACGCCTCGTTCTTGGGCTTCTTCCGGAAGCCGTGGGCGTTCGGGTCGCCGTCGATGTCGATCGGCTCCTCCGACTTGATGTTGTAGAACTTGACGAACCTGCTCGCGATGTCGGCGGACCCCAGGTGCAGCAGGGTGACCGTCACTTCGGCCTTGCCGTCGGCCGTCCGGTAGGTGCGGGTGGCACCGTCCTTGTAGCCCATGTTGCCGAGGAGGGTGTCGATGTCGTCCGGCTTGCCGAACATCTCGGAGACGTTGTCGTGGGTCAGCGCCATCCCGTCCGCGGGCCCGTACGACTCGCCGCCGTCGGGGATCGGGAGCAGGAAGTAGCGCAGGTCGCCCTCGTGCTTGGAGCCGTTGACCGTGCCCTTGACGGTGCTGGTGGGCTTGGGCTCGGCCGGGACGGCGGTCGGCACCGGGACCGGGGTCGCGGAGGGCGTCGCACTCGCGCTCGCACTCGCCGAAGCGGTGGCGCGCGGGGCGGGCGCCGCGGCGGCCGGGCGGCTGTCCGGCTTGCCGACCGCGACGGTCACCGCGGCGCTGGCCGCCGTGACGGCGAGCAGCCCGGCGGTGGCCAGCGCGACGCCGACGGCGCGGGGCAGACGGCGCGGGGCGGGGCCGGACACGGGACCCGCGACGACCTCGGGCTCCGGCGCAACGGCGGGCGCCGGCTCCGCGACCGGCTTCGGCGGCGGATCGGTGAAAGCGCTCTCGTTTTCGGGCGCGGACAAAGGACTCCCCCAGGGGAAAAGTGGATTTCGCACGCGGACCACTCTCGGATTCCGCTCCCCCGCGGCTCTCCGGACCGTCCGCCACGTGGCTCAGCAGGCATTATGAGAGTTCGATGACAGCGGTGCCAACAAATTCAACCACCGCACTCCCGCCCAAGATCCACAAATCGGACACGCCGTAATCCAAACGCAACCGGCCGACCGGTGTGCCGGGGAAAGGCGGTGGGTCTTCGCGGGCGAACCGGTTCACCGCCCGGGCCACAGCGGTCCGGTGACCGCGCGACAGGGAACCGCGAACGGGCAGGACGTGGCCGCCCGTCCTGCCCGGACGCCGCGCCCCTGACGGCGCGGCGTCCGGGACCTGCTTGCGGAGCTCACTCCAAGTCCCGCAGCCAGAGGGGCACTTGGCTCCCTCTCCGGCGTGACCGGAGGGGGTTGCCCCGGCCTTGCGGCCGGACTTTCGGTGCGCCCGGTCTCAGCGCTGGGACTCGCAGGCGAAGACCGTCTTGCCGACGGCCGTCTGCAGCGGGGTCAGGCGGTCGACGAGCTGCTGGCGGTCGGTGGCGCGGCCGTCGTTCCACTGGCCGAGGGTGGCCAGCATCGCGCGGCCGGCGCCGGTGAAGGCCTGGACCATGCCGCTGTCGGCGGGCAGGACGGGCAGCCCGGAGGCGGGTGGCGGGGCCTGGGCGCCGACCTCGAAGTCCTCGAAGTCCATGGTGAGTTCGGTGACCAGGTGGACGGTGTCCTGCGGGTCCTTCATGGTGAACAGGGCCAGGTTGAACTGGTTGTTCTGCGGGTCCTTGTAGAGGGCGATCTGTTCGCCCAGGCAGCCCTTGCTCGACTTGATCAGGGCGATCAGCCGGGGGCCGACCGAGTCGGGCTGGGTGCACGAGGCCAGGGTGGCGGAGCCGACCTTGGTGTAGACGGTGCCGTCGGCCGCCTTCACCTCGGCGGGGAAGACCTGGTCCAGCGGGATCTGGGGCCGGCCCGCGGCGGCCGGGGCGCTTGAGGTGGCCCGGCCGGTCGGGGTGGCCTCGGCGGAGGCGGCGGCGGGGGCCGCGGTGCCCGGGGCGGTGGCCGGCGCGGAGGCGGCGGCGGTGGGGGCGGTGTCCTCGGCGGGCTGCAGCAGTTTGAAGCCGAGGACGGTGAGGGCGGCGGCGCCGAGGGCCAGGGCGAGGTTGCGCGGCCAGACCCGCTTGGGCGGCGGGTCGCCGGCCGGGCGGTGCACGTTCTTCTCCGAGATGGTCGCGGCCTTGACGAAGTCGTCGTCGAGGGTGACGTTCCACTGCTCGTCGTCTGGTTTGTCCTGGCCCGGGGTCGGGTCGCCGTTTCGCATAGCGACGTACCGTAGCGATCACGACGTGCACATACGACACTCAGATAATCACATCTTGATCACCTTCGGGGGCCCGGGCCGTACCCGCCGCGGCGGGTGGGCCAGCGGCCGCGGAAGCGGGTGGCGGCCGAACTCAGCCGTGCCGGCCGGGGCGATCCCGCTGCGCCCCGGCCGGCCGGCACCGCTGCGGGGCGGTACGGCGTAGGGCCCGGTGGATCGGGGTTTGTGAACTGCTGGGGATTGAGGTCGTTTTGGTGCGCATAAGTGTCCACAAGTGCCTTTTCAATCACGGCTTGTTGGATCGATGAGACGACTGTCGGTGGTGTGTGTGAGGGTGGTGGCACTGACTGGGAGGAGGGATGGCATGACTGGGCCGAAGAGGAAGCTCCGGTCAATCGACGCGCCGTTCGTTTCCCTTGGCCCGTCGGGTGTGACGGTCCGTGACCGTCTCAAGGGCCTCACTCCCGAGGACGAGAGGGTGCTGCGGCTGGTCGGCGGGCACATGGGGGCTCTGGCGTCGAAGGACCTGAAGGCGCGCTGCGCGGACGGCCTGGAACACGGCAACGGGACGTGGGCCGCGCGCAGACGTGACCTGACCGTGGAGTCGTCGTCGCGCTGGGCCGGGAGCGTCACCAAGGCGACGCACGACCAGTGGGCGCTGTCGCGTCGTGGGCAGGCCGCGTACCTGGACGCGTTGGACACAGGCATCCGGATGCTGCGCCACCGTCTGTCGTTGCCGGTCAGGCAGAAGGGCACCAAGCACGCGCCTGGCGGCTTCCGGTCCAGGCACGAGCGGTTCGTCAAGTCCCGCCGTCTTGCGGCCCTTGAGGAACGGCGTGCGCAGGTCGCGGCTGATCGTGAGGTCGGGTGCGTGCGGGTGGTGCGCGGCGGGCGGAAGCTGCTGAACACCCGGCACAACCTGGCGGCGGCGAACCTGACCGAGGCCGAGTGGCGGGCGCGGTGGGAGGCGTCCCGCTGGTTCTTGTCCGCCGATGGGGAGTCGGGGAAGCGGTTCGGGAACGAGACGATCCGGGTCACCCCGCAGGGGGAGGTGTCGATCAGGCTGCCCGCGCCGCTCGCCGGGCATGCCAACGCCGCCAGCGGCAGGTACGTCCTTGCCTCGAAGGTGGCGTTCGCGCACCGGGGTACCGAGTGGGCCGACCGGATCGAGGGTAATCGGGCGGTGGCCTACCGCATCCACCTGGACGTGGCCCGGGGCCGCTGGTATCTGGACGCCTCCTGGACCCGGCCCGTGGTGCGGACGATGCCGCTGGAGGCGGCCCGCGCGGCCGGGATGGTCGGGGTGGACACCAACGCCGACCACTTCGCCGCCTGGCACCTCGACGCCCGCGGCAACCCGGTCGGCGAGCCCCGCCGGTTCCGCTACGACCTGACCGGCACCGCCACCCACCGCGACGCCCAGGTCCGCCACGCCATCACCCGGCTCCTGCACTGGGCGAAGCGGTGCGGGGTGAGGGCGATCGGCCTGGAGAACCTGGACTTCACCGCCGAGACCACCCGCGAGAAGCACGGCCGCCGCAAGCGGTTCCGGCAGCTCGTCTCCGGCATCCCCACCGGCCGGCTCCGCGCCCGGCTCGTGTCCATGGCCGCGGAGCTGGACATGGTCATCGTCGCCGTGGACCCCGCCCACACCTCCCAATGGGGCGCGCAGCACTGGCAGAAGCCGCTCGTGACACCCACCCGCCCTACCACCCGGCACGATGCCGCCAGCATCGCGATCGGGCGACGCGCCCTCGGACACCCGATCCGGCGACGGACGGCACCGCCCCACGACGACCGGAGCGATCGTCGTGGGCATCGGACCGTCCAGGCCCCATCGGGCATCCGAGGGCGTGAGGAGACCCGCCGCCCCGTCACGGACCGCGCACACGATGCGCGCCGCCGGACGGGGACCACGAGAACGCGGGCGACCAGTCGGGCATCCACCACCGTTCGGGATGCACGCAGTGATCAGACCTGGGTCCAAGACTCACTCCTGATCACTTAATTGGAACGGTTCGTGGTCAGGGGCCTCGTCCTACGTCCTTGACGGACGGGTCAGTTGGAGAAGTCCTGGGTGAGCCAGACGGTTCCGCTGGCGTCCCGGTGGACGGCGATGCCGATGTGGGTGAACTCGCTGCTGAGGATGTTCTTGCGGTGGCCGTCGTTCGGCGGCGTCTCGTTCAGCATGTCCTGGGTCAGGCTGACCGCCATGGCGGCGATGTCCTGGGCCGAGGTGGAGACCCCGTTGCCGTAGCCTATGTTCTCCCCGACGGCGTTCCACTGGACGCCTGCGGCCGTCTCCCGCGCCCCCAACTCGGCCTCGCCCGGGCACTGGTGGGACATGCCGCAGCCGCCGGCCATCGTCTGGTCGTGGGCCCCGGCGCTGCTGGTCAGCCCCGACGTGATGGTGTAGGCGGGCAGGCCCTGGGCGGCTCGCGCCTGGTTGATCAGTTTGAGGACCTGCTGCACGGCGTCCGAGCTCGAACCGGTCTGCGCGGCCGGGGCGGTGGGGATGGCCGCGGGGGCGGGGGCGTGCGTGGCCGGGGCGGACGGGGACGACGGGGACGACGGCGCGGACGTGTGGGACGCCGGGGTCGGAGCCGGAGCGGAGGGCCGCGCCGAGTGGGAGCCCTGGGGCTCGCCGCCGGGTCGCGCGGCCGCGGATTCCGGAGCGCGGGAGGCCGCGGATTCCGGGGCGCCGGAGGCCGGGGCGCCGGATTCCGGGGCGCCGGAGGCCGGGGCACCGGAGGCCGGGGCACCGGAGGCCGGGGCGGACGGCGACGGTGAGGCTTGCGAGGCTTCGGCCGGGGCCGCAGCGGAGGGCCCCGCGGCGTCCGGGTCGGCCTGGTGGCGGCGCTGACCATCGGAGTCGCTCTGGTGCCGGTGCTGGTGGTGCTCCTGCCACCCGGCGTGGCTCGCGTACGTGTGGGAGCCGGGCGCGGCGGAGGCTCCGCTCGCGCTCAGCAGCGGCAGCATGAGGCCGGCGCCGGCGATCCCGACGGTGGCGGCCAGACGCGGGGTGTGTCTCCGGCGCGCACGGCGATGCCGGCCGGTACCTGAAGTCAGCATGGGGCGTCCCTCTGCGACGCCTGCGAGGTGAGCTGTCGGGTTCGGGCCGTGAGGTAGCCCGGCCGCACGCAGCGGCTTCACCCCTAGCCACACCCGTCTCGTCCGTGAACGGACCGAGCAGGGCGCGGCGAACTACCTGGTTCCCCCGCTCCTGCCCGGTGCACTGCTCGACGTCCGGCCGACCGGTGGACAGGACTCGGCGTCCCGGCGGCAGGGTCCGCAGGTGCGAACAGGTTGCACGCTAGGCAGATCGAGCCGGAAGACACAAGTTCGTATCACGCACATCACATGGACATTCAGCGAAGATCTGATGAAATGCCAAATTAGCTGACAAAGCGCCGCATAAATACCCTAATCGGACAACTCTCCCGGCTGTCGATGCCGGTCGCGACGGCCGCCGCCCGGGGGGCGGGGGCGCACAAGGCAGCTCGCGCGTCACCCCTGCCGATCACGCCTGGTATCTGGAGATCGACGCCCCCGTCCCCATGCCCGAGCCGAAGGAAGAGGGAGAAGGCTGACTTGGAGCTGGCTGGGCAGTGCACCCGGGTCCGCCCTCGCCCGGGCCGGCGCCCACGACTGTGCCGACGCCCTGCTCGCCGACCTCGCCCTCCTCGGCGATCACAGCTCCGAGCCCGCCGAGCACCTGGGACTCAGTCGACGCGGGCGCTGCCGAAGGTGCGGCGGTAGGCGCCGGGGGTGGTGCCGAGGGCGGCGCGGAAGCGGCGGCGCAGGTTGACGGCGGAGGCCAGGCCGACCCGCACGGCGACGGCCTCCACCGGCAGGTCGGTCTGCTCCAGCAGAGCCCGGGCGGCGTCGACGCGCCGGGCCAGCAGCCACTGGCCGGGGCTGGTGCCCAGCTGCTCGGCGAAGCGCCTGGCCAGGGTGCGCCCGGAGAGCCCGGCTCGGGCGGCGAGGTCCTCCACGGCCAGCCGCTCCCCCAGGTGCCCCTCGGTCCACTCCAGCAGCGGGGCCAGCGACTCGTCCGCCCGGGCGGGCACCGGGGAGCCGGGCGGCTGCCAGCCGGGGACGACCACGGTGTCGGCCCGCTCCAGCGCCTCCAGGCCCGCGTCGACCAGCAGTGGGACGCCGAGGGTGGTCGGCACCGGGCCGGGGGTCCGGGTGCACAGGGTGAGGTCGTAGTGGGAGGGCAGTCCGGCGCGTTCGGTGCCGAAGGCCTCGGCGGCGCAGGCGAGTTCGAACGGCGCCTGGGGTGCGCCGAGCAGGGCCACCACGCGGTGGCGGGCCGGGTTCGGGGCGGAGGCGTCCATGGCAGGAATGTACCTGAGGATGTCTTTTGGGACTCTGGGGCGGTGGGGGCGGCGGCGGCCACAGTGGGGGCATGAGCGAGAACGACGTGAACGACGTGAACGACGGGCTGAAGACGACGCTGCTGGCAGGGGACGTGGAGCCGGTCGAGGTGGGGCCGGGGATCGTGCGGCGGCGGCTGACGGCCACCGGGTACGCGCGCGGCTGGCTGATCGACTTCGCGCCGGGCAGCCAGTGGCCGGAGGTGGACGTGCACCACACCGAGGAGCGCTACTACGTGCTCAGCGGCGAGGTGATCGAGGGGGACGAGCGCCACCCGGCGGGCAGTTACGTGGTGTTCGCGCCGGGCAGCAGCCACCGGCCGCGCACCGAGACCGGCGCGCGGATGCTCGGGATCACCCTGGGCTCCGCCTGACGGGGTTCCGGGGCGCGTCCGCGGAGTCCCGCCGTCCGCCAGGGGCACGGCCTTGAACGGGTCTCCCGTGTACGGA
>NZ_JBHTTU010000152.1:0-9846 GCF_042794375.1 Kitasatospora sp. NPDC056531 | reverse complement strand
GGCTGACCCTGGCCGTGGAGACGCGCAGCCGGTCGGCGGTGCGCCCGAAGTGCAACTCCTCGGCGAGCGTGAGGAACGCCTCCAGCTCATGCCGCTCCAGCATCCCGCCCCTTCCGCCCGCCGCATCGTTAATCGGGGCTTAACGATCGTGGCACAGACGCGCGTTGATGCCCCTCGCGGCTGACCGCAGGATCGGAGGTGCTGAAACACCGTCCGACCCACCGTGCCGAGGAGAGTCCATCATGTACGTCACCCGCGACCGCGCCCTGACCGCCCCCGCCCACGACACCGCCGCGGTCGTCGCGGAGCTCCGCGACCGGGCGGAGATCACCGACGCGCTCCACCGCTTCGGGCTCGGCCAGGACCTCAAGGACAAGGAGCTCTTCGCCTCGGCCTTCGCCGCCGACGCCGAACTGGACTTCCGCCCGGCCGCCGCGAAGTGGGGCGCCGAGCCGCCGCTGATGTCCGGGCGGGCCACCATCGTCGACACCATCCTGGGCATGTTCACCGGTCGGGTCGACACCACCCACCAGGTCACCAACCCCAGGATCACGATCGACGGCGACACCGCCAGGCTCACCGCCCTGGTCGAGGCCCAGCACCTGCTCATCGCCGACCCCGCCGAGCACGCGCTGCTGAAGAACCCCTACGACGTCGAGCTGGTCCGCGACGGCGACCGCTGGGTCATCCGGCGGCTGCGCATCGACAACACCTGGTTCACCGGCGAACCCACCGCGATCTTCGGCTGACCCTCGTCGCCGGGTCGGAGCCAGGGCTCCCGGCCGGGGTGCGCTCGCGAGTCAATGCCCCGTCAAGGGGGCGGGAAGAATCCGTCAAGTCGCGGCCACGGGCATCCGACTCGGCGCGTCGTCCGCGCCGACCCGCTACCGTGGACCGCTTCCCCGTCCGAGATCCGTCCGAGGAGCACAGCGCCGTGTCCGACAGCTTCGCACACCTGCACGTCCACACCGAGTACTCGATGCTGGACGGGGCGGCGAAGAACGGCAAGCTGTTCACCGAGGCGGAGAGACAGGGCATGCCCGCCATCGCGATGAGCGACCACGGCAACATGTTCGGCGCGTACGAGTTCTTCCACGCCGCCGCGAAGACCGGCGTGAAGCCGATCATCGGCATCGAGGCGTACGTCGCCCCGGGCTCGCGCTTCGAGAAGAAGCAGGTGTTCTGGTCCCCCGGCGGCCAGCGTCCGACCGGCGCCGACGGCGAGGGCGGCAAGGACGTCTCCGGCGGCGGCCGCTACACCCACATGACCATGTGGGCGCGGAACCCTACCGGTCTGCGGAACCTCTTCCGGCTCTCCTCGCTCGCGTCGATGGAGGGCTACTACATGAAGCCCCGGATGGACCGCGAGCTGATCGCCGCGCACGCGGACGGCATCATCGCCACCACCGGCTGCCCCTCCGGCGAGGTGCAGACCCGGCTGCGCCTCGGCCAGTACGAGGAGGCGGTCAAGGCCGCCGGCGCCTACCAGGACATCTTCGGCAAGGAGAACTACTTCCTGGAGCTCATGGACCACGGCCTGGACATCGAGCGCGCGGTCCGCGCCGACCTGCTCCGGCTGGCCAAGCAGCTGGACATCCCGCTGCTGGCCACCAACGACTCCCACTACGTGACGGCCGACCAGGCCGACGCCCACGACAGCCTGCTCTGCGTCGGCGTGGGCAAGAACAAGGACGACCCGAACCGGTTCAAGTTCCAGGGCACCGGCTACTACGTGAAGACCGCCGCCGAGATGCGCGAGCTGTTCCGTGAGCTGCCGCAGGCCTGCGACAACACGCTCGCGATCGCCGAGCGGATCGAGTCGTACGAGGAGGTGTTCACCTACGTCGACCGGATGCCGCAGTTCGACGTGCCCGAGGGCGAGACCCAGGCCTCGTTCCTGCGCAAGAAGATCGAGATCGGTCTGAAGCACCGCTACGGGGACAGCCCGAGCCAGGAGGTGCTGGACCGGATCGAGCTGGAGATGGGCGTGATCACCCCGATGGGGTTCGACGCCTACTTCCTCGTGGTCGCCGACATCTGCCAGTACGGGCGGGACAACGGCATCCCGGTCGGCCCCGGCCGTGGTTCGGCGGCGGGCTCGATGGTCGCCTACCTGACCGGGATCACCCAGCTGGACCCGCTGGAGCACGACCTGCTGTTCGAGCGCTTCCTCAACCCCGAGCGCATCAACCCCCCGGACGTCGACATCGACTTCGACGACCGCCAGCGCGACCAGATGGTCCGCTACGTGACCGAGAAGTACGGCGCCGCCTACACGGCCCAGGTGAACACCTTCGGCACGATCAAGGCCAAGGCCGCCGTGAAGGACGCCAACCGCATCCTCGGCTACCCGTTCTCGATGGGTGACCGGATCACCAAGGCGATGCCCCCGGACGTCATGGGCAAGGGCGTGCCGCTGGCCGACCTCTTCGACGAGAAGCACCCCCGCTACAACGAGGGCACCGAGATCCGGGCGCTGTACGAGAACGAGTCGGACGTCAGGAAGATCATCGACACCGGGCGGGGCATCGAGGGCCTCATCCGCGGCACCGGTGTGCACGCGGCGGCCGTCATCCTGTCCTCCACTCCGCTGCTCGACCTGATCCCGCTGCACATGCGGGACAAGGACGGCGTGATCATCACCGGCTTCGACTACCCGTCGTGCGAAGCCATGGGCCTGATCAAGATGGACTTCCTGGGTCTGCGGAACCTGGGCATCATCGATCACTGCATCAAGATCGTGAAGGCCAACCGGGGCATCGACGTCGACATCGAGAAGATCCCGATCGACGACCCCACCACCTACCAGCTGCTGGCCCGCGGAGACACCCTCGGCGTCTTCCAGCTCGACGGCGGCCCCATGCGCGCCCTGCTCAAGCTGATGAAGCCCACCGAGTTCGCCGACATCTCCGCCGTCTCCGCGCTGTACCGGCCCGGCCCGATGGGCATGAACTCGCACACCAACTACGCCCTGCGCAAAAACGCCCAGCAGGAGATCGTCCCGATCCACCCCGAGCTGGAGGCCCCGCTCGCCGACGTCCTCGGCCCCACCTACGGCCTGATCGTCTACCAGGAGCAGGTCCAGCGTGCCGCGCAGGTGCTGGCCGGCTACTCGCTCGGCCAGGCCGACCTGCTGCGCCGCGCCATGGGCAAGAAGAAGAAGGAGGTGCTGGAGAAGGAGTTCGTGCCCTTCCACGCGGGCTGCAAGGAGCGCGGCTACTCCGACGAGGCCATCCAGGCGGTGTGGGACGTCCTGGTCCCGTTCGCCGGCTACGCGTTCAACAAGTCGCACTCCGCCGCGTACGGTCTCGTCTCGTACCAGACCGCCTACCTGAAGGCCAACTACCCGGCCGAGTACATGGCCGCGCTGCTCACCTCGGTCGCCGACGACAAGGACAAGATGGCGGTCTACCTGGCCGAGTGCCGGCAGATGGGCATCAAGATCCTCTCCCCCGACGTCAACGAGTCGGTGGTCGACTTCACCGCCGTCGGCAGCGACGTCCGCTTCGGCCTCAAAGCCGTGCGCAACGTCGGCGTGCCGGTGATCGAGTCGCTGGTCGGTACCCGCGACGAGAAGGGCAAGTACACCTCCTTCGCCGACTTCCTGGACAAGGTCGAGCTGGTGGTCTGCAACAAGCGCACCGTCGACTCCCTGGTCAAGGCGGGCGCCTTCGACTCGCTCGGCCACACCCGGCTCTCGCTCAGCTCCGTGCACGAGAGCGCGATCGACGCCGTCACCGGGCTCAAGAAGCAGCAGGCCATCGGACAGGACGACCTGTTCGGCGCCCTCGACACCGGCGACGGCGCCGGACCCGGCATCGGACTGGACTTCCAGCTCACCGACAACGAGTGGCCCCGGCGCCAACTCCTCGCGCTGGAGCGCGAGATGCTGGGCCTCTACGTCTCCAGCCACCCGCTCGACGGCGCCGAGCACATCCTGTCCCAGAACCGCGACACCTCGATCGCCGAACTCCTCGGCTCCGGCCGCTCCGAGGGCGAGGTCCGCCTCTCCGGCCTGATCACCGCCGTCGACCGGCGGATCAACAAGGCCGGCAACGCCTGGGCGATCATCACCCTCGCCGACCGCGACGGCTCGGTCGAGGTGCTGTTCTTCCCCGCGACCTACAACCTGATGGCCGAGCAGATGATCGAGGACAACGTGATCTCCGTCCGCGGCCGCCTCAACGAGCGCGACGGGTCACTGAGCATCTTCGGGCAGGAGATCACCACGCTCGACGTCTCCTCGGCCGAACTCGGCACCAAGCCACCGGTCCAGATCACCGTCCCGGCCGCCCGGATCACCCCCGAGGTGGTCGCCGAACTCAAACTCGCCCTCCAGGCCCACCCCGGCGACGTCCCGGTCCGGCTGCTCACCACCAACTGGGACAAGAGCACCCTCTACGAGCTCGGCTTCCTGGTGAACCCCGACAACGGGCTCGCCTCGGACATCAAGACCCTCCTCGGCAACCGCGCCTGGGCGGGCACGGCCGTCCGGTCCTGACAGTGCACCGGCTGCGGGGCCCGGCGGACCACCGGCGGGTCAGGCCGGGGCTCGGCGGACGCTGAGCATGTCCTGGGTGTGGCCGATGGCGTACGTGCCGTCGGGCTGGCTGAAGTGCTCGCGGACGTAAGCGGTGAGGGCGGCTCGGGTGGGGCGGGGGTCGAGGGTGGCGAGGTCGGCGACGTTGACCATGAACTCGGCGACGTCGACGGCCTCGGCGAGGTGGGGCGTGCGGTAGTGGAGGGCGAGGGTTTCCAGGGCGTAGCCGTGGGACGGGTGTTGGGCGCGGAGGCGGTCACGGAGGGGGCGCAGGTCGTAGCGGACACCGGTGAAGTGGGCGGCCATCCGCATGCAGGGGCTGTCGGGGTTCTGCAGGACGATCAGGAGGGTGCCACCGGGGGCCGTCCAGTTCAGGGCCCGGGTGGCAGTGGCGAGCCATCCGGGTTCCGGGACGTAGTAGAGGACGTGGGAGAGGTGCACCAGGTCGGCCGACTCGGGCGGTCGGGCCCGGTCGAGCGGCTCCGGGAGGACGAGGGCCTCGGGGCAGGTGGTGCGGAGCTTCTCGCGCATGGCGGCACTGGGCTCGACGGCGATCACGCGGTCGAAGTACCGGGCCAGGTGGGCGGTGGTGCGACCGTCGCCGGCGCCCAGGTCGAGCAGGACGCGGCGGCGCGGGAGGGCGGACGCGATCTCACTCAGCCGGGCGTGGGTACGGGGCTTCTCGTCCGTGCCGACGAGGAAGAGTTCGAAGGCCCGGCGGTAGTCGGTGCCCGAGACGTCGAGGACTCGGAGCGGAGCGGTGTCGGTGGCCGGCGGCTCCATCGGGCGGCGCCTCCTGTGGTGTGCGGGCTCGGCGGTGGGCCCATTGCACCGTGTTGGGGCCTCGATGGGGTGCAGGCATGGTCCTGCTCGCGTGTCGCACTGATGATCTGACCGCCCATCGTCAACTCCCCGATTGGCAGCTTCACCCGACGGGGTGGTTAGCCTCCTATTATCCACAGGTACTCGAACCGCCCCGACCGATCGGCCTGGTACGAATACGGAGCGAAGGAAATCCGGTACGTGGGGGCGCGGTTGCCGCGCCGCCGGAGTGGTTCGGGAGGGAGGCGGGGAACGGATGAGGGCAGCGACGGACGTCCGGACCGTAGCCGTGGCCGGGGTGGAGTTCGGGTGGGGCAGTTCGGGGAAGTTGAGCGCGGTGCTGTCCGCCCTGCGCGACCGGGGCGGAGGGAAGCTCAGATTCATCGGGCTGGCCTCCGGGCTCGGGCGGCCGGTGCTGGCCGCACAGCCGGTGCGGCGCTGGTTCGACCTGCCGGAGGGTGGGTCGGGCGAGGAGCTCGGGCGGATCGTCCGGGCGCAGCGCGTGCGGGCGGCGCTGGTGGTCCTGGACGGGGGGCTGGCTAAGGCATTGCGCGCCCACGGCGTGCCGGTGGTGTTCGTGGACGGCCCGCCCTTCCTCTGGACGGAGGGGGACCGGCCCGACCTCCCGCTGGACACCGAGGTGTACTGCGCCCAGCGGTGCGTGGAGCTGCCCTCGGAGGGCGCCGGGGTGCTGGCGGACGCGCGCCGCCTCCGCTGGGTGGACGCGGTGATCGCCGACGGCGGAGTCACCCGCGCTGCCGCGCCGACGCGGCACCCTCGCCGCGCCCTGATCAGCCTCGGCGGTCTGCGCGCGCCCCGGCTCACCGACTGGGCCGGCTATCCGCGCATCGTGCTGCCCGCCGCGCTGGAGGCCCTGACCGCGAGCGGGGTCACCGAGGTGCACATCGCGGGGAACCTCCCCGCCTGGTTGGCCGCGCAGCTCATCGACTCCTGCGTGCACCCGGCCGTCACCACCGTGGGCGCCCTCCCCCACGAGGACTTCCTGCGCCGCCTCGCCGAATGCGACGTGCTGCTCACCTCTCCCGGGCTGACCACGCTTCTGGAGGCGGGGCGGCTCGGGACGCCGACGCTCTGTCTGCCGCCGCAGAACCTGAGCCAGGTCTTCAACGGCCGCTTCCACAGTCAGGCGCTCGGCACCGACGTCCGAACGCCCTGGCCCAGCACGGTCTTCGCCGAGGACGAGGCGCTCGCGCTGAGCGCCCACGGCGAGGGAAGGGCCCTCGATCTCATCTACGACGGGATCGCCCGCGCCGCCGACCTCGACCGCCGGCGGACGGCAACGGCCGTACGGGAGAGCCTGGTCGAGAAGCTGAAACACCTGGCCGGTGAGCCCGGCATCGACTGGACGGCGCTGACCACGGCGGTCGGCACGGGCGGCGCGGCGCAGGTCGCCGACGCCCTGGTCGAACTCCTGGGGGCCGCCGCCCCCGCCCGCCGATGAGTCCCGCCATTCCACGCCCGCTGACCTACGCCCGCTTCCGTGTACCCGCTGCTGGCTGCCCGTTGAGGTGAGCCGCCCACCCGGCCGACGCCACCGACACAACCGTCTGGCAGCGCCCCGCCACCCGAGCTCCAGTGGGCCGCGCTCGGACGTGCATCGAGGCATCCGTCCGGACCTTCGCTATCGGCGGCGGCGCCGCGCGGGAGACCTGCTGCTGCCGCTGCCGGGCACCGGCACGGTCCGCCGGATCACCCCGACGGCGGAGCTGCTGCGTGTCCCCGGCGTGGTCGAGGCCGTTCTCAAGGTCGGTGTCGGCGAGACGGTGTCCGCCCGACGGGCCTCGCGCTACGCCTCGGGGTACGTCCACGTGGTGGGTGCCTCGATGCCCACGGACCGACCACCAAGACCCATGAGACCCACGCGACAGCCCCTACCACCGACAGGAGTACACGGCGTGCGACGCTCCCTCCCCCTGTTCTCCGTCCTCGCCGTGCTCCTGTCGGTGGCCGCCGGGCCGCCCGGCCGCGCACCCCTCGACCCGACTCGCACCCCCGGCACGCCCGCCTACTCCGTCGAGCTGCGCAGCGACGCCACCGGCGCGCACTGGCGGGGCCACGAGCGGATCGCCTTCAGCAACACCTCACCCGAACCGCTGCGCGAGGTGTACCTGCGGCTCTGGGACAACTCCCACGGCAGCTGCGCGGCCCCGCCGGTGCGGGTGTCCGGCCTCAACGGCTCCGCCGAGGTCGCCTGCACCGCGCTGCGCGTGCCCCTGCCCCGCCCGCTGTCCCAAGGCGTCGCCGGGAGTGTCGAGTTCGACCTCTCCATCGACGTCCCGGACGGCATCGACCGCTTCGGCCGCGACGGCGCCTTCAACTTCCTCGGCAACGCCCTGCCCGTCCTCGCCGTCCGGGACGAGGCGGGCTGGCACCTCGACCCGTACACCGACCTCGGCGAGTCCTTCTACGGCCTCACCTCCGACTTCGCCGTCACCCTCGACCACCCCACCGACCTGCTGGTCCCCGCCACCGGCAGCGCCCTGGACACCACCGGCGAGCCGGGCCGCACGGTCACCAGGGTGGGCGCCCACCAGGTGCGCGAATTCGCCTGGGCGGCAGGGCCGTTCAGTCGGATCGCGGGCCGATCCGCCAACGGCGTCCGGATCGCCGTGTACTCGGCCGCCGACATCAAGGCGGAGGACGCCCGCGCGATGCTCGACCTGTCCCTGCGGACCATCGACGCCCACTCCGCCAGCTACGGCGCCTACCCGTACGGCGATCTGGCCCTGGTGCTCGACAACGGCTTCGCGTTCGCCGGCATGGAGTACCCGGCCTTCGTCCTCGACCGGATCAGGCCCTCCGCCGTCATCCACGAGCTGGCGCACCAGTGGTGGTACGGCATCGTCGGCGACGACCAGTACCGCGCGCCCTGGCTGGACGAGTCCTTCGCCGAGTACGCCATGGACCTCGCCCTCGGCGACACCGGCGAGGGCTGCACCGCCGCCACGCCCTGGCAGTCCGCGGACGAACGCCTCACCAACCCGATGAGCTACTGGGACGCCCACCCCGACCGCTACGAGGCGGTCATCTACGACCACGGCTCCTGCGCCCTGCACGAACTGCGCCGCCTGATCGGGCCGGAGCCGATGTCCGCCCTGCTGCGCGGCTACGCCCGCGCCCACTGGTACGGCGTCTCGACCACCGCCGACTTCAAGGCCGCCGCCCAGGCCGCGACCCCCGTCGACCTGACGCCCTTCTGGCGCGAGCACCGCATCGACTGAGCCTGCGCCGACTCGGTTAATCGGTGGCCCGGCCCTCCCGCGCACTCCAAGGACGTTCAGGGAGCCGGACATGCGAGTGCACTACCCTCGGACGCCGCATCTCCCCTGGTCACCGGGGGCGGCGGCGGACGACGTACGGACCGGGGACCTCTCCGGACTGGCCGGCGCGGAGGTCGTCGTCACCGAGAAGCTCGACGGCGAGAACACCACGCTCTACCCCGACGGCCTCCACGCCCGCTCGCTGGACTCCGCGCACCACCCCTCCCGGGCCTGGGTCAAGGGCCTGCAGAGCCGGATCGGCGCCCGGCTCCCTGAGGGCTGGCGGATCTGCGGGGAGAACCTGTTCGCCCGGCACTCCATCCCGTACACCGACCTGGACAGCTGGTTCTACGGCTTCTCGGTCTGGACCGAACGGGACCACTGCCTGGACTGGGACGACACCGTCCGCTTCCTGCGCCGCCTCGGCATCCCGGTACCCCGGGTGCTGTGGCGCGGCCGCTACGACGAACGGGCACTGCGCGCACTGCGGTTGGACCTCGACCGGCAGGAGGGGTACGTGGTCCGGACGGTCCGGGGTTTCCCCCGCGCCGAGTTCGGCGAGCGGATCGCCAAGTGGGTCCGCCCGCAGCACGTGCGCACCGACACCCACTGGATGCACGCCGCCGTGGTGGAGAACGGGCTCGGCCAGAACGCCGTGCTCTGGGCGGTGCGTTCCGGCCAGCCGCCCGAACTCCCGCTACTGGCCGAGGCCTTGGGACTGCCCGAACTGACCTGCGGGTCCGATGAGTTGGCCGAGGTATCCGCCCGACTGGACGAACTCGGCCGGACCGGGGACAACCGACTGGCCGGTGTGCTCGCCACCGCGCTGCGCACCGCCCGCCGGGAACAGCTCGCGCCGCGGCTGGCCGGGCGGCTCGGCCTGCCGCTGGCCCGGCGGGTCGCCGACCTGGTCGGGCTGCACCCCGGTCTGCACCAGCCCTACCCGGACGAGGACCGCCGCGCCGGGCTGGTCCGGCTCTCCAGCGCCGCCGATCTCGGCGTGCTGCACGCCGTCGCCGCGGCCGCCGCCCCCGGCCGGGCCGAGCGCGAACAGGTCGCCTGGTCCGCCCTGCACGCCGAGGACGCCGGGCTGCTCGGCCCGGACCCGCTCGGCCGGCTGCGCACCGGCCTGCGCGAGGCGCTGGCCGACCTCGACCCCGACGCCGCCGACCGCTGTTGGGCGCAGGCCCGCGAGGCCCACCC
>NZ_JBHTTU010000151.1:0-9930 GCF_042794375.1 Kitasatospora sp. NPDC056531 | reverse complement strand
CAGCCCACCACGCGGGCCAGCTCCTCCAGGGTCAGCTCCATCCGCTGACCGTCCGCCAGCCGAGCCTCGACCGCATCGTTCTGCTCCCGCTCGGCGCGGCTCGTCGCGCGAACGGCCCACTGGCCATCGGCGATTATCACGATGTCGCCCATCGTCCACGCCCGCCCCGCCGCCCGGATCTTGCGATCCAGCGCCGCCATGTCCCGGCCTCTGCTCAGCACCAATGCCTTCTTCACCCTTCACACCACTTACGGCCCCGCGCCGTAACCCTGGTTCAGCACCTGGATGCTCTGATCCATTCCCTCCCAGTTCGCCCACGGCAGACCGCTGGCCCGGGGAATCGACTACGAACTTCGGGATGCTGCATGTCAACGTACTCGTGTCGCCGAAACCGCAGGTCAACGAAGGGACCGGCCCCGTGAACACTCCCAGCAGCCTCCTGCCCGACCCCGTCTGCCCGACCGCCGAGGACCGTTCCTGGCTCTCCTGCGACCACAGCGCGGAGCCGGTCCTCACGCTGCTCGACAACCTTGGTTGGCCGATGGTCGACACCCCCGAGGCCAACGTGCGCTGCACCAGCCCGGACGGGTGCGTCTACGTCGGCGGGCTGCGCGAAGACCCCGGCGCCTGGCAGCGCGGCATCGTCTGGCGCGTCCGGGTCCAGCCAGCCGACGCCGAGGCGTGGACCCAGGAGTTCGGCATCCACACCCCCTCCGAGCCGGTCGCCGGATTCCTCGCCGCGCTCATCGCAAACCCCACCCGCTGCCCCCGACACCCCTACCTGGAGGACCGGTTGACCACCCCCCGACTCGATCACGCGATCGCCAACGGCACACCGCGCAACGCCCTCGGCCTCGCCGTACGGGACACGCACATCGCGTGTGCCGACGGCTTCTGCCTCTCGGTGCCGGCCCCCGACCCCACCGAGGTATTCCTGCTGCCCGCCCGAACACCGGAGGTCGGCTTCCCCACCCGGCACCCCGAACCCTGGGCCGACTGGCGCGACTACCTCGAACCCGGCTCGGACGAGGATGCCCCCACCGAAGGCATCTACCTGCACGTCCCCGTCGCCCTGGTGCGGGACCTGATCGAGTCCCACGGCGGCGAATCTCCGCCCATCCTGCGCCGGCGCTCCTGACGACCCACCGCCGCAACCAACTTCGACAAAGGAGACCACACTGACGATCACCATCGACCTCACCCGTATCCCCGGCCTGGCCATCGCCGCGCTCGGCCTGGCCAACGCCTTCTCCGTCCCGCCGGAGTCCGCCGCGTTCGTCCTCGGGGGCCGTCGGGAATCTACGGGTTGCTTCCGGGACTTGGGCTCGTTGATGTGGTCTGAGGCGTTTCGATGAGTTGATCGGTCCGCTGCGGGCGAAGTTCGAAGCGGTGGTCCCGCATCTGAACGATCGTCAGCGTCGGTTGCTGTACGGTGCGGAGGCTCGGCAGCTCGGGCACGGGGGGATTGCCGCCGTTGCTGCGGCGGCCGGGGTGTCCAAGGGCTGCGTCAGCCGCGGACTGGCCGATCTGGAGGCGGGCGCCGAGTCGGACGGGCGGGTACGCCGCCCCGGCGGGGGCCGCCCGGCCGCGGCGGAGAAGGACCCGCGCCTGCGCGCCGTGCTGCTGTCCCTGGTCGAGGACAGCACTCAAGGTGATCCGATAGGGCCGTTGACCTGGACCACGAAATCGTTGCGCAACCTGGCGGACGAGCTCGCCGCCCAAGGGCATGCGGTGGGTCGGGACACGATCGCCGCGCTGCTGAAGGGGGCCGGGTTCAGCCTGCGCGGCAACGCCAGGGTCCCGGCCGGCAACGCCCACCCGGACCGCGACGCCCAGTTCCGGCACCTGAACGCCAAGGTGAGCCGGTTCTTGGATGCCGGGGACCCAGTGATCAGCGTGGACACGACGAAGGAGGAGCAGATCGGGCTGTTCGCGCAGGCGGGGCGAGAGTTGGTGCCGCCGGGCGCGCCGATCAAGGTCCTCGACCACGACTTCCCCTCGCAGGAGACCGGCACGGTGATCCCTACGGCATCTACGACGTGGGGCACAACACCGGATTCGTCGTGGTGGGCACCGACCACGACACCGCCGCGTTCGCGGTCGCGGCCCTGCGCCGCTGGTGGACCGAGGAGGGCCGGGCCACCTACCCCGGCGCGACGCGACTGCTGATCACAGCCGACGGCGGCGGCTCCAACAGCACCCGCGCCAAAGCATGGAAGGCCAACCTCGCGGTCCTGGCCACCGAGACCGGCCTCGAGATCAGCGTGTGCCACCTGCCGCCGGGGACAGGCCGGGGACATCGAATAGGGTCGGGGACTGGCGCGGTGACGCAGTACGTGCGTTCCGTTTCCAGCCCCCGCCACCTCGATTCCGTGCATGCGGTTCTCCCGCACACGGCTCACCGACGTCGTTCACCACCGGCATTCGGTCTCCCCCGCCAGTCCCGGAAGGGCCTGGGAGCGACGACGTTCCCAGCAAGGCTGACCAGGCCCAGATGGTCCGGGGAGGCATAGGCCACCACGTGCCATCCGAAGCTGCGAGAGCGCTTGTGACGTTTGCCGATGAACAGCGCCATCCGCATCCGCACGTACTCCCTGATCACACCGAAGCGGTGCGCCGAGTTGCCGTACTTGAAGTACGCCGCCCAGCCGTTCAGGAACAAGTTGAGCTCCTGAACCACCATCTCGGTCGGCAGCAGCAACCGGGAGCGGTCCGTCAGTTCCCGGATCCGTTCCCGTGCGTGCCGCACCGCCTTGTCTGCGGGCCAGCGGGCGAGGAAGGGGAACGGCCGCCGCCCGGGACGGGCGGGCGCGTTCACCAACCGGTGGTGGAAGCCGAGGAAATCCACTCCCTCGCCTCCCACCCGAAGGTGCACGATCCTGGTCTTGGCCTCCTTCGGCTCCAAGCCGAGCTCGGCCAGCAGTTCCCGAAGCCGCGCAAGCGCCACCTCGGCCTGCCGCCGGGACCTGCACATCACCACCGCATCGTCGGCATAACGCACCAGAACCCCGTGCTCATCCACGTCCCATGCCCGGTCGAGCCGGTGCAGGTAGACATTGCAGAGCAAAGCGGATGCAACCCCGCCCTGTGGGGTTCCCGTGACCGGCCGACGGACCTGCCCCTCCTCCATGACGCCCGCACGCAACATCACGCGCAGTAGCTTCAGGAACGGCTGGTCGCAGATGCGTTCCTCGACCGCCTGTATCAACTTCTCAATCGGAATCGCCTCGAAGCAGTTGGCGATGTCCGTCTCCACCACCCAGTTGCGCCCCTGCCAGGACTCGTCGATGAGAACCTGGAGTGCATCGTGGGCACCGCGCCGGGGCCGGAATCCGAATGAGCACGGAAGGAAATCCGCCTCGAACACCGGCTCCGCCACCAGTTTCCACGCGTCCTGGACGATCCGGTCTCGGACCGAAGGGATCGACAGCGGCCTTTGCTCCAGCGTGCCGGGTTTGGGGATGAACACCCGACGCGCAGGGATCGGACGATAGCTGCCGGTCTTCAACTCCGCGGCCAGTTCGTCGAGGAGCCGGGCCACCCCGTACTCCTCGACCTCCTCCAAAGTGGTCTGGTCGATACCTGGAGCGCCGTTGTTGCGGCGCACCGCGACCCACCCGCGCCATAGGACGTCCCTGCGCGAGACCTTGTCCATGAGCGCGTGGAACCGCCGTCCGGGGTCGGCCTTGGCCGCCCGGTAGAGCGCATGCTGCAAGGCACGGACCGGATCCGAGGGAGAACGTCCCCCGTCGGCGGGACTAGCCACCTGGGCACTCACCGGGCCCCTCCTCCACATCTCTACGCATCGACGAAGTAGCGGCCCTTCCCTCACCGGCGGTTATGTTGTCCGCTCGGCTCAAGCAGTACTACGGCCGCCTCTGACGCCCACCCGGCCGGCACCCACTTCCCGAGGTCATCGGTTATAGGGCACCAAGCTTCCGGCGGCACCTGCGCGCAGGCCACCGGGCCGGGGAGGGCCTCTCCAGTTCCCGCCGTCACTATCCGAACGTTCCGCGCCCCTTACGCCGGGGAGTTCCTCACGGCTGCGATTCCAGGGTCTTCACCGTTTCCATGGCCTTCGCCCTGACACTCCGGGCTCGGCTCTCCCTTGCCCCACCTCACGATGGGAACTTTCACGACGCGGCAGGCTTCGCTTGATGCTACGGACCGCTCGGTTGCTCCCCCTGAAGGGCTTTTGACGCTGGGCTTCGACACCGGGCGTTTCCCCCCGATGCCGCCAGCCTGCTACCGGGCCTCCTGGCAGCTACCCGGACCGGACTTGCACCGGCAAGCGACGACGAGCTTACGACTGGTGGTCAATCACCTAACACGATCAACCTCCGTCTTCTGGACGCACAATGGAACAAGGTCGAACACCGGCTGTTCTCCTTCATATCCATGAACTGCCGTGCCCGCCCGCTGACCAGCATCGAGGTGGCCCTGAACCTGATCGCGTCCACCACCACCGCGACCGGGCTGCGCGTGACTGCACGACTGGGACGAGAACCGCTACCCCACCGGGATCCAGACCGACGCGCAGCACGCCGCCGCACTGAAGGTCGACCCCGACGACTTCCACGGCGAGTGGAACTACACCATCCCGCCGCGGCCGGGCGTCCCGCCGGTGCCACTGCAGCCGCCCGGACGTCGTTCCCACCCCCGTGCGGCCCACACCTTCGACGCGGCCCTGGCCACCCACCCCGTGCTGACCGGCGCCTCCCGCCAAGCCTCGACCACCTCGTCACCGAGATCCGCGAAATGATCGACACGCTGCCGCCGGAACAACGCCCACGCCACCGCAAAATGGCCGTCGAGAACATCGTCTGGGCCGCCATCCTGGACCAGAGGGGCCTGCCCGCGTCGTTGATCGCCCACCTCTTCCACATCGGCGAGAACCAGATGCGAGCCCTCATCCAGCAGACCCGGCCCCTGCTCCAGCAGCACGGCCTCCACAGCGAGCCGCTCCCCGTCCGCCTCATCGACCCCAGCGAACTCGCCAGATACGTCATGCACGCAGCATCAACGACGGGTTGACGCGACACGCACCACTAATTTATCGGCGGGCCCCTGATTCAGTGATCTCCCGAGCACGACACCGGTTGGCATCAGGCCTGCCGAGCGAAGCAAGCCGGATGGAGCAAGATGAAGTCCGGGAGGGCGGACGAGAACGCCCGACCAGCTCTGTCGCAGGTCAGGCCAACCGTCGCCGTGATCACTGAAGTTCCGCGCAGTTCCAGGATTCCATGGTCGGTGCCCAGCACTCCTGCGAGGTGATGCCGGGCACCGTCGGTTTTCGCGCTATGTCAGGCCTTGCAGGTGGCGGGACTCGTGGAGGTGTCGGGTTTGGTGCAGAGCGGGCCGAGTCCGGTCGTGGCGTCGGGGCGGGTGATGAAGGCGAGTGGCCCGGCGTTGTGTTCACCGTTGAACGGTGTGGTGCCGGTGAAGCCGCACGCGGCCGCGTCGCTGGGCTTGTTGAACCAGAACCCGACGTGGAAGGTGTTCGTGGGCGGCAGCGAGACGTCCGGGTCGAAGCCGAAGATCTGGTCGAGCAGGATGGTCCGGATCTCGGCGCGGCCGTTGCCGGCGTGGTCGGTGTGGAGGTCAGACTGGTACCAGGCCAGACCGAAGTTGCTGAATCCGGGGACGGGCTGACCGTTCGCCTGCTGGTTGCTGCGCTGAACGGTGAAGAGGTCGAAGTCCAGGTCGGGCTTGAAGCCGCGCAGCTCGATCTCCATGGTGTCATTCAGCTCGCCGCGGCGGACCTCGGCCTTCACGCGCGGGGTCTCGCCGTTGCCTGCCAGACAGGGCAGGAACGGGGTGTTGGGGAAGAGCTTGAACTCGGTGGTCTCGTGGTGGCCGCCGAGCGGCTTGGGCTCGGCCGCGGTGGCCGTGCCCACGCCGGTGACGGTCAGGGCGGTGAGGGCGAGGGCGAGTTCGAGGGTGCGTCGGGGGCGCAGCCTGGCGAGCATGGGCATGGATGTCCTCCAGGGACGAAGAGTCTAAAATGGTCACTTATACGCAGAAAGTGATCCAGTGCGACCACCTATACCAGCACGCCCGCGAATCGCTCTTCGGCACGCACGACGGCACCCGTTCAACGCGTACCTCACCCGCCACACGGAGCAAAGTTGTGCTCATCCCGCCGGGGCACGTTCCGGGCCCGGTGGCGATGAAACCGCTGCGGGTCTGCCGTTGGCCCGGGAAGCTCTCCCGTAGCCCTCCAAAACGGCTTCACCAGGTGTGATCTGTGGGTTCGTCGGATGGTCAGCTTGCTCGGCGATACTCGTTGATGAGGCTGAGCACGGTGGTGCTGCCCGCTGTACCGGTCCAGGGCGCGGGTCTCCGCGCTGATCGCCCTCAGCAGCTCGGTGCGCGCTTCGACCTCAGCCGAGAACTCTGGGACCGAAGACTCGTTCGACGTCATCACGCCTCCTTGCGCAGTCCACCCGGCGGCTCGATGTCAGCCATCGAAGCCGCCCCGACGACTCCATACTGCTCTCGGCGAGGGGAAATGCGTGCGGCGCTGCTTCGTCCCGGGTTCCGGGCGTCGATCCGCAGCCAGTCGACCGGCGATTCCGGCACTGCAGGTCGCTCGCCGTCCTCGGCCCCGGCGCCCTCCCCGGCGGCCTCCGCCGTAGTGGCCAGCCGGGGCTGGCCGCGGTGGGAGCACAGCTCGGTGATCCGGCCGACCACCCGGGCGTCGCCAGGGCTCGCAGGACCCGCCAGATCGTCCGGAACGACTCGGCCTCGATCTCGGTGTCGGCCTCGGCCTTCACCACCGCGCCCGCGTCGCGGACCTCAGCCGGGTCGGCGGTGGCGATGTCGTCGCCGACCGCAGAAGCAGGTAGGCCGGGATGACGACCCAGGACACCTTGCCCTGCCAGTGGGACTGACGCAGCGCCCGGCCCACCGCCTGGACGATGTCGATCACCGAGGACTTGGGATCGGCGAAAACGACGGCGCCGACCGCCGCGATGCCAATTCCCTCGGACAGGAGACGGAGTTCGCGAGGATGCCGCATTCCTCGCCCTCCTGGCCGGGCCGCTCGCCGGTGTGGGCCTTGTGCTCGGCGAACGTGGCCCGGCTCCCCCGCGCCGCCGCTCCTGTCTCCGCCCCGCTCCGACCCGGACTCGCCTGCCCGCGCGACGAAAGCGGAGCAGCCACCGCCCTCAGAATGAATGCCACCCCGGCGGGGGGTGCTCAGACACCGAGAACCAAGAGGACACCGGGTGGGTGCGGGCCCATCGCGACCGAGGCAAGGGGCTGTCCGCCCCACCTGCTGCCATACCAGCCGAAGCCGGAGTAGCCCGGCGGCTCGACCGTCCGTCCAACCTGCACGTCGCCTCGGGTTTCCGGCCTGTGGCCCGCACGCGTGACGCGGACATCGGTGATGTCCTGATCACCGACGACGGCTACCTCCGCGGCCTGGTCACCGACCGCGACCTGGTCGTACGGCCGCTCGCCGGAGGAAACGACATCGACCGCACCGTCGGCGAGGTCTGCAGTGCCCAGACTGTCGGACCTCGAGACCGACCGCCCGGTCGGCATTGTGTCGCTCGGCGACTCGCGATCGATCGCGACCGGATGTCCGCGCTCGCCGACAATAGCGCCGCCGACCCGAATACCTGACCCACACACCCATGGCGCCGACCCACGTTCAGACCGACGGCTCCAGAACAGCAGAATGCCTCGGAAGACGGGATGACCCAGCCGGCTCTGGATTGCCGTCACGAAAGCATGCCCGATCGGCACTCACCTGCCCTTCGGACCAGCCTGGCGCGGCCACCAGCTCAGAGCAGCGGGTGTGCGTGCGGTGGTGTCCCTGGCTCGGGCAGGCCGTCGCTGTCCAGGAGGAATACCACGCCGTCCGCTGTGATCTCCGCCAGGACCCCCCGGTCGTCCGTGTAGAGGGGGTGACCGTGCGGACCGGTCTCACCGGCTCGCAAGTGCACCGCGATGACTGTCTGCTCGCCGTGCGCGCCTTGGGGCCCGGGAAACGTCAGCCCCCAGCGCTTAGGAATCTCGTCCATCCCTCCACGATCCGCCTTGGCTGGAGGACGCGCATTCGTGGGCGTTGCCAAGCTCGGGTGCACGGCGAGACCGTCCGTTTCAGACCGGCACCGCATCACTGCCTTCGCCCGGGACACCACATCCCGCGGGACACCCACTGACTGTCATCGAAGTTCGACGCCCTCGGCAGTCTCCGCCTCCAGCAGGCGTTTGGCGGTGCGCAGTTCCTTCCGGGCCTTCTCGTCCACCGCCGGGTAGTGCGGGTCGATTTCCATCAGGGTGTGGATGAGGATTCCGACCGCGCACATACGCGCGAACCACTTCCGGTCGGCCGGGACAACGTACCAGGGAGCCCACGCGGTGCTCGTCACCGACAGCATCGCGGAGAACGCCTGCTGGTAGTCGTCCCACCACTGCCGCTCTCGGACGTCGGCCGCGGAGAACTTCCAGTTCTTCTCCGACCGCTTGATTCGCTTCAGAAACCGGAGCCGCTGCTCCTCCTTCGAGAGGTTGAGGAAGATCTTCACCACCTTGAAGCCGTTGTCGGTGAGGTAGCGCTCCCAGTCGTTGATCTCCCGGTAACGGCGCTCCCAGACCGCGGGGCTCTTCGCCTCGGCAGGGAGCTTCTGCCGGTCCAGGTACTCGGGGTGGACCCGCACCACCAAGACTTCCTCGTAGTGGGAGCGGTTGAAGATCCCGATCTCCCCGCGGGCCGGCAGCCGTTGGGAGTAGCGCCAAAGGTAGTCATGCTCGAGCTCCTCAGCCGAGGGAACCTTGAAGCTGCTCACCCTGACGCCCTGCGGATTCACTCCGCTCATGACGTGACGAATGGTGCTGTCCTTGCCTCCGGCGTCGATCCCCTGCAGACAGAGCAGGACACCGTACCTGGCCTCGGCGGCGAGCCGATTCTGGTACTCGGCCAGCAGCGCCACGCCAGCGCGCAGGAGTTCGACGCCATCGCGCTTCTTCAAACCAGCGCTGTAGCGAGGATCGAAGTCTTCGGCCACATCGATCTCCGACCCCGGCTTCACCTGCAGCGGCTTGATGAACTCGGCGGTCTGCTTGGCTGTCTTGTCCGACATCGTCGATCAGTCCCTCTCCAGTCAGGGCACGCAGCGTCGGCCAGCGCTCGGCCCGGATCGCTTCCCACCTGGTACCTGTCACCTTCGACCTGGCCTCCATATCCGTCAAATGGCGGCCGCCAGAACCGATCGGGGAGATTTCGGAGATCGCGTACGTGCCCCGTCCCGCCAGGTCCGTCCGAACCACTCCGAGCCAGCGCCAGGCTGCCCCCGTCAACATGCGCGAAGTTCGGGGGTGTACGCCCCGTTGAACGGGGCAGGCGCGGTGGGTGATGAAGGAGGTTGTGGATCATGTTGCTCCTCGTTCTGGTCCTGCTGCTGGCACTCGTACTCGGGGGTGCGGGATTCGCGGTCCATGTGCTGTGGTGGGTCGCCCTCGCCGTGCTGGTGCTGTGGATCCTGGGCTTTGCACTGCACGGGGCCGACGGCCGTTGGTATCGCTGGTGACGAGCGGCTGTGAGACCGACTGGTTGACACGGATACGTTCACGCCGGGACCTGCAAGCCGTGCGGCTGCGCGAGGACGAGGAAGGCGGTGCTCATGGGCACGTAACGCAAGGCGGAGAACGCCACCGAAGCGCTGAAGGGGAAGGCGAAGGAGACCGTTGGCAAGGCCGTCGGTGACCGACGGATGACCGCCGAAGGAAAGGGCCAACAGACCAACGCCGACGCCAAGCATGCGATGGAGAAGATCAAGGATGCCGCAAGGCATTGACACCGAGCAGCGGGGGCCGGGTTGTCCGAGCGCCCGGCAGGGGTGGTCGGGGTGGGGCGGGTCAAATTTCCCCCGACCGCCGAAGGGGGGGGTCCCGTTTTCCGGGGGTGTCCTCCAAGCATGG
>NZ_JBHTTU010000150.1:0-10018 GCF_042794375.1 Kitasatospora sp. NPDC056531 | reverse complement strand
GGCCGGTGCCGAGCCCGGACAGCGACAGCGGCAGCAGGTAGGTGCCGACCGCCGCGCCGATCCGGCTCACGGAGGTGGCAACCCCCACGGCGGTGGCCCGGATCTCGGTCGGGAAGAGCTCGTTGGGGTAGGTCCAGTCGAGCACGTTGGGCCCGCCGCACAGGAAGGCGTACGCGCACAGCGCGGTCAGCGCGATGGCGGCCGGCGCGGTGGGCCACACGCCCAGCAGGGCCAGCGGGACGGTCATCAGCGCGAAGGACCAGATGATGACGGGGCGCCGGCCCCGGGTGTCGATCAGGCGCAGCGCCGGGTAGCAGCCGAGCAGGAAGACCAGGCTGATCAGCCCGGTGCCCAGGGTCTCCATCATGGTGCCGCCCGGCATGCCGAAGGAGGAGAGGATCTGCGGGCCGAAGGTGAGCATCGCGAACAGCGGGCCGACCTGGCAGAGGAAGAACAGGCCGCAGAACAGGGTGCGGCGCCGGTAGGGCGGGGTCATCAGCAGCCGCAGCCCGCCGGCGCGCCGGGCGCGCCCGGCCGCATCGGGCATCAGCTCCCGGCCGTCCACCCGGACCCCGAGGTGCTTCTCGACCACGCGCACCGCCTCGCCGACCCGCCCGTTGGCGGCCAGCCAGCGCGGCGACTCGGGGGAGCCGCGGCGGATCACCAGGAAGACCACGCACAGCACGGTGGAGCTGGCCAGCATCCACCGCCAGCTGCGCGGTCCGGCCAGCTCCAGGAACAGGTAGCCCACCACGTAGGCGAGCACCGAGCCGGCGTACCAGGCGACGATCTGCTGGCCGAGCAGGCGCCCGCGGTGCTTGGTGGGCAGCCACTCGGCGAGCAGGGAGGTGGCGATCGGGTAGTCGGCGGCCACGGCCATGCCGAGCACGAAGCGCAGCACGGTGATCGCCCACACCGAGTCGACCCAGAAGGAGAGCACCGAGCAGACGACCATCACCAGCAGGTCGGCGGTGTACATCACCTCCCGGCCGATCTTGTCGGTCAGCACGCCGAACAGGGCGCCGCCGACGAACATGCCCACCAGGGCGGCGGCGCCGATCAGGCTGACCTCCGCGGTGGACAGGCCGAGGTCGGGGCGCATGCCGATCAGGGCGACGCCGACGATGCTCAGGATGTAGCCGTCGAGCAGCGGTCCACCGGAACAGGCGAGGGCCAGCCTGCGGTGGAAGGCGGTATACGGGGCGTTGTCGATGGTCTGGGACATCTGGCTGGGGTCCTCCGGAGCGTACGGCCGCGTCTCGCGCACCGTGCGCCGGGTAGACGGCAGGGAAGACGACGCCCGCGTTGGACGGCGCCATCGCCCGCTCACACCGGGCGACCGTCCACGGTTGCCCGGGTTCACAGGGGCCGCCACCGGGTCGAAGGTCGGCCGGATTCATGGCCAAGGTCCCGAAGCGGACAGGACCTCCGGCCGTGCCGAAACCGCGCCCGCCCTGTCCCTACGGGCCCGGGCGTGCCCCGCCCGCCCGGACTCGCGCCGTAGGTGACCCTTCTCACCCGAAGCCTCCACGGCCCCACCCGCGTGGCCGTCGCCACACCGCCACCACACCCGCGCCACGCCGGGACCACAACGCCGAGGCCCACCGGGACGGACCCGATGGCGGTGCCACCGCGTGAGCCGGTGGCACCGCCATCTTGGCCAGGTGATCTCGATCTTGGTTAGGTGATCTCGGCCGACCACCGGCCTCGGGACAGGCGGATCACGCCATCCGGGGAGATCCGGGCGTTGCAGCCGAACAAGGGGAGACCGCCTTCGATCTCCCGCCAGTTCCGAATGGATTCGAGGTCCTGCCACAGCCGGCGAGGGCCGCCCTGGTGGACGGTCGGCGACTCGTACCGTTCGGCCTCGGCGCGTGCCCACGATCCGTCCGGGTGGACGAGGTACGCGATCCGCTTTCCCGGTTGCTCGGCGAAGTCGAGCCGCACGCCCGGCACGTTGATCGTCAGCATGGACCAGACTTCCCAGTTGTTCCGGATGTCCGTCACCGGGTAGCGGAACACCTTGACCTCCTCTCCTTCGCCCTCCCTGGCGGCCTTGAAGAGGTCGTCCGGGCCCGGCGGGTAGGCAGGCCCGTGGCGGGTGGCCATGAACCCGGCCCAGTCCCGTTCGACCACGCCTTCGGCGCCTCCGTCCGGGGTCTTCCAGGCGGTGAGGATCAGCGCCGTGTCCGCGATCGTGGTCACGAGCCGGCCGCCGGGCCGGAGTGCCTGGAGCCAGGAAGCGGGAACGGGCCGGACGGACACCGTCGCCACGATCCGGTCGTAGGAGCCCGGAATGGGGCCGGTGGCGTCCCGAGTGTGGAACGTCGGGCCGAGTCCCATGCCGGCCAGGCGGTCTGTGGCAGCCGTGGTCAGGTACTCGTCCACGTCCACACTGGTGACCCGCTCGGCGCCGAGCCTCTTCGCGGCGATGGCGGTCAGCCCACCGGCTCCGGTGCCGATGTCCAGCAGATCGTGTCCGGCGTTGATCCTGCCGTGCCTGAGCATCTTGATGACGAGTGCCGTGAGTGTCGCCGAGGACGTGGGCAGTCCTTCCGGCCGGTCGCCCGGCTCGGCGTGGTCGGCATGGACCCCGCCCACGCTGGTGACGACGGACTCATTCCCGTAGGCCACGTTCAGCCACCGGTCCGGGTCCTCCTCCCCGATCTGAAGGTCCCAGCCGCCACTTTCGGAGGGCGCCCACCACTTGGGGACCAACAGGTGCCGGGGCACCTCCGAGACCGGGTTCCGCCATCGAGAGTCCGGGTCGGTGGTGCGGGCAGCGAGATCCGCAGCCCGTCCCTCCCACTGGATGCGTGTCATGCCTCAGCCTCTCAGTGCTTCGGGTCGCACGCTTCGGAGTCGGTGGGCGGGCAGCCGCCGATGTCGACCGGGACCGGGCCCGAGACCGTGACCTTCGGAACGCACATGCCCCGCCGCGCGATCGGCGCGAAGTAGGCCGGCGCACAGGCCTCGGTGTTGGCCGGGTTGCAGTCGTTGCTGTCGTTCGGCGGGCAGCCCGCGGTTGCCTTGCGTGGAATGCCGGCGGCGGTCTCCGCCCATTTGGTACTGGTCAGGACGTCACGGAGGCCGGCCTCCGTGACGTTTCCGGTCGGCAGGAACCTGCCGAGTACGCACGGGCTGACCGTGCCGTCGGGCAGGATGGCCACCTTCCCCAGGGCGCACCTGCCGCAGAGCGTGTCCACGGTCGGCTCCGCCCCTCCTGCGGCCCGCCCGACCAGCCGCGTGTTGTCCAGGGTGACCCGCCCGACGCCGAGTGCCTCCAGTTCTTCGACGGCCAGCTCCGCCAGCTGGCCGTCGTTGACGCGGACGACCCCGGCACGGATCGGGATGTTCCGGTGAAGGGCCCTGATGATGTTGTCCCTGGTCCGCTTGTGGCTTCCCGGCTTCCCCGTCACCCGGTCGTGCTCGTCCGGGTTGACGGAGTAGTACGACGTGCCCAACGAAACACCGGGCTGGGACAGCACATCCCATGCCTGATCGGCGATCTTGTACAGGTTGGTGAAGACCTCGACCTTCAGCTTGAAGCCCAGAGCATAGTCCACCAGGTTCTCCCAGCCCGCGAAAACCGTCGGCTCCCCGCCGATCAACTGGACGGTCTCAACGCCGAGTTCGGCACACTCGGCAATCACCGCCATCCAGTCGCCCTGGCCCATGGTGCCGTGTGGCGCCGTCGGGCCGGAGTCGCTGAGGCAGTGGCCACATGCCAGTTGGCACCTGCCGGTCAGCTCCAGCTCGACCGTCCTGGGCACGTCCAGGCCGACGCTGTTCGGCTCCGCCTTGGTGGTCGTGGTCATTGCGGTGGTTCCCCTTCCGTGTTGGTGGTGATGCGGATGGGCTCGGGCCGGCTCGACCGGTCCAGAGGGAGGGTCCTTCCTCGTCTGCCCCGAATGGGGAACGGGACCAGCTCGGAAGGCGGCCCTCCGGCCGGTGGTCCTGAATCAGCCGACCGGGACCGGCACGCCCCGCACGAGGAGCGGGAGGCCGGCGCCGTGCTCCCAGGCGTCCCAGGCGTCCTGGACTCGTCGGCACTGGTCGTCGGCCATGACCTCGGGCAGCTTGGACTCGGGCACCCAGTGGAGGCCGCGGATCTCGTCCGGCGGCTGGTGGCGGCGGACGGTCTCGGCCTGTTGGGGCGTGATCATCCCACCCGCGTAGACGAAGTTGACGCCCTCTGGGAATTCGGCGGCGGGCACATAGTCGATCGTGAGGACGGTCCGGAGGGCGAGGACGAGTCCGGTCTCCGTTTCGAGGTGCCGGCGGGCCGCGAGGTGCGGCAGCTCGTCCTGCTCGGCGCTGCCGCCGGGCAGGGTCAGGCCCTCGCGGTAGACGGGGTCGATCAGGAGGACGAAGAACTCGTCCCGCTCGTCGGGGTTTTCGCGTAGGACGAAGACCTGCTGGCCCGATCGCCGTACGGGAGGCTTGGTCATGATGCGGGTCCTGCTCAACTCTGCTCCAAGTGTGAGGAGTTCAGGGATGTGAACGGATCAGCGCTTCGCCAGCGTGAATTCGTTCCGTAATCGTCTGACTACCAGGGTGGCTCAGCTTCCTCTAGGATCGGAAGAGTTTCAAATCTCTAGTCCGGCCAATTTTAAAGAGGGTGATCTTGGTTCGTCGCACACTTGACCCAACGTCATCTCCGCTAGAGGCATTGGCGGTTCAAATCGGCAGGTCACGCCAGGCCAAAGGGATGACTCAGATCGAGCTCGGCAAGCGAGTCGGGTACTCCAACGTCTACATCTCGAACGTGGAGCGAGCCAAACAAGCTCCGTCTTTAAAATTCGTAGAGCGCGTAGATGCCGCCCTCGATGCCGGTGGCGCCCTGACGGGGCTGTGGTGGAGCTGGAAGAACGGCGCTCTGTTGCCTGGGTTCTCCGAGTACCTTCGACGGGAACGCGAAGCGATCGCAGCCAGACTGTTCGACACGGATATGGTGTCGGGCATACTTCAGCACCCGGACTACAGCGCGGCCTACGAAGCTGGCATCGTCCGACGCGGGGAAGCGACTCGGGAGCAAGCCGACGGACGGCTTGGCTTGCTGGCCCAACGTCAACTCATGCTCGACAGAGGAACAACGGTCCACGCTGTTCTGGACGAGGGAGCCCTTCGTCGACCGATCGGTGGCCAGCGGATTATGGCCATGCAACTCTGTCACCTGGAGAGTCTCAGCGAACGCCCGAATGTCATCATCCAGGTTGCCCCGTACCGCCTTGCTGAGGATCGACCGCTGTCCCATCCCGTCACGCTCTTGACCCTCCCAAATAGGGCTTTGGTCGGGTACACGGAGACGCTTCAACGGGGATACCTGGAACAAGATGCCGGGACGGTGGCCCGATGGGTCGATAGATACGATCGACTCCAGGTCAACGCGCTGAGCGAACCGGACAGTTTGGCCATGATCCGGGAGGCACGGAAGGAACTGGACCATGCATGACCCAACAGGCGCCAAGTGGCGTAAGAGCAGCTATAGCAACGGCGGGGGCGGCTGCATCGAGGTAGATGACGCGCTCCCCGGCAGGGTCCGTGACTCCAAGGACCCTCAGGGCCCGGTCCTGGTCTTCCCGTCCGAGGCCTGGAAGTCGTTCGTCGCCGCCGTCCGCAGCGGCGAGTTCGGCGACGTCTGAGCCGAAGTCCTGAACCGCAGGCCCGGACCGCATCCATGGCGGTCCGGGCCTGCGGTCACTTCCGCAGCCGCAGCTACGAGGTGCGCGGCTCCCCGGTCTCCTCGTCGTACGACGAAGTGCCCTCATCGAGCAGCGGCTCCTGCGTCCTGAGGTGCGCCGGGGCCAGCGCCCGCAGCGCGTGGTAGCCGGTGATGACGACCAGGGTGCCCAGGGCGATGCCGCTGAGGCTGAACGTATTGGTGAACTTCATCGTCACGTTGCCGATGCCGATGATGATGCCCGCGGCGGCCGGCACCAGGTTCAGCGGGTTGCGCAGGTCCACCTGGGCCTTGGTCCAGATCTGCGCGCCGAGCAGCCCGATCATGCCGTACAGGATCACGGTGATGCCGCCGAGCACCCCGCCGGGGATCGCGGCCACCACCGCGCCGAACTTCGGGCAGATGCCGAACAGCAGCGCGAAGCCGGCCGCGGCCCAGTAGGCCGCCGAGGAGTAGACCCGGGTGGCCGCCATCACGCCGATGTTCTCCGAGTACGTGGTGTTGGGCGGGCCGCCGAGCGCGGTGGAGAGCACGGAGCCGACGCCGTCGGCCGAGATCGCGGTGCCCAGCTTGTCGTCCAGGTTGGTGCCGGTCATCTCGCCGACGGCCTTGACGTGCCCGGCGTTCTCGGCGACCAGCGCGATCAGCACGGGCAGGGCGACCAGGATCGCGGACCCCTGGAAGGAGGGGCCGTGGAAGGCGGGCAGGCCGATCCAGTCCGCCTTGCCGACGCCCGACAGGTCCAGGCGCCAGTGGTCGGTCATGTGCCCGCTCGCGTCCACCGAGTGGATCTCCCCGAAGACCCGGTCGAACGTGAAGGAGATCCCGTACCCGAAGAGCAGCCCCAGGAAGATCGCCACCCGCGACCAGAAGCCGCGCAGGCACACCACCGCGAGTCCGGTGAACAGCATCACCAGCAGCGCCGTCCACTGGTCCTGCGGCCAGTAGGTCGAGGCGGTCACCGGGGCCAGGTTGAAGCCGATCAGCATGACCACCGCGCCGGTGACGATCGGCGGCATCGCCGCGTGGATGATCCGCGCGCCGAACCGCTGGACCGCCAGTCCCACCACGAACAGCGCCGCGCCCACCACGAGCACCGCGCCGGTCACCGTGGCGCTGGTGCCGCCCTGCGCCCGGATCACCGCGGCCACGCCGACGAAGGACAGCGAGCAGCCGAGGTAGCTGGGCACCCGGCCGCGGGTGGCCAGCAGGAAGATCATGGTCGAGACGCCGGACATCATAATCGCCAGGTTGGGGTCGTGAACTGCTCGGGACTGAGGTCGATTTGGTGCACATAGGTATCCATGAGTTTGTTTTCGATCACGGTTTGTTGGATCGATGAGACGACTGTCAGTGGTGTGTGTGAAGGTGGTGGCACTGGCTGGGAGGGGGTGACGTGACCAGGCCGAAGAAGAAGCTCCGGCGGATCGACGCGCCGTTCGTTTCCCTTGGCCCGTCGGGTGTGACGGTCCGTGACCGTCTCAAGGGCCTCACGCCTGAGGATGAGAAGGTGCTGCGGCTGGTCGGCGGGCATATGGGGGCGCTGGCGTCGAGGGACCTGAAGGCGCGCTGCGCGGACGGCCTGGAGCACGGTAAGGAGACGTGGGCCGCGCGCAAGCGTGACCTGACCGTGGAGTCGTCGTCGCGCTGGGCCGGGAGCGTCACGAAGGCCACGCACGACCAGTGGGCGCTGTCGCGTCGCGGGCAGGCCGCGTACCTGGACTCGTTGGACGCGGGTATCCGGATGCTGCGCCACCGTCTGTCGTTGCCGGTCGGGGAGAAGGGCACCAAGCGGGCACCCGGTGGCTACCGTTCCACGCACGAGTGGTTCGTCAAGTCCCGTCGGCTCGCGGCGCTGGAGGAACGGTACGCGGCTGCCCGGGCCGATGGTGAGGCAGGTCGCGTGCATGTGGTAAGCGGTGGCGGGAGGTTGCTGAACACCCGGCACAACCTGGCCGCCGCCGGTCTCACCGAGGCTGAGTGGCGAAAGCGGTGGGAGAGCGCGCGGTGGTTCCTCGCCGCTGACGGCGAGTCGGGGAAGCGGTTCGGCAACGAGACGATCCGGGTCACCCCGGACGGTGAGGTGTCGATCAAGCTCCCCGCCCCGCTTGCCGAGTACGCCAACGCCACCAGCGGCCGATACGTCCTTTCCGCGAAGGTGTCCTTCCCGCACCGGGGCGAGGAATGGCGGGATCGGATCGAGGCCAACCGGGCGGTGGCGTACCGGATCCACCTGGACGTGGACCGGGGGCGGTGGTACCTGGACGCCTGCTGGACCCGGCCCGTGGTGCGGCCGATGCCGTTGGCCACCGCCCGCGCGGCCGGGATGATCGGGGTGGACACCAACGCCGACCACTTCGCGGCCTGGCATCTCGATGCGCACGGCAACCCGGTCGGCAACCCCCACCGGTTCCCCTACGACCTGACCGGCGCCACCACCCACCGCGACGCCCAGATCCGCCACGCCATCACCCGACTGCTGCACTGGGCGAAGCGGTGCGGCGTGACGGCGATTGGCTTGGAGAACCTGGACTTCACCGCCGAGGCCACCCGCGAGAAACACGGCCGCCGCAAGCGGTTCCGGCAGCTCGTCTCCGGCATCCCCACCGGCAGGCTCCGCGCCCGGCTCGTGTCCATGGCTGCCGAACTGGACATGGCCATCGTCGCCGTGGACCCCGCCTACACCTCTCAATGGGGCGCGCAGCACTGGCAGAAACCCATGGCCGCGCCCACTCGGAAGACCACCCGACACGACAGCGCCGCTGTCGCGATCGGGCGACGCGCCCTCGGACACCCGATCCGGCGACGGACGGCACCGCCCCACGACGACCGGAGCGATCGTCGTGGGCATCGGACCGCCCAGGCCCCATCAGGTGTGCGCGGGCGTGAGGAAACCCGCCGCCCCGTCACGGACCGTGCACACGATGCACGCAGCCGGACGGGGAGTACGAGAACGCGGGCGACCAGCGCACCCAAAACCGTTCGGGATGCGCGCAGTGCCGTGGCGTGGATCCAAGACCCACTCCTGCTCACTGATTAGGAACGGTTCGCTTTCTCTGTGCTTCCAAGCTCTGTACGTCGCTGTACGTCGAGCAACCAACCGCACCATTGTCCCGGCCACCGTGCGTCCCGCTGCCCACCCGGCTCCCGCCTGACCTGCGCGGACTACCCGTACCGGGCGCTACAACAGCTCCGCCCGGGCCGCCTGGATGCCCGCCTGGAAGCGGGTCCGGGCGCCGAAACGGTCCATCAGCTCCCGTACCCAGCGCTGCACCGTACGGGTGGACACCCCCAGCTGGCGGGCGATCGACTCGTCGGTGAGCCCGGCCGCCAGCAGCGTCAGCAACTGCCGGTGCCGGTCCTCCGGCGGCTCCTCGGGCAGCTCCGGCAGCCGCATCCCGTGCGCCCAGTACAGCTCGAACAGCCCGGCCAGCGCGTCCAGCAGGGTGGAGGGCCGGATCAGCAGCACGCTCTCCAGCTCGGTGCCCGCGCTGACCGGCAGCAGCGCCCACCGGTCGTCCAACAGGGCCAGCTTCAGCGGCACTTCGGTGTGCACCCGGGCCTGCTCCCCGGCCGCCGTGAAGGTCCGGATCTCCGCGAGGCGCTCCGGGTCGCGCAGCACCCGGCTGTGGTACACCACCCGGGTCGCCACCCCCCGCCCCAGCAGCGTCAGTTCGGTCTGCGGATCGGTACGGCGTACGTACGGCGGACGGTCCAGCACCCGCAGTCGCTCGCGCACTCCCAGCTGCAGGGTGCGCCACAGCTCGGCGATCGAGCGGCGCCCGCTGATCACCTCCACCGGCCCGGCCGCCTCGGCGCCCGGCCGGCCCTGCCGGTAGGCGCGCATCAACTCGCCGATCCGGCCCCGGGCGCGCCGCAGTTCGACCTCGCGCCGCAGCAGCAGCTCCTCCAGCGCCACGTCCGGCGGCACCGCCGTCCATGCCCCCGCCGCGCACGCCTCCACCAGCCCCAGCTCGGCCAGTGCGGCCAGCGCGGCCACCACGATCGGGGCCCGCAGGTTCAACTGCGCGGCCAGCCACTGTGGATCGGCGGCCGCCGTGCCGAGCAGACGAAGGTAGAGCTGCTCCTCGACCGCGCCCAGGCCGAGTCCGGCGAGCATGCCCGTCCCCGACACGGCACCCTCCTCGCGCACTGCACCGCCAGCGGACGAGCCGACTCTGCGCCACCAGGTGGACGAAATCAAGGGATTGATCGGTCGACATGTTCCCGCCATGTCGGGTTCCTGCCCACCCGGCTCCCTTCCCCGCCGTCGGAAGCGGCCTCCAAGCTGGGCGGCACCCCCACAACGCCCAGTCAAGGAGCCCCCCATGGCCC
>NZ_JBHTTU010000149.1:1674-10069 GCF_042794375.1 Kitasatospora sp. NPDC056531 | reverse complement strand
CTGAACGCCTTCGAGATCACCTTCGACGGCCGACTCTCCATCGGCCGCCGGTAATACAAATCAACCTGAGTTACACCGTTGGCTGGACACACCCCCTTGGCGTCATGGCTGCGTGTGAGTGTGCATGGTGGTGTCAGCGGGATGGGCGGCAGCGGGCTGATTGATGGCAGGGGATCGCTGAGCTCGGCTTCTGTCTGATGGTGTCGTGGATCTCGGCTGTCATGAAGTGACCAATCCGCTGTCATGACACGCGGATTGTGTTTAGCACACCAGGATGACGGCTGACACGAGGATGCTCATTCCTGTGTACAACGCGCGTGCCGGCAATGGCCTGAGGAACTCTTCCCACGGAGCCTCTGCGCACGGATGGCGAGAGCTTGGGCACTCAGATGCTGTTGGCGATGCGCTCGTGGTCCCGTTCGCCCTCGCGGGTCTGGATACCAGCGGCGAGCAGCTTGTAGGCGAGCTCGGTGACCTCATCGCCGAACGCCGCGAACAGGCCCTCGTTCTCAACGGCGTATGCCGCACGCGGAATCGGCTGCGCGACCGTGTCGACCGCAGCCTTCGTGATGGAGATCACCTCCGGCCGGAGGCCGGCGATCCGTCGGGCGAGGGTGTCGACGAAGGAATCGAGTTCTGCGGCGGGCAGGGCACGGTTGATCAGGCCGTACCGTTCCGCGAGCTCCGCGCCCACGAGTTCGGCGCCGAGGATGAGCTCCAGCGCGCGGGCCCTTCCTGCCAGGCGCGTCATGTTCACCGTGCCGCCGCCTCCGGGGAGGATCCCCATCAAGGACTCCGGCTGCCCCTGCCCCGACTTGCCGATCGCCGCGAATCGCATGTCCAGGTACATGAAGAACTCGTTGCCCGCGCCGCGCGCGAAGCCCGCCAGCTTGCCGATGGTGACCTGCGGCAGCGAGCGGACCTCCTCGCTCATCGCCTGGAGGATGTTCAGGCCTTCCGGGACGGTCGAGCCCGGCGCGGCCGCGATCGCAGCGCGAGTGGCTGCAGGCAGCGCGTCAGGGTCGGTGAGGTAGGCCATGTCACCGTGCGCAATGAAGAACTCCGGGTCAGCGCTCTCGAAGACAATGACGCGGACGTCGGCGTCGTCCCGCACACGCGCGACGAATGCCCGGAGTGACGGCAGGAGGACCGCGTCCATCAGATTGAGCGGCGGGTGATCGATTGTCACCGTCGCGACCCCGTCCGAGACGTCGATCGTCAGGGCGGGAAGGTCTTCGTAGCTCATGAGGTGGCTCCATATCGCGGTAAGGGACGGCCTGTGACCGGGCCGCCGGCTGGGGACAGCGTCGCGAATCTCAGCGTCGTGACTGACACTGAGTATCAGATTAGAAACCTATGTCCGAAGAAGCAAACGAGTGTGTCGGAGTACACTCGTCCCCATGAGCGCAGCGCCAGTCGGTACCCGTGAGATCAGCCGCCACGCGGTACGAGCAGAGCTGGCCCGCGTCGCGTTCAACCGGTTCTGCCTCACCGGCTTCAACCAGGTCACCTTCGCCGACCTCTCCGAAGCCGCCGGAGTGTCGCGGAGCACCTTCCTGCGCTACTTCCGCACCAAGGAAGACGTGGTCCTGTTCGTCTTCGACCCTGTCGGTGACGTCATCACTGACGCGCTCGATGCCGAGCGGGCCAACCAGGACGACTGGAGCAGGCTGCGCAACGCCCTGGAGTCAGCCGTGAGGTTCCTCGTGCGCGACGTCCAGGAACTCGTGACGATCCTCGGCCTCATCGAGCAGACCCCAGCCCTGTGCGCACGCCTCCGCGAGAAGCAGGCTGGATGGCGACCAGAGATCGTCGCCCGACTGCTGAAGACAACCTCCTCGACCGACGGGTCATCGGTCATCGCCAACGTTCGCGTAGCGGCGGCGCTCGAAATCTTGTGGATCGTCCTCGGGCAATGGAGTGCGAGCGACGGCCAAGAGGACCTCGGCAACCTGCTGGACGCTGCGTTCGCCGCCTTCTCGACCCCGGCACGTGAGCAGACGGACGCTCCGTTGTAAAGAGCCGAGGCAACGGCTTCCTCGGCGGTGCCGAAGCGGCCGAAAGGAGTGATCGACCCGGCGGCGGTGATCGCGTCGTCGGAGCCCAGCCCCGGCCGCGAGTGCAGGAGCGGGGTGTCGATTCGGCCGAAGCGGACGGTGTCCACGCCCAACCGTGCGGGGCCGCCGAGGCCCCCACAGCACCTATCTGCGCGACCTCTTACCTGGACGCGATGATGGGGCGGTGTCTCTTCGTTACTTCAATCAGACCGGCTGGATCGCGATCTTCAACGGCACCGAGACCGAGATCGGTCGCATGGTGCGTGTCGAGGGTTGGGACCAGGCCACCGGAACGGCTGTGGTGGTTGACCGGACGGGGGCGGCGAGGTGCGCCAGGCCATCCTGGCAACCCATCCCGCCACCGAACCCGAACTGCGCCCCCTGGAGGGCTGGTTCCCCTCCAGCTGGCTGGGCTTCCTGTTCCTCTGACCATCTGTTCTTCCAATCGGGACGGCCCGTCGCCTGACAAGACGCGGGTCACCAACCACGGGTCTGTACGGTCTTCGGCTCTGGCACATATCCGGGATGTTGTTGGTGATCTTCACCAGCGAGGGTGAGATTGTCGTCGATCGGCGGCCGTTGACTATGCCCACCTGCTGTCCTGGCCTGGAGATTCGGGCTGGTCGAAGGGTGGGCTGCGGTGGCGATGGGTTCCTGGTCCGGGCGGGAGATCCCGCCGTTGACCGCACGGATGGCCCGGGCGAGCAATCCGCGGGGCACGGCGGCGATGTGGGTGCGCGATCATCTGGACGGACTGTTCACGGACGACGATTTCGAGGAGCGGTATCCGACTGACGGGCGTCGTGGCCTGTCGCCGGCTCGGCTGGCACTTGTGTCGGTGCTGCAGTACTCGGAGAACCTCACCGACCGGCAGGCCGCCGAGGCCGTCCGGTGTCGTATGGACTGGAAATTACTGCCTGGGGCTGGAGTTGGACGATCCGGGCTTCGACTTCTCGGTGCTCAGTGAGTTCCGTGACCGGATGGCCGATGGCGACCGCGCCGACCGCCTGCCGGCCGTGATGGTGGAGGGCTTGGTGGAAGCGGGGCTGGTCAAGCGGCGCGGCCGGCAGCGGACCGACTCCACGCACGTCCTGGCGGCGGTGCGACGCCTGGACCGGATCGAGCTGGTGGGTGAGACCCTTCGCGCGGCCCTGGAGGAGCTGACTGCCGCCGATGAGGAATAGGTGGCTGCCCTGATCACCGGCGAGTGGGCCCGGCGCTACGGCCGGCCGGTGCGCTACGACCGGCTGCCCAAGGAGACCAACGAGCGCGAGCAGTACGCGCTCACGGTCGGCGAGGACGGCATGCGGCTGTTCCGTGCCCTTCTCGCTCCCGATGCCCCGGCCCGGCTCCGCCGTCTGCCGAGGGTCGAGGTCCTGCGGCAGGTCTGGGTCCAGCAGTACTGGTACGACGAGACTGGCACTCTGCGCTGGCGCGGACCGAAGCAGACCCGGGACCGGCAGCCGCAGGGCCACCGCCCGCCGGTCCGCCGGGGCGGCCGCTGCCGGTGGAAGCCCGGACCCCGCCTCGGCCACCGTTCCGTGGTCGTCGGTCGAGATCGTCTCTCCCCGCGATCCGCAGGCGCGGTTCAGCCACAAGCCCGGCAAGGCCGAGTGGGTGGGCTGCAAGGACCACCAGACCGAGACCTGCGACGACGGCCTGCCCAACGTGATCGTCCACGTCGCCACCACGCCGGCACCCGGGCAGGACATCGACGCCCTGGAGCCGATCCACACCGACCTCACGGCGCGTGACCTCGCCCCGGCCGAGCGCCTCGTCGACGGCGGATATGTCACCCCGGCCACCGTCCACCGGGCCAGGACCGAGCACGGGATCGACCTGGTCGGCCCCGTCCGTGTCGCACCCGCCTCCCGGTCCCGCCCGGGCTTCAACAAAGAGGACTTCCAGCCCAACTGGACTGAAAGAACGCTGACTTGTCCCAACGGCGCAACCAGTCCGCCCTGGAAGCCGACCTTGGCCGACGGCCAGCCACGCCTGTCCGTGCTCTTCCCCCGCGCCACCTGTCGGCCCTGCGAGGACCGCCTCCAGTGCACCGGAAACGTCGACGGCAAAGGCCGCCACGTCCTGCTGCTGCCGCAACCCCTGCAGGAGATCCAGCACCGGGTCCGCAAGGAACAGCAGACCCGGACCTGGCACGATCGATACGCCCTCCGGGCCGGTTGCGAGGCCACCGTCTCCGAGACCGTGCACGCCCACGGCCTCCGCCACTGCCGCTACCACGGCATCGCCAAAACCCACGTCCAACACGTGCTCACGGCAGCCGGAACCAACATCGTCCGACTCCAGCAGCACCAGCCGGACAACGACCGAACCAAAGACGCGACCCGTTTCACACACCTCTGTCAGCAACTGAGCGACGGGACTCGAACCCGCTGACACTCCCGCACCTACTTGAAGATCGCCAATGGCATCTATCCGGTGGTGACAGAGCGTCATGCCAGTTATTGGAACGCGCGATCGGCAACCCTGCAGGCCAACTGGCCTCCAGCGCTATCCCGATCAAGGAGCGAGTCTGGACGCTGATGTCCGCCGAGGCAGGATCCTCTCGGCCTGGAGTCGGCTGGCCGGCCGATGGACATGCAGGTCATTCGGCCAATCGCCATGGATTGTCACCACTGGTGATGACAGATGCGCTCCGTTACCACCGGATGTGCGCCAGAGCCGATTACGGGACAGAGCCGTTGGCTGGACGCGCCCGAGGGCCCGGCTGGCTGCGGGCGGCGCTTCATCCGCCCAGCCTGTGCCGTCTGGCAGTTCCGTGGCGATTCGGAGATGGATGCGGATCCTTTGACGCCTCGCCACTTACACTGTCGCCGTCGCACAACGTGAGGGATCGTGTGAGTAGCGTGAATGAAACACCGCGAAGGCTGCGGCGCCGCCTTGTGCTCCGCGGATCACTGATTGCCGCGCTCGTCCTGCAGGAGGCTGCGCTCGTCTCCCAGCACATGCAGATCGGTGATCTGAAGGGTCGGCGCATCGCCGATCTGCAGGTGGCGCACACCGCGTCCGGCCCATCCGGCCCATCCGGTCCGCCTGGCCCTCCGGGGCCCCCTGGCCCACCTGGCCTGGAAGGCAGGAATGGGAAGGACGGGGAGGACGGGCGACCCGGGCGACCTGGGCGACCCGGAGGACACGGGCGACACGGGGTCGACGGAAGGAAGGGCAGGGACGGCGAAGACGCTGCCGCCGGGCCGTAGCCGACCGAGTCGCGCGGCCACGGTTAGAGCCCTCTGGAACAGAGCCCCCGGCGGCTCCACCGGCATTCAAGGCAGTGCTGAGGCGGTGGTGAAGCGTCACCCTGAAGGGCGGTGAAGAGCTGACGCCGATTGGCGAGGCGGGTTCGAAGCTGGAGCTGACCGAGCAGGCCGGCCCCGGCCGTTTGGAGTGCCCGGCCTGTGAGGAGAAGCGGAAGCGGAAGGGCCTTGGGCCGCTCCTCCTGCCCAGGCCGGTCAAGCGCGAGCTGGTCGCGGCGCTGGTGACCACGCCGCGCACCGGCCGCCGTCCGCTCCGCCGGCCTGGTGCTCGCGGGCCTGCTGATCTGTGACAGCGGAGTTGGGACGATTGTCACCGAAGTTGGGGCAACGCTGGTTTGTGACGCCGAAGTTGGGACTGATCGGTCTCGTCGGTCGTCTGAGGCTCCTGCCGACGGGCGTGCGGTAGGTTGCCCGTCATGACTGAGCTTGGACCCGTGGCTTGGCCGCCTGAGCCGATCAGGACCGAGCGGCTCGTGCTCCGTGAGCCCGAGACCCGGGACCGGGCGGCGTTCATCGAGTTGCTCGCCTCGCCAGAGGTGCACACCTACCTCGGCGGCCCCCGGCCGTGTGACGAGCTCGAGCGCGAGATGCCCGGGGCGCCCGAGCGGTGGCCCGGGAGCTTCGTCGTTGATCTCGACGGGTCGATGATCGGCCAGATCCTGCTCAGGAGAGCAACGGGGCACCGTCGCCCGGCTGCCGCCGGGAAGGCCGATCTCGGCTACCTGTTCCTGCCGCGGGCGTGGGGATTCGGGTACGCCGCCGAGGCGTGCGCGGCGGCGCTCGGCTGGCTCGCCGGCGCGCTTCCCGGCGAGCCGGTGGTGCTCACCACCCAGACCGCCAACGTCGGCTCGATGCGTCTCGCGGCGAAGCTGGGGTTCACTGAGGTAGAGCGGTTCGAGGCCTGGGGCGCCGAGCAGTGGCTCGGCATGTGGTCCCCGGTCACGCCGTCCGGTTGAACTCGTGCTCGACAGCGCGGATCCACGAGGCCACCGATCGATCGTCGGCCTCGGCGCGCCGCTTGCGCCAGTGCTTCCCAACTTCGCTGTCACAAACCGGCGCTGTTCCCAACTTCGGTGACGACCGTCCCGACTCCGCCGTCACAGATCAGTTCGGGTGGTGGCTGCTGCCGGTGCCGACGACCGCCAGGTGTGGGTTGTCCTGGTCGCCGTCCGGGGCGGCCGGGTACGGCGAGGACGGCGGCCGTTGTTGGGGCCAGCCTTCTCGTGGTGGTGGTGCTCGGTGGCCTGGTGGTCGGGGGTCTGGTGGCGGGTGCGGGGTGCAACGCGGGGGTGCAACGCGGTGTTGCGCTGGGGTGCGACACGGGGCCATGTTGCGGGTCTGACCAGGCGCTATGTGGCCGGGAGCGGGGGTGGGTGGGCGTGTTGCAGTGCTGTGTTTCACCGGCCTGAGCCGGTCCGTCGGCCTCGGCGGCGCCCTGCTGCCCGACCTGCCGCGGTACGTGGTCGCACCAGTGAAGTTCCTCGGCTACCGGTTGAAGCACAGACTTCCGCCCGCGGAGGCTCCCGCCGCTGCCGTCGAGTCGCGCCCGCCCGTCCGGTACGCGAAGTGCGCAGAGTGCCACGACCCGGTGGCCAGACCCGGCCTCTGCCGCCGGTGCGCGGGCCTCGGGGCCCGACCGCTCGCGGTCGGTGGCGGAGCGCCGGTGGCGGCCGCCGGGGCTCAGTGCGTACGTGCCGCCATGCGGGGGGCGAGATCCGCCCGGGTATCGGCGGACCCGCTCACGTCGCTGTCCTGCCCGGTCGGCGGTGGAGACGGCTGTGTCGGCAGTGGCGACCCCCATGGCGTTCGGCCGAAGTGGTTGCCCTACGATCTCATCGCGCCGATCCGCCATGCGGCGGTCGCCCGAGCCGATGGCCGAGCGGTGCGCACCTTCATCGACCTGGCGCGCCGACGACCCGGCTGCGCCGCAGGGGGAGTCCGGCGTGAAGACGAAGACACTGCAGCGGGCCGGCATGCTGGTGGCCGGCGCCACTCTGGCCACCGGGCTGCTGCCGTTCCAGGCCGTGGCGGCAGCCCCGTCCGTCGGCTTCGAGGGCCCGCAGTGCGATGTTGCGAACTCGTGGTTCTCCTGGAGCCAGCAGGCGCTGCCGCTGCAGGCCGGGAACGACGCGACGCAGCTCTGCACACTCACGCTCACGGACCCGACCGCAAAGGGGCTGACCGGCGTCCAGCCGAAGCTCACGCTGTCGGCCGACTCGATCGCGTCCTCCGGGCACACGGCGACCGAGCTCGCGCGGATGCTGGCGGTGGACACCTACCTCCTCCAGCCGGGCGTTGCCACGGTCAAGCGTGAGGCGCGGATCTGGACAGTCAACGCCGACGGCTCGCTAACCCTGAACGTACCGGCCTTCGACCTTCCGCCGGTCGTCATCGACGGGAACACCTACGGCGGTGGTGAGTTCCGCTTCGAACTCAGCGCGGGCCCCGCGGTCTCGTCGTTCCTGCTCCAGGGCGACGTACAGGTGGTGGACTCCACCGGCGGCGACTCCCGCAAGGCGCCCGTGAGCATCAACTACCTCGGCAACGGTCACAGCATCACCTTCGGCGCCCCGAGCACGTTCGTCCCCATCGCGCCGGTTCGGTTGATGGACACGCGTCAGGGGCTCGGTGTGGCGCAGGCGCCGGTCGGGCAGGGCGGCACGGTCACCCTTCCGGTCACGGGCGTCCACGGCGTCCCGGCGAGCGGGGTCACGGCCGTCGTGCTCAACGTCACCGCCACCGACCCGACGGCCGACAGCCACGTCATCGTCTACCCGCACGGCCAGGACCGTCCGACCACCTCGAATCTCAACTTCACCGCGAAGCAGACGGTCCCCAACCTGGTCACCGTCCCGGTCGTCGACGGCAAGATCAACTTTTACAACAACGCCGGCTCGGTCGACCTGATCGCCGACATCAGCGGCTACTACACCTCCGACGGCACCGGATCGCGCTTCGCCGACGTGGCGCCGGTTCGGTTGATGGACACGCGTCAGGGGCTCGGTGTGGCGCAGGCGCCGGTCGGGCAGGGCGGCACGGTCACCCTTCCGGTCACGGGCGTCC
>NZ_JBHTTU010000149.1:0-1576 GCF_042794375.1 Kitasatospora sp. NPDC056531 | reverse complement strand
CCGGCGAGCGGGGTCACGGCCGTCGTGCTCAACGTCACCGCCACCGACCCGACGGCCGACAGCCACGTCATCGTCTACCCGCACGGCCAGGACCGCCCGACCACCTCGAATCTCAACTTCACCGCGAAGCAGACGGTCCCCAACCTGGTCACCGTCCCGGTTGTCGACGGCAAGATCAACTTTTACAACAATGCCGGCTCGGTCGACCTGATCGCCGACATCAGCGGCTACTACACCTCCGACGGCACCGGATCGGTGTTCATCCCGACCTCCCCGACCCGCGTCCTCGACACGCGCGAGAACAACGGGCATCTCGGGCCGGTCGGGCCCGGCCACGCCATCGCGATCCGTCCCGACCTGTGGGAGTACGGGATGCCGCCGGTCGGCGTGAAGGCTTTCGTCCTCAACGTGACCGCCACCGACACGACCGCCGACAGCTATGTGTCGGTCTTCGGCAGCATGGGCCCGTGGCCGACCTCGTCCAACCTCAACTTCACCGCGGGCCAGACCGTTCCCAACGCCGTGGTGACCTCGAACGCGGGAGGCGTGACGCTCTACAACCACGTCGGGCAGGTCAACCTGGTGGCGGACGCGTTCGGGTACTTCACGGCCGGCTGACCGCTGCCGTATCCGCCGGCACAGCCCACCGGGCTGTGCCGGTCGGAGTCGCCCGTCAGGGCCGTCGAAGCCGGACGACAGTCTCCTCCAGCACCTCGTCCTGTTTGCAGAACGTGAATGGGAAGTTGCCCAGGGCCGCCGACCTCGGTGTGGATGGCGGCAGACGAGCTCGACCAGGTCCTGGACGCCTGCCCAGACCTTGCCATGGCCGCCGAACTCGCCCGCGACTTCGCCGCCATCACCCTTGAACGACGCGGCACTGAGCTGTCTGAAGCCGTTGTCGTACCGATCATGGTGAGCGTCTGTTCGAGTATGGCGACTCTGTCGGGTGATCTCCCGCTCGTACACGCATGAAGGCAGGGCCTCCGGTTCAGCTCGTGGTTGTCGAAGCCCGAGCACACCAGGAGGCCCTGTTGTTGCAGTCTTACGCTCTCGTGCTGGTGGAGTCCAACTCGACTGCCCCATCGTGTGATTGCCTCGCTCACCGGTTCGGGAACGCGGGTGACCGTCCAGGCCGTGTGCCGCGCTACCCGTCGGACATGACGGACGCGGACCCTCGCCCGCCGCGCCCGGTCTGGACGACGGTGTCGGGCTCGGAAAGTCATCGTCGCGGGTGGCAGTGGTAGAGCAACCTCGGCTGGCACCATGTCCGCGTGATCGTTTCGCTGCTTTACAAGGTGGCCCGCACGCTGTTGTCCGTACCCGGGGTACTGCCGCGCCGCGACACCGCCAAGGACATGGAGCTGCTCGTGCCCCGACACGAGAACGCTGTGCTGCTGAGCCTGCCGAGAATGTCATCCATGCGGCTCAAGGACTTGCTTGGTGGCTGCGGCAGGATGATCACTCGTGTTGCTCCGTCTGGTATACCTGACTGTTACCAACGCGTTCGCTGCCTTGAGGCTGCTGCCGATGAGCGACCGGGACAAGGATGTGGAGATCCTCTCCCTGCGCCATCAGC
>NZ_JBHTTU010000148.1:0-10072 GCF_042794375.1 Kitasatospora sp. NPDC056531 | reverse complement strand
AGTCCGCAGGCAAGCAGAAGTCCGGGCGCAGACGCCACGGAAACCGCTGGCTCGGCGCCGCGCTCGGCACCGCCGCGATGGCGGCCTCCCGCACCTACCTCGGCGCCCGCTACATGCGCCTGATGCCCCGCCTGGGCAAGAAGAAGGCCCTGGTCGCCCTCGAGCACTCCATCCTCACCGCCGTATGGCACATGCTCACCCAGGACGCGGGCTTCCACGACCTGGGCGGCGACTACTACACCAGACACGACCCCGAACGCGCCCTGCGCAGGATCACCCGGCAGGCAAACGCCCTCGGTCTGACCGTCCGCTTCGAACCCATCGAAGCGGCATGACCGCCGCCGGCCCGCGGTCAGTCAGCCGTTATTTTCGGACCAGAGGACGAGGAGATGCCTGCCGAGGACGAGGACTACTCAGCTTTCGCTCGTCCACCGGTGCAGGGGCTTGTAGTCGGAGCCGGCTGCTCGGGCTCGGTGAACCACGTGCTACTCGGTCACCTGGCGCTCACTCTCGCCCTCCGTCTCGATGCGCTGGTCGACTTCGACGGTCTCCTGAGTAGCCTCCCCGCCGCGGGAGACGACACGGGGAACGAGGCGGTGCTGGCCCGGGGGAGGGCCCTGGCGTCAGCCCTCCCGGGGAGGCTCGCGGAGATCTCCTATGACACCGGGGGCGGAGGGCGGTGGCATCGGCACGTCGGCGACGTGGAGTTCCTGCGGGCATGGCTGCAGCACCCCGATTTCCACTTGGTCAAGTAGCGCCTCGGTTCGGAGTTGGCGACAACTTGCTTGCCGAATGATCACCAGCTGTCAGATACCTCGCTGATTTAGCGACAATTGCCATGCTGGCCTGACGAGAGAGGCGCACGTCGAGGAGCACTGTTAGCGACAAGTAGCGTGCTGAGTCACAGTTAGTTTGCGAGTTCGCGGCTGTCCTGGTCACTGACGGTGCTGGTGGACGCTCAGCTGGCTTTGTTCACGAGAACGGCAGTTTTCACTTGCCGCCGACAGTGGGCGCCCAGGAGGGCGCCGCGCCCTTCGCGGAGGACCGAGTCGGGCGGGGCGCTCCGTCAGGCGGGAACGGTCTTGATGACAGCGTCGGCGAGCGGCGAGAGCTGATCGGACAGCTTGTCGAGGTCTGCGGTCCGGCCGTCGGACCACTGGGCCGAACCGACGACCACGCCGTGCCCGTAGGCTGCGAAGCTCTGCACACGGCCGCTGTCGGCCGGCAACCGGCGCAGACCCGAATCCGTGGGCGGGACATGGACGGCGACCTGGAAGGAGTCGGCGTGGGAGCTGAGAAAGCTCACCAGGTGCACGCCGTCGCCCTGGTCCGCCATGGTGAACAGCGCCACGTTGTACTGGTTGCCTTCGGCGTCCTTGTACAGCGCCAGGTTGACTCCGAGACAGCCGTGGCCCTGCGTGATCAACCCGGCGAGGGTCGGCGCGACGGTGTCCGGGCCGGTGCAGTTCGAGCGCGCCACGCTCGCCACCAGCGTGTACCCCTGGACCTGCGCCGGAAAGACGGACAGCGGCATCGCCGAGACCGGAGCGCCGGATGCCGTCGACGAAGCACTGATCGACGGCGTCGCCACGTGCGGCGAGCGATCGGGCGATGCCGGCGCAGCCAGCGCGGCCGGTGCAGGGCTCGACGGCCGGAGCAGGTACGCCCCCGTGCCCGCTGCCACCAGCAGCGCAGCGGCCACCGGAAGCAGCAGCCGACGTCGCGCGTTTCGTCGCACGGGCCGCCGCGCCTGTTCGGCGACACTCGGCTCCCGTACCGCGTTGTCCTTCTCAAACTCCTTGACGAACTCTTCCCACGGGTCGTCACCGGATCCACGCATGCTCACAGCTTCCACACCTTAATGATCACTGCCACCGCTGGGAAGCCGCGCCCCGTGCCATCGCTGGTGCTGGCCCTGCCGAACCGGATGGTGCAGCCGTGCCGCTGAGCCTTCCCCCGGCCCGGGGAACGGGCGGGGGCAGGCGGCGCAGGATGTGCGGGATGTGCGGGCGGCGCGGAGGACGCGCTGGCCGTCAGAAGTGGTGGCTGGTCTCGCGGTCGGCCTTCTCGATCTGGTCGATCCGGTGCTGCAGGGCGTCGGCCTGGGCGCGGGCCTTACGGGCCGCGTCCCTCTCGCCCATGTGGTCCAGCCGGCTGGCCTTCTGACGAAGGTCCTGGACCTGCTGGCGTATCTTATTGAGGTCAACGGTGATCGAGGCCGCCGCGGCGGGCTGGGCAGCGGCGACCTGGGCGACCGTCGCCAGGGCACCCCCGGCCAGGGCAGCGGTCAGAACGAGGGCCGGGATGCGTCGACGCATGGTGACTCCTTACGGTGGTGCGGTTTCACGGACTGGGCATCATCGGATTACCAGTCAGTAATCATCCTGACATGACTGTTCGTCACCGATCACACCGGTGGCGCCCCGGCACCATCTTGGAGGCCGCCACCGTCGAGAGGCTCAGGTGACCGCCCAGCCCGACCACGAGCCATGGGCGGCGGCCAGGGCGAAGACGACATCCGCGATCGGCCCGGGTTCGCGCCGGCCACCCGCTCGGAGGAAGCCGGCCCCGGCCCCGACCTCCTCAACTTCCTCGGCCGGTACACACTCTTTCGACCGCCCGGGGCACCGCAGGAGAGCCCACCCGGCCAGTGCTCACGCTCGGCGGATTCCGCCGCGGGGCCCAGGCAGCGGGCGTCCTCGCCGTGGACAGCGACCAGGTCTTTGAGAAGTCGCCGGTCCTTCGTAGTCCGGTCGTCCCTGGGTTCGGGCAGATCGGGGGGGTGGGGCGATCTCCTGTCCCGCGCCCGGGAAGTGTGAAAGGCGGGGCGCCGTGGTGGGTTGGCGTGGCAGGATCGGTGCAGTCACGTTGAGGGAGGGGTCTGTGGCGCTGAGTCAGGATGAGTGGGTGATGCTGGAGGCCGCCGCTGCCGAGAGCTCCGGCTGGCTGACCGGGGACCTGCCGCTGGAGCGCCGGATCGCGGAACACGGGACCGTCCGTCGCCTCGTCAGAGCGAAGCTGTGCGAGTTCGCCAGCCCCGAACTGCTCGACGGTTTCGCCGCCAGCGCATCGCGTCCGGTGTGGGCGCTCCGGGTCACCGAGCTGGGGCAGGACCTCCTGCGCTACCGGGTCCTGCGGGAACGCCTGGCTGAGCGGCCCGTCGCACCTGTGGCGGACTGCGTGCTTGACACCACGATCAGCGTGCGCGGCTTCGACCTTCCTCTACTCCGTACCGTCTGTAAGGACGCGGAGCTCGGCCTCCTGCCCGGGGTGGACGCCGGTCTATTGGGCGCGGCACTCGCCAGGGCGCGCCCGGTCGACGGCTCCAGCCGGCACAGCGTGGACGTCACCAAGGCCGAGCTCGCGGTGATCCTGCGGGTGTTCTACCTGGAATCCCTGCGCGGCGGCGGCGCCGCCGGCTACCACCACGTCCTGCGCTCGTCGCCTCTGACAGACGTCCTCAGGCCCGATCCGGTGAGCCGCCCGGAGGCCACCGCCGTACGGGCTCGCGCCGCCGCCCCCACCACGACGGCCCGCTGAATCCGAGCCGCGCGTTCGCGCCGATACGCGGGCATCCACGCCGGTCCGGGGCCGGATGCCCGAATTCCCGTGTACGGGCCGACAACGGTTCGTACGATCCGGTCTGGACCTGGCCGGGCAGCTGCCGGCCGCTGAAGCAGAGGGCGGGCTGATGGAGTACGTAGGCTGGACGGTGCTGGCCGCGCTGCTGGTTGGCGGCGTGGCGATCTGGCTACGTCAGCGCTACCCCGGTGGATGGCGCTACGCCCTGAGCACGGAATATGCCGGGCAGCGGCGCGACCTGGACACCGCCCGAGGCAAACTGCAGGGGCTGCACCGCGAAGCGGACCGCGCTCTCGCCGCGGCCCGCGCCGCAGTCGAAGCCGCCGAGCGCGCCCGCCGGAGCCGCATCGCCCAGGCAGAGGCAGACCTCGCCCGGCTCCGGTCACCCGGGCGAGGCATGCTTCGGTCGTCGGTCGGGAGCGTTCTGTGGCTGTACGAGCACGTGCTGGTGGTGGAGGTGGGCGGCCGCGACGTCGAGTGCCCGCTGCCCGAGGTCTCGGTCCGTGACGAGTATTCGGACGGAAGCGGCCACGTCTACGTGGCGCTTCCGGACGGCCGCCGACAGATGGTGTCCGTCTCCCTGGAGGAGACACCGGAGGCCGAGGTACGCAGGTTCGTCGTCGCGGTGTTCAACGCCGCCGCCGACGAGAAGATCGCCAGGGCCGAGCGGCGGGCACGCGTGCCACAGGCCGAGGCCGAGCTGCGTGCGGCGAAAGCCGACACAGCCGACCAGGAGCAGGCGAGGGACCGGCTGGCCAAGGTGGAAGCCAGTCAGAAGTCGGACAAGCGCATCCCGCGCGCGCGTCAAGAGCTGGACGAGGCATTCGACCGGTGGGAGCAGCTCACCGGACACCGCCCGCAGTAACGCCCCCGCCAGGCCCGGCGCGGCCCCGGTTCAGCGCCCAGTGGGTGTGGGCTCTTGCTACCGTGAACAGCACGGAAAACTGGGGGACCTGATGACGAGTTTCCATGTCAAGCCAGCGGACATGATCCTGTCCTCTGCCGGTTTCACCGACCTGCATAACTCTGCTTCCCAGCTCTACCGGAGCCTGGTGTTCTCCCTGGACGACGCTGCGAGCATGGCGGGGGATGACGACGCCGGCAAGAAGTTCGCCGCCAAGTACGACCCCGCCGCGCAGAAACTCGTCGACGCGATGGCCCAGGTTGTCGGCCAACTCGGGGCAACCTCCAACGGCCTGTACACCATGGCGATCAGCTACCTCCAGACCGACGCGGATGTCGCTGCCGCTCTGATGGCCCCGCAGAAGCTCCCCGAGTCGGCCGATCCGCAGTGCGACGAGGAGGTCGCAAAGGCCAAGCTGCGCTCCGCGGCCGGGCACAACGACACCGGCTCGTCCACGAGATCCTCAAGAAGTTCTGGCCTCAGGGTGATCCGGGCAAGCTCCGCCAAGCCGCGAAGGACTGGAAGCACTTCGCGCAGCTCGTCAGCCGTCTGGGGACTGAAGGCGACAAGCGGGTGCAGCGGGTCACGGCCTCCAGCACCTCCAGCGCCGTCACCTCCTTCGCGCAGAACTGGGCAAAAATGCACGACGGCTGCGCCACCGAGGGCCGCGACCAACGCGTTCGCCCTACTACGCCTGCTGCCGATGAGCGGCCGCGAGAAGGACATCGAGATCCTGGCGCTGCGGCACCAACTGCTGCTCCTGCAACGCCAGGTCGGAAAGCCCAGGTTCACCGACACCGACCGTGCCGTCCTTGCCGGCCTGCTCCACCACGTCCCGATGGGAAAGCTGCGGCACCTTCTGCTCCTGGTCCGCCCGGACACGATCCTGCGCTGGCACCGCGACCTGCTCAAGCGGCACCACGCCACCACCTGCGTGTCCAAGCGCCGTGGACGCCCGCCCACGGTCCGGTCGATCCGCGCCCTGGTCCTGCGCCTCGCGCGCGAGAACGCCTCGTGGGGGTATCGCCGGATCCACGGCGAACTCGCAGCCCTCGGTATCAAGGTCGCCGCCTCCACCGTCTGGGAGATCCTCCGCGAGCACGGCATCCCACCCGCGCCCGAGCGGCAGGGCACGACCTGGGCCGACTTCCTGCGCAGCCAGGCCGAGGCCCTGCTTGCCTGCGATCTCTTCGAGACCCGCACCCTGACCGGGGCCCGCCTGTACGTCTTCGCCGCCATCGAGCACTCCATCCGGCGCATCCGAATCCTGGGCGCCACCGCACACCCGACGGCGATGGGGGTACCTCCCGGCCGAAGGCTGGGGGAGGATCGTGCAGCTCGGACGCAACCTCCTCATGGACCTGGACGACTTCGGCAGCAGGACCAGGTTCCTGATCCGAGACCGCGACTCGAAGTTCACGGCCTCCTTCGACGCCCTGATGACCAACACTGGCCTGAACATCGTGGCCACCGGCATCCGGATACCGCGGATGAACTCCGTCATGGAGCGCTGGATACAGACCTGCCGACGCGAGCTGCTGGACCGCACCTTGATCTGGAACCAGCACCACCTTCTCCACGCGTTGCGCGAGTTCGAGACCTTCTACAACGAGCACCGGCCGCACCGAACCCTGACGCAAGCCGCGCCACTCCGCCCGCTACCCGAACCGATCAACGAACCAGCACAGATCGGCCATCTGGAGGTCCGTCGGCGAGACCGACTGGGCGGAACCCTCCACGAGTACCAACATGCCGCTTGAACAGGCCGGATGATTAATCGGCACCCACAGTGCCGAGGTCCCGGTGTTGACCGCGCGGATGGCGCGGGCCAGCAACCCCGGTGGTACGACGGCGATGTGGGTGCGTGACCGTCTCGGCGGCCTGTGGCGGGACGAAGACTTCGCCGACTGGTACCCGCGCGACGGGCGCCCGGGGCTCTCGCCCGCGCAGCTGGCCACGGTGAGCGTGCTGCAGTTCCTGCTGGGCCTTTCCGACCGCGATGCCGCCGAGGCCGTGCGCTGCCGCATCGACTTCAAGTACGCGCTCGGCCTCGAGCTCGACGACCCCGGCTTCCACCACAGCGTTCTCAGTGACTTCCGCGACCGCCTGCTGCAGGACGGCGGGCGGACCACCTCCTCGATCTCGCCCTCGCCCGCCTGAAGGAGGCCGGACTGGTCCGCGAACGCACCACCCAACGCACGGACTCCACCCACGTCCTGGCCGCCGTGCGTGACCTGACCCGCCTCGAACTGGTCACCGAGGCCATGCGCGCGGCCCTCGAGGAACTCGCCCGAACCGCCAGCCACGCACTGAACGACCTGGTCGATGAGGACCGGGGACGCCGCTACGGACGACCGGTCCGCCTGGGCAAGAACCCCACTCGGCCCAAGACCAGGATCAACACCACCGGGGCAGATGCCCGTCGCCTGCTCGAACACCTCAGCTGCAACCATCCCGGCCTGCTGGCCGGCCCCCAGGTGCAGGCCCTGCGGCAGGTCTTGGTGCAGAACTACCACTGGGACCCTACCGGGCGCCTGTGCTGGCGCGACGATGACGACGACAGCGGTCTGCCACCATCGGCGAAGCGGATCATCTCGCCCTACGACCTGACGGCCCGCTACGCGCGCCGAGGGCAGGTCACCTGCTGGAAGGGGTTCCTCGCGCACGCGACCGAGACCTGCTCCGGCGAGGGCCCCAATGTGATCACGGACGTGGTCACCATGCCGGCCACCAGCGCCGACACCGAGGTCCTGCCCGGCATCCACACCCGCCTGGAACGTCGGGGCCTGCGACCCGAGGAGCACCTGGTCGACGGCGGCTACACCTCCCTGGTCCACCTCGAGCAGGCCGAACGCGGACACCGGATCACAGTCGTCGGACCGCTGCCGGGCAACCCCACCCACCAGCACCGCCGAGGCGAGGGCTTCGCCCGCGACGACTTCCGCATCGACTTCGACCGCCAGGAGGTCACCTGCCCGCAGGGCCAGGTCAGCAAGGGCTGGCACGGCCCCTACCCGACATCCTCGCCGACCGCGGCCCCGCTGATCGTGGCCCGCTTCACCAAGAGCCAGTGCCAACCCTGCCCGGCCCGAGCCAAGTGCACCACCTCCCGCGACTCCGCGCGCAACGTGGGCTTTCCCCCACGAGAGCTGCTCGAACTGCAACTGCGCAACCGCGCAGAGCAGCAGGAACCGGCCTGGCACAAGCGCTACGCGGTCCGCTCCGGCATCGAGGGCACCATCTGCGAGTTCGCCCACGGCCACGGCATGCGCCGCTGCCGCTACCGCGGGCAGGCCAAGGCCCACCTGCAGCACGTACTCACCGCCATCGCCGTCAACATCGAACGCCTCAGCCGGCAGCCGCCCGGCGAAAGCGCGCCTCCACGACCACCGACGGCCTTCCAGGACTATCTCGCCCAGCAGGGCATCCCGCGCCTACGGTCCTGGCGAGCCGTCAACTGAAGCAGCACCAGCCAAGATCCCCGACAGAGTCAAAGCTCAGCTCCGAAGCCTTTCGGCCAGCTCTGGCACTGCCTCAAGGACCGCTGGCTCTTCGATGGACAGGAGGCTTTCCTGGCCCCGGCGATCGCTGTTGCGGCCTGACGGTACAGGCGTTCGGGTCCGCCCTGAGGCAGGATTCCAAATCGGTGCGTCGGTGCTGGGGCAGGTGGTCGCCGAGTGGGGTCTGCCGCGGGCTGTGCTCGCCGTCGCAGATCCAGCTCCGCTCGTCCGCGTCGAACCACCATGGCTGGGCGCCCCACATCGGGTGGCCGCCGAGCAGACGTCGGGCCAGTGCCGAGCATCCCTCGGGGGCGCCTTGGGCGATCAGCGCCTCGGTGACGGTGTCCACGGCCCCTGCCGGGACGGCGGAGTCGCCGAGCACCGGCAGGAGAAGCAGCAGCCGGGCATGCCGGTCAGTCACACCGGTGGCTCTCGGCGCAGCAGCTTGTTCCAACCGTCCGGTAAGGCAGCGGTCATGACGCACATTCGCTCTCCAGCGATGATTCGCAGGACAGCATATGCCGGTAGGAGATATATATAGGCGCATGACAGAACGCTCCCTGCAGGAGCCCACGCTGCTTCTGCTGACCGCGCTGGCCGATGCCCCCAGGCACGGCTATGCCCTCATCCAGGAGATCGCCGCGATCTCCGACGGCCGGGTGAAGATGCGCACCGGCACTCTCTACGGCGCGCTGGAACGGTTGCTCGGTCAGGGCCTGATCCGGGTCGAGAGCCAGGAGATCGTCGACGGCCGGGCCCGTCGCACCTACGCCCTCAGCGACTCCGGCCGCGAGGTGCTCAGCGCCGAGGCGGAACGCCTCCGCGCCGTCGCCGCCGAGGCCGATCGCCGGCTGTCCGCCGCCCGTCCGTGGCTGAAGGGGGCCTTTGCATCATGAGCGACCGCGTTCTGAGGGGGGCCCTGCGCCTGTACCCGGCCAAGTACCGGCGTGAGTGGGGCGAGGAGATCGCGGCAGTGTTCGCCGGCATCACGGCCGGCGCGGGCCGTTGGGCCGTCGCGCGTGAGCTGTTCGACCTGGCGGGGCACGGCGTGCGGGCTCGTCTGGGCTTGAGGTCCGGCGGTACCTTCGCACGCCTGGCGGCGATGGCCGCGCCGTTCGCGGCCGCCGCGGCGGCGGGCATCTCCCTGATGGACCTCTACGCGCTGGCACGCGACTGGCTGCGCCACGGGGATGCGGCTCTGTGGGTTCCGTCCGCCCCGCCGTTCTATTACGCGTACTGGATCGGCCGGGGCAGCGAGGCGTTGTTCCTGGCCGTGGCGGGCGCTGCCGTGTTCGGGCGGTGGACGGTCGCGCGGCTGCTCGGACCGGTCGCCGTGCTGCTCGCGGTCGTGACCTGGCTTGTCGAGAATCTCGACTTCATGGCGCACCACCACACGGTGTGGATCAGGAGCCTGGTCGGCCTGGTCATCCAGGTCGGCCCCCAGTCGCTGTGGGTTCTGATCCTGCTCGCCGCCCCGCCGGACCTGCTGGGCCCGGCCACCTGGCGACGCGGTCTAGCCGCAGTCGCGGGGGTGCTGGTCGGCGGTGTGATGTGGGGCCACACGGTCATGTATGGCCTCTTCCGATCCCTGAGCATGCTCGACGGTGCGCTCCGTCCCGCCTTCCCGGTCTGCGAGCTGGTGCTGCTCCTGGTGGCTGTGCCAGTCCTGCGGCGCGGTCGATACGCCCCTGCGGCCGCGGCACTCGCCGGTGCCCCGATCGGCCTGGTCTCGCTGGTTGTGACCATTCACGCGCTGTGGAGCCCGTATTCCAGGGATGAGGCCATGGCTGAGCTCGGAGTGCTCGCGGCGGTTGCCGTGGTCGGGGTGGTCACCGCGATCGTGGTGGAAAGCCGCTGGGCTCCGGCCGCACCTGAGCGGAGGCCGCCAACGGTCGGTTGATCGCCCCTGCCGGGCATGGGGCACACCTCCAGCCCCCCGCGAGCGCGGCGGCCGGGTAGGCACCGCGCTCCCGGGGCCCCGGTGATCACTGCCCAGGTTCAACCAGTCGTTGCAACAACAGCACCCTGTTGGATCAACAGTAGCTGCTCGTTGAAGACTTCGGCGGGTGTCCTCCACCCCAGTGTC
>NZ_JBHTTU010000147.1:0-10271 GCF_042794375.1 Kitasatospora sp. NPDC056531 | reverse complement strand
GCCGCCCTGCGCGTATCTCACAACCAACAGCTACCGGAGCCGTCCGGCGCCTGTCAGCCGAACGACCCCGACATCACCCGATCAAGCTCAGTATCTGGATCCGCAACAATTCCCATATATGCACCCCAGGATGATCGCACATTTGTGAGGAAGTCTCGGGTCTTTCCTCCAGGGCTTTCATGTTCCATGCGAGCCCATGCAACGATGAGGATCGTAATAATTCTGGATGCTTCATCGTCATCTCGATCCATGATCCTGGAGATTGGGGGTCCAAGAGGGTGTTGAGTGTTCAGTGACACCTGGAGAGATTCCTCCTCCTCCCGATATTCCACCGAGAACAGCTCGGGTCCAATCCAGCCTTCCGAGGTGGGTTGGGGCTCGGATTCGCTGTCCGCATACTCTGACTCTGGGGTCGTGCCAAAGATTAGCTGGCGCGTCGCCGTGTCCTCGGGATCGAATTCTTCCTCTGCGTTTGACCTACTCTGAGGGTTCGGTAGGGCTCCGAGAGGGGGTGGTGGCTCGGACTCATGGGCCTGCCCATCCCAAGGCTCAACCTGATCAGACTCATGCCAAGGACGACTCGAAAGATCGTCGAGCACTCTCCTTACTGGTGGCTCTGAATTCCCCTCACCATAGTGGGCGGGGACCCAGAGCTGACGGAAATATCTGATTTGTCCTTGCGCCCTCTCTTCTCGGGCGAGCGAAAGTAGGGCGCCCACGATGGCTTCCAATCTAGCCCAGCTGGGAAAAGTCTTTCCATTGAGCGTGTTGGCTACGGACTGATGTGAAGCTGCATCCCTTGAGAATGGAGACTGTGATACTTCCTGGCTGATCCTTCGAGTGCTACTGAACTTGAATTCGTGATGTCGCTCGGACGGGTGAAGCAGTAGCGTTTGCCTGCCGGCAGATGGGTGATCCCGGTAGTCGTGTGCTGTGAGGTATGCACAGGGCGGCGGTCTGACCGACGCGGAGAGGGCCGCACGGGAGCGGATCCGGCGGCAGGCTGTCGAACGCTTCGAGGGCGGTGAGAGGAACCGGGACATCGCGGCCGTGCTGCGGGTGAGCGTGCGCTCGGTTGAGCGGTGGCGCCGACAGTGGCGTGAGGGCGGTGCGGCGGGAATCGCCTCGAAGGGCTCGCCGGGTCGTCCAAAGCTGTCCGATACCCAGATCGCGCGGCTGGAGCGGGAGTTGGAGCGTGGGCCGCTGGCCCACGGCTGGGACGACCAGCGATGGACTCTGGCGCGGGTGAAGACGATGATCGGTCGGCTATTCCACGTCTCCTACACCGTGGAGGGCACATGGGTCCTACTCAAACGGCACGGCTGGTCCTGGCAGCAGCCAACCCACCGCGCCATCGAGCGTGACGACGCGGCTGTCGAGTTGTGGAAGAAGGAGACGTGGCCGCGGGTAAAAGCGCCGCGGCGGCCCGCGGCGCCTGGCTTGTCTTCGAGGACGAAGCCGGGCAGTCGATGAGGCCGCCGCGCGCCAGGACCTGGGGCAGGGTCGGCTGTACGCCAGTGGTTCGGGTGCGCGGCCGAGGAGGCGGCCGGGTCTCCATGGCAGGGCTGAGCTGCTACAAACCCGGTCAGCGCTCGCGGATGTTCTACAGCTTCCACGTCTACCGCGGCCGCAAAGGCGAGAAGAAGGGCCTGACCTGGCAGGACTACCGGGACCTGCTCATCCGCGCGCACATCCAGCTCGGCGGCCCGATCGTGCTCGTGTGGGACAATCTGCGCGCCCACCTGATGCCGCCGATGCAGGAGTTCATCAAGGCGAGCAAGGACTGGCTGACCGTCTTCCAACTTCCGTCGTACGCACCGGACCTCAACCCGCAAGAAGGCATCTGGTCGTTGGTCAAGCGCGCCATCGGCAACCTTGCCGCCGCCGATCTCGACCAACTCGCCCGAGCCGTCAAGCGCAGCCTGAAGCAGCTCCAGTACCGACCGCACCTCATCGACGGGTGTCTCGCCACCACCGGCCTGATCATGGACGGCTGATCATCCTCAGACCGACATCACGAATTCAAGTTCAGTAGGACAGCCAGCTCTTTGATAGAGCTCGTGCACCGCCTCCAGCAGATTTCGGTGCGGTCCCGGTTTGAGCTCCGACTCTGACGGCATGGCAATCCGCCTAGCCCTCCCGCCCGCCATTCCCCCTCCAGTCCAGTCGTCTTGGATGTCAGGGCCTCATGAGGCCCTCAGTAACTGCCCTCGCTATTCCTTCTATGGCAGCGGCACCCAAGGAAATGATGATCTTGAGCGTGAGGCTTTCCGGTCGCTCCGGCTTGGAGTCATCTTGCGGTTCCTGATCTTGGCTCGCGTCCATGAATCCAGTCTCGGGTGCTCTTCGAACCATCAGGCGCAACTGGACGCACGTTGACAGATCTTTACACACGGGCTCCAACGATGGCGTGGAAATGGATAGTTCAGAGAAGGCTTCCCCGAGAGCCACGCCGCCTGGTTCGCCCTGCTCGTGTACGCGAGCGCCTGGCTCAAGTACCACTACCCGGCCGCCTTCACCTGCGCGCTGCTCGCCAACCAGCCGATGGGCTTCTACAGTCCCTTGACGCTGATCCAGGACGCGCGCCGCCACGGCGCCACCGTGCTGCCCGCTGACATCAACCATTCCCAGGCCCGGCCCACCCTCGAACCGGTGGTCACGCCCGAGAACGGGACGGGGGCAGCCGGGCAGATGGCTATCCGCCTCGGGCTGGCGGCCGTCCGCGGCCTCGGCGACGAGCAGGCCGAGACGATCGCCGCAGGCCAGCCGTACACCGACCTGGAGGACTTCGCCCGCCGCACCGACCTGCCCGAACCCGCCCTCGAAGCGCTCGCCACCGCCGGGGCTTTCGCCAGTCTCGGCCTGAACCGCCGCCAGGCCCTGTGGTCCGCCGCACCGCTCGCCCGCACCCCCAGCGCAGGCATGCTCCCGGGCACCGCCCCCGCCCTCGCCGCCCCCGACCTCGCGCCGATGACCGCCGTCGAGGAGACCATCGCCGACCTGTGGGCCACCGGCACCTCCGCGACCTCCCACCCCGTCCAGCACGCCCGCGCCCACCTGAAGCGCTGCGGCGCCCTGACCGCGGATGCGTTCAAGACCGGCGCCGCCCCCGGCACGCTCGTCGCCGTCGGCGGACTCGTCACCCACCGCCAGCGCCCCCCGACGGCCGGCGGCGTACTCTTCCTCAGCCTCGAAGACGAAACCGGCCTGGTCAACGTGATCTGCCAGCCGCACATATGGGAGCGCCAGCGCCGTGCCGCCCTGCAGTCAGCCGGCCTGCTGGTCCACGGCACGGCCGAGCGCCGTGACGGCGCCGTCAACCTCGTCGCCCACCCGCCTCGTCCCGCTCACCCTCGCCCCCGGCGCCCGCAGCAGGGACTTCCGATGACCGCTGCGCGCCCCCGATTTGGCATCCGGGCAGGTCAGCGAACCCCAAAGCCCGGTGACGGACCCGCAGAACGACCGATACAGTCAACACCCGCACGATCGAGAGGGCGCCATGGCCGACACCACGACAACCCGCGCCCGCAGCGGCCGGCCCCCGGGCGTGCGTACCGAGGCCGAAGGCCTCACCGAGCGCCAGCGTCGGGTGATCGAGGTCATGCGCGACTCCGTCCGGCGCCGCGGCTACCCACCGTCCATGCGTGAGATCGGCCAGGCCGTCGGCCTGACCAGCACCTCCTCGGTCTCCCACCAAGTGAAGGCACTGGAACGCAAGGGCCTCCAATACCGCGACCCGAACCGGCCCCGCGCCTACCGCGTCTGGGCCGACCGCCACACCGCACCCACCGACACCACCGGGAACATCGGCGTCCCCGTCCCCGTGCCGCTGGTGGGTAGGATCGCCGCCGGCGGCCCGATCCTGGCCGAGCAGACCGTCGAGGACGTCCTCCCGCTGCCCCGCCAACTGGTCGGCGAGGGCGAACTGTTCGCACTCACCGTGCGCGGCGACAGCATGATCGAGGCGGCCATCTGCGACGGCGACTGGGTCACCGTCCGCCGCCAACCGGTCGCCGACAACGGCGACATCGTGGCCGCCATGATCGACGGCGAAGCCACGATCAAGCGACTCAAGCGCGACAACAGCGGGGTCTGGCTGATGCCCCACAACCCCGCCTACGAACCCATCAACGGCGACAACGCCACCATCCTCGGCAAGGTCGTCGCCGTGCTACGCCGTCTCTGAGGGTCCGGACGGTGGCCAGGGACGAGGACAGGACCATGCCGGAGGAGATGACCGTGCGGGAGTTGTGGGACAGGACCTATCTGGCGCTGCTGCCCTGGACCCGGGTACCTGTGGGTGATCTGCACGCACGCTGCGCGGAGGCGGTGACCGCGGCGCTCGCCGTGCTGTGGGACGGCTTCGGCGACGCGCTTCTCGACGCGCCGGCCACGGACGGGCAGGTCCACGCGATCGTCGCCGCTCAGAGGGCGTACGGGCTCGGATGGCGGGACGCGGTGCTCGGCGATGTCGCGGCACGGGCCCGGGCCGCACGGTTGGGCGATGGGCCGGGCGGCCTGTGGACACCGGCCGAGCGCTGGAACCGTGGCCGGGGACGGGCGTTCCGCCCCACCCTTCGCCGCAACCTGGAATTCTTCGCGATGCATCCCTGGGCTGCGGAGTTGGAGCACCTGCGGACTGTGCGGTGCGCCGTCGAGGCCTCCGCAGCCGATCCGCGCTCCGCGTTCACCTCGCTCTTCCGTACGGCCTGGACGAACAAGGCCACCGAACGCCGGGGGTGGGACGACGCCGAGTGGTGGCAGTATCTGGAGGTCGAGGCTCTGGCGTCCTGGGCGGTGGTCGCCCTGGGCCTGCCCGCAGAAGATCCCGCGAGCGTCGGACTGGCTGTTGAGGAAGCCGCCGAGGCGGTGAGTCCGTCCGACTGGACCTGGACGGGAACGGGCCTGCCGGACGGCTTCCTCGACGCGACCTTGGCCGCACTGGCCCTGTGACGCCGACAGGTGTCGAGGGAGTCGTCGCCGACGAGTAGTCAACCCGGGCCGCCCGTCGGCATCGACGGGCGGCGCGCCAGCATGACCACCAGCAGTGGCCGCCGCCCGGGCGGCTGGAAGGGAGGAACAGCGTGAGTCGGGAGATCGACGAAGGCCTGGAGCGCGCCGAGCGGACCCGCCCCATCCCGGTGCACCTCAACACCCGGGTGAAGTTCCTGTGGGAGAAGGTCGCCAAGCAGGACACCAAACGCCTCGCCCAGCTGGCCGGCGTTTCGCAGCGCACCGCACAGCGCTGGTCCCACGCCCTCAAAGAGCTGGCCGAAGGCCGACTGACGGGCGACATCCCGATGACCAAGGCCAACGCCGGGAAGGTCGAGCAGGCGGTGCGCACCGCCTGGCAGCCGCGGGTACTGACTTCGGCGCGTCAGGGTGAGGCGGGGGTGTCGAGGGTCAGGCCGGTGCCGGCTATGAAGCCGTCGAGGGTGTCGGGCCGGTACTGAAGGCGCTTGAGCCGGTTGCGCACGAGGGCTTCGAGTCGGTCGAGGGCGACCACGGCGAGGTTGGCGAGGCTGCGTTTGACGTGTGCCCAGACCCATTCGACGGGGTTGAGGTCGGGCGAGTAGGCGGGGAGCAGGAACACCGTCAGCCAGGCACGCTCGGCGATCAAGTCGCGCATGGCGTGGGAGACGTGGGTGTTCAGACGGTCCCAGACCAGCACGATCGGTGCCTTGACCAGCTGGTGGACGCCGTCGATCAGTGCGATGAAGTCGCGCTCGCCCATGCTGCGGCGTCGCCCCTTGCCCGCGGGGTGGGTGCGCAGGCGGTGGCACAGCCGGGTGCGCGAGCCGGGCCGCATGGCGATCGGTCCCGCCACGGACAGGCGTCCCGAGCGGCGGCCGCTGACGGTCACAACCGGCGTGCGGCCGCGCCGGCCCCAGGTGCGTCCTTTGGGCGGACGGCGGGTGAATCCTGCCTCGTCCTCGAAGCAGATGTAGCCCCCGCAGGCCGCCCGCGCTCTTTTACCTCCTCCCAGGTCGCCTCCTTCCACGCGGTGACGGCCTGCTCGTCGCGCTCGGCGACCCGCCGCGCGGGCACCTGCGGGCTGAAGCCGAGCCGGTGCATCAGCCTCGTGGCGCCCGAGACGCTGTAGGAGACGTGGAACTTCCGGCCGATCAGCGTGGCCACCCTCGCCGCGGTCCACACCTGGTCCTCCACCCAGCCGTGTTCGGCCGGGCCTTGCTCCAGATACGCGGCCAGTTTCTCCAGGCAGCGCGGTGACAGACGGCACCGCGACCCGCTCGGGCCGCGAGAAGCCAGAGCCTGCACACCGCCCTCGCACCACAACTGGTGCCACTGGTAAGCCGACTTCGGGCTCACCCTCAGACGTCGGGCCACCTCCGGCGGCTTGAGGTCCTGCTCGAACATCTCGGCCGCCTGCATCCGCACTGACTCCCGGCGCAGCCGTCCCGCGGCGGTCAGCCCGCCCCCATCCGCATATCTCACACACCATCGGATACAGCCACCGCACCGAGCCCGTCAGGCAATTCGGGACCGTTCACCCTGACGCGCCGAAGTCAGTAAAGCAGCGGGTGCGCCGGGACGCCGAGAAGAACTGCTGCACATCAGCGGCACGTTCGGGTTCAGCGCCTCCGGCGGCACGACCGACGACCCACGCCCCCGGGTGATCACACAAGAAGATGCCCGGCAGTGTCGCCCAGGCCCTGTACGAGGCCCGTGACGCCGGAGCCACCCAGGCTCAGCAGGAAGCGATCCGGCCGCCGCGCCCGCGGCGTCGACGTCGAGCTCAACGACGTCGCGTGGATGGACGTCGAGATCTGATCCCGTCCCGGCACCGGTACCCGGCACGGCCTCGTGCGGTCGGCGTCGGCAGACCCCGGCGCCTCCATCCCCTGGAGGTCCTGTGAGTTCTCTGTACCTGGTCGACGGTGAGCGCGTGTTCGCGCCGGCCCTCGGGCGCCCTCACGGGGTCCCGCACCCGGCCGCGGTGCGGGGCCATGGGCAGGCTGTGGACAGGCGAATCGCCTGGACGAGGACGGGCTGCTGTTCGCCGACGAGACCGGCACTGCAGATCCCAGTGCTGCGCGACCTGGTCAGCAGGAAGCTGACGGTCCTGTAGGTTCCGTGATTCGGTGTCCACTGGCATCGCCGTGACCTGCAGGGCTGCGGCGTGCCACGCTCGTGTCCTCCGAACGTGTTCCTGAGCTTGTTCTTTATCTTCGGGAGTCTGTGGCTGGGTAGGGCGAGCCCATGAAGGCGTCGAGGTCTTCGATGATCTTGCGGAGTTCGCGTCCTCCGCGGGGTGACATTGCTCGGGTCACGCTGTCGAGTAGAGCGCGGCGTTCGAGCGGGTTGCCGCAGCAGTACCAGTGCACGTTGCCGAACTCGTCGTCGTGCCAGAGCTCGCGTTCGGGGCGGTGGACGTAGTCCCTCCACAGGCGCAATGCCGCGCTGGTGTCTCCTGGCTGGAGGTACTTCCGCGTGCGTTCAAGGCGAACGATCTCGGACAGTGCTCCTGGGGAGAGACGGTCGATGGCCAGCCTTGAGTGCTGTGACTGCTGTCGGTCCGGGAGTCCGGCCCGGATGCGTCCTGGCCGTCTACGCGGCATGGACCTTTCGGTTGATCGTCATGCCGTACATGATGCCACGATCCCGAACGCTGTCTCGAATGGGTTCGCTCGTCCGGGGATTCTCCGGACGAGCGGGCGGCCTTCGACTGATCATGTGCTCCGACCAAGGAGTACACGTGACCACGACGAAGGACGTGAGGGTGAGTCTGCTGCATCGCGATGCTCGGCGGGAAGCGTTCGCGGAAGCGTCACGCTTCCGGGGAGAGTTCTACGAGTGTCTGACCGCCCGGCGTGATGAGCTGTTCGAACTGACCGACGCGCTGCTGTGCGTTGAGGGGCCGGTGATCTCGCCCGTGGACCTGACGCTGGCGCCCGAGCATCGTCGTGGGCACGGAGCGTTGTACGGGACTCTCAATCGCGGTCGGGTCGACGTCGAACGGCTGCGGACGGTGCTGGCCGGGCTGCCGTTGCCGCGGTTCGAGAGCCGGCGCCTGGTCCTGGCGGTCGATGTATCGCCGTGGTTGCGGTCGGATGCACCGTGCTCGGCCGACCGGTTGTTCTGCCACGTCTACGGGCGGGCGAAGTCCGCGTCGCAGTTCATCCCGGGCTGGCCGTACTCCTTCGTTGCCGTCCTGGAGCCCGGCGCCACCTCGTGGACCGGCATCCTGGACGTTGTCCGGCTCGGGCCCGAGGACGACACGACCGCGGTCACCGCCGCCCAGCTGAGGGCCGTTGCCGAACGGCTCGTCACAGCTGGTCAGTGGACGCCCGACGACCCGGACATCACGATCGTCATGGACGCCGGCTACGACGTCACCCGCCTGGCCTGGGTGCTACGAGACCTCCCCGTCGAGCTGATCGGACGGATCCGCTCCGACAGGGTGATGCGTCTGCCGAAACCACCGAGGACGCACGGCGTCAATGGCCGGCCGCCCAAGCACGGGCCGGAGTTCCGCTTCGCCAAGCCCGAGACCTGGCCCGAACCGGCGATCACCACGGCCACCGCCACCGTGAACTACGGCAAGGCCGAAGCCCAGGCGTGGGACCGGGTCCACCCGAGACTGACCCACCGCTCGGCCTGGCTCGAGCACGACGGCGAACTCCCCATCGTCGAAGGCACTCTGGTCCGTTTGAAGGTCGAGCACCTCTCGAAGGAACGGGAGGCCCCGCCGGTGTGGTTGTGGTTCTCGAAGACCGGCGCCACCCTGGTAGACGTGGATCTGTGGTGGCAGGTGTTCCTCAGAAGGTTCGACTTGGAGCACACCTTCCGTTTCGGAAAACAGACGCTCGGCTGGACCACCCCGAAAGTCCGTACTCCCGAGGCAGCGGACCGCTGGACCTGGCTCCTGGTCGTCGCCCACACCCAGCTTCGCCTCGCCCGCCCCCTCGCCGCGGACCTCCGTCGGCCCTGGGAGAAGCCATCCAAGCCCGAACGCCTTACCCCGGCCCGGGTCCGCCGCGGGTTCAGGAACATCCGCGTGCACCTGCTCTGCCCGGCCCGTGTTCCTCAACCGACCGGGTCCGGACCCGGGCGCCCTCTCGGCTCAAAGAACCGACGACCCGCCACCCGCTACGACGTCGGAAAAAACCGTCAAACGCCCCAAGACCCTCAAGGCCATCGGCAAACCTGGAAGATCTTGGTAGATAAAGAACAAGCTGAGACCGTGTTTGAGATCTGTCGTGCCCTGTGGCTGGTGGGGTCGTTGGGACCGCCCGCGCCACCGAAATTCCCAGGCCGGGGACCAACCCCCGACCTGGGCTTCGGTGTCTTCGGTGCGCTGCTATCGGTGGCGGGCGGTCATCGGGATCCGGGCGAGGACGGCCGTCGCCTGCGCCGGGTTGGCGTGGAACCAGGCGGCCAGGTGTTCTCGGACGGCCTCGGCGACGCAGGCGCGTACGGGGCCGTTGCCCAGTCGGTCGCGGGTGGCCCCCTCGAACTCGGGGCGGTCGAGTTTCACCGCCACGACCGCCGTCAGGCCCGCGCCGAGCTGGGTGAGGGTGAAGTCGGGGCCGGACGGAGTGAGCAGCTGTTGCTCGCGGGCGTAGGTGGTGACCGCGGCCGCCAGGCCGTCGCGGAAGCCGAGCTCGTGCGTGCCGCCGCCGGTGGTCGGCCGGCTGTTGGCGTAGCTTGCGACCCGTTCCTCGCGGGAGTCACACCAGCGGAGGGCCACCTCGATGGTTCCCTCAATTTCGGAGTACTCGCGCTCGAAGCCGATCACGTCCGGGTGGGGGGCGCTCCGCCCCGCAATGTGGTCCCTCGGTCCGCCCGGGAAGCGGAAGCCGACGGCCCGGGGCGCCGCGGGGTCTCGGTCATCGGTCAGGGTGATATCCAAGTCCCTGTTCAGGAAGGCCAGTTCCCTGAACCGTTTGGCCAGCGTGTCGAACGAGAACTCCAGTGTCTCGAAGATCTCGGCATCGGGCCGGAAGGTGATCGCGGTCCCGCTGCCATCGGCCGGTCCGGTGCGGGCGGGCGTCGCGACAGCTACGCCTCGCTCGTACTCCAGCACCCAGCGGGTGCCGTCGCGCCGCACCTCGGCCGTCAGACGGCCCGACAGTGCGTTGACGACGGCCAGTCCCACGCCGAAGCAGCCGCCGGACAGCGAGCGCCGGCTGGTGGGCTGTGCCCCGCTGCAGAGCTGAGCCTGCCGAGAATGTCATCCATGCAGCTCAAGGACTTGCTTGGTGGCTGCGGCAGGATGATCACTCGTGTTGCTCCGTCTGGCATACCTG
>NZ_JBHTTU010000146.1:7656-10272 GCF_042794375.1 Kitasatospora sp. NPDC056531 | reverse complement strand
GAGTACGAACAGGCGTACTGGGCGCAACTGGAGCAAGCCCCACAGGCCGCTTGATCACACGATCGCGGACTCCACGAAATCCGGGGCAGCTCACTGCCACGTCCCGGCTTCGTCAGGGCCGCTCCCGCCCTCCCCGGCGTCACCCGGATCAGGCTGCCCTCAGCTCCACCTCCCTGCTACGACAGGTCAGCGGTGAAGGTCTCTCACCTCCACACGAATCCCAGCGCCTCACGGCGCAACTCGAAGACCAGACAGGCTCCCCGAGCCGCCGCCGCGCTTTTACCTGGGGCCAGACCTCCTTCCTCCACAACTCGACTGCCTGGTCGTCGCGTTCGATGGCCCTGCGGGCTGGCTGCTGCCACGACGTGACGCTTGAGCAACGCCCAGGTCCCCTCGACCGTGTAGCTGACGTGGAACAGGCGGCCGATCAGCGTCTTCACCCTGGCGAGGGTCCAGCGCTGATCCTCCCAGCCGTGGACCAGCGGGCCCCGCTCCAACTCGCGCTCCAACCTGGCGATTTGCCTCTCGATGAGCCTCGGACGGCCAGGTGATCCCTTCGACAGGACTCCGGCTTCACCTCGCTCACGCCACTGCCGGCGCCATCGCTCCACCGACCGCTAGCTCACCCGCAGAGCGGTGGCGATCTCCCGGTTCTTCTCCCCGCCCTCGAAGCGTTCCACAGCCTGCAGCCGGATCCGCTCCCGCGCGGCCCTCTCGGCGTCGGTCAACTCTCCGCCCTGCGCGTACCTCACGATCCCAGGGGTAGCGGAACAGCCCAGCAACTGTCACGAACAGCTCCGACATCACGCTTTCAGGTTCAGTAATCCCGTCCTTACCCGTCTGGGGAAGATCAGCACCAGCCACGGGGAGCGGACATGCACGAGGACCAGGAGCACGCCCGAGACGACCAGCAGCCGCCGGCCCGGCCCGGCCGGGTCCACTTCCGCCGCTCCGCCCGCAACCCGAACGGCTCCTGGGGCTCGGTGCGCGACGACGTCCTCGCCGTCCTCGGCGTGCTCAAGGTCGCCACCTTCAAGCAGCTGCACGCCCTGGTCGCAAGCGGCACCGACGACCGCGAGCACAACCGCACCGAGCACGTCGCCGAAGCCGTCCGCGACCAGGAGAAGCACAAGCTCGTCGAGCCACGCGGGCCGGTCAGACGGCGTTTGGCGACGTCGGTGGTCTGGTGGGTCTGGTAGGCCGTCCCCGGCGGCGCGGTCGGTGATGTCGCGGCGGTGGCGCGGCGGTGGAGCTCAAGGCGCAGCGCGCGCTGGAGGCTCGAAGAGCCGACAGCCCGGTCCGCGGGATGGACGGTTGATCCCGCGGACCGGTGTTCGGGGCGGGCTATGGCTGGTACTGGAAGGTGGCGCCGTTGCTGGTGCCGCCCGGGGAGTGGACGGTGACGGTGACCGGGCCGGCGGCCCCGGCCGGTGAGGTGGCCACGAGCATGGTGTCGGAGACCGGGGCGAAGGACGCCGGAGCGGTGCCGAAGAACACGGCGTCGGTGTAGGTGAGGTTGCTTCCCCTGATCAGGACGTCGTCCCCGCCGGACACCGAACCCTGGGCCGGGGTGAGGGAGTTGATGATCGGTGGGGCGACGTAGACGTAGTAGGCGTTGCCCAGCCCGACGGTGCTGGTGCCGCCTGGTGTGGTGGCCGTGACCAGGACGGTCCCCGTGCCGGCAGGGGCGGTGACCGTGATCTGGCTGTCGGAGATCACGGTGATGTTGGTGGCCGCGGCGGGCCCGAAGTGCACGGCGCTGGTGAGAGCCAGGCCGGAGCCGAAGATGGTGACGGTGTTCCCGCCGCCACTCGGCCCCACCGTCACGTTCAGGCCGATGATGACCGGGGCCGTGACGTAGAAGTACGGCAGCGGGTTGCTCGTGCCCGCCGAGGTGGTGACCGTGACGTTGACCGACTGCGCCGCTCCTGCGGGTGCGGTGACGGTGATCTGGGCGGCGGTGTTGGTGGTGATCGTGGCGGCGTGGGTGCCGAACAGCACCGAGGTCGCGCCCGACAGGTTGGTGCCGGAGATGGTGACGGTGTTCCCACCGCTGGTCGGCCCCTGGTTCGGGGTCAGGCTGGTGATCACGGGTGCGTTGATGTAGGTGTACGTCACGCTGTTGCTGGTGCCCGCCGGGGTGGTGACGGTGACGGGGACGGAACCGGTGCCCGCGGGCGCCGTCGCCGTGATCTGGGCATCGCTGACCACCGTGAACAGCGCCGAGGCGCTGCCGAACTGCACCAACGTCGCGCCGGTGAACCCGGAGCCGTTGATCGTCACTATGTTGGTGCCGCCCGTTGGCCCGGAGGCCGGGCTCAGAGCGGTGATCACGGGTGAGGCGGTGTAGGCGAAGGCCACACTGTTGCTCGTGCCCGCCGCTGTGGTGACCGAGACCTGGACCGTTCCGGATCCCGCGGGAGCCGTGGCCTGGATCTGGCTGTCGCTCAGCACTGTGAACGTCGCCGAAGCGCTCCCGAAGTGCACCGACGACGCGCCGGTGAACCCCGAACCACTGATCACCACCGAAGTGCCAACCGCGCCCGAGGCCGGGCTCAGAGCGGTGATCACAGGTGGAACGGTGTAACTGAAGGTGACACCGTTGCTCGTGCCCGC